>NZ_JBFUPN010000006.1:21053-266855 GCF_041355315.1 Mucilaginibacter sp. RCC_168
AGTTTGCAGTTTGCAGTTTGCAGTTTGCAGTTTGCAGTTTGCAGTTTGCAGTTTGCAGTTTGCAGTTTGCAGTTTGCAGTTTGCAAAAGAAAATGGCAAACAAATTAGATAAAAAATCAAGAAATCCCTTAATCCTTTGAATCAGGGTTCAGAAAATCAACGGAATCAACGCCATCACCAAAATCAACGGTCAAAAAATAGCGATAAGTATAAAACTCATCGCTATAAAATAATATAATAAGAGTTGTGCCAACGGCAAACTCAAAACTGCCAACTGCTTATGTAGTGTAGCCCAGAATTTTTAGCACTTGTTTACTATTCTGCTCCTCACCAAATACCTCAAAATTGAATGTTTCATCACGATTGCGGCGAATGATCACATGCTTGGGCGAAGGAAGTAAACAATGGTGTATACCGCCGTATCCGCTCAATACTTCCTGGTAAGCTCCCGTGTTAAAGAAGCCCAGGTATTGTACCTTACGGGTTTTAGGCATAAACACACTGTTCATGTGCGCTTCCTGGTTGTAATAATCCTGTCCGTCGCAGGTAATGCCTCCCAAATTTACACGCTCATATTCCGAATCCCAGTTATTAATGGGCAGCAGGATATATTTTTGGTTCAGCGCCCAAACATCCGGCAAATTGGTAATGAATGAACCGTCGAGCATCAACCATCTTTCACGGTCGTTTTGTTGTTTACGGCCTAATACTTTATATAGAATGCCCGAAGCTTCGGCAACGGTGTATTTACCAAACTCAGTGATAATATCCGGTTCGATGGTGTCATTATCAGCACAGATCTCTTTAATACGGCTTACGATCTCGTTGATCATATACTCGTAATCAAAATCAAATACCAGCGAATCTTTGAAAGGCATACCACCACCAATATCCAGTGTATCCAGAGCCGGGTTTACTTTTTTGAATTTGCAATAAAGTGTTACGTATTTTTCCAATTCATTCCAGTAGTATGGCGTATCGGATATACCTGAGTTGATAAAAAAGTGTAATAACTTTACCTGGAAGTTAGGGTTTTCTTCAATTTTGTTATGATAAAAATCAATCACATCTTCCATACGTACACCTAAACGCGAGGTGTAGAATTGAGAGTCGGGTTGCTCTTCGGCAGCTATACGGATACCCAGGTTACAAGGGGTGTCCATCTCAATCTCATCATCGTACAGGTTAAATTCCTCCTTATTGTCCAGTACCGGTATGATGTTTTTGAATCCATCATGCAGCATGTCAATAATATAGGTTTTATACTGAAAGGTCTTAAAACCATTACATATCACGGTAATGTCTTTGTTTACCGCGCCTTTTTTCTCCAGTGCATCAATCATGGGCATGTCAAAGGCCGATGATGTTTCCAGGTGGATCTCGTTTTTCAACGCCTCTTCCACAATGTGTCTGAAATGCGAACTTTTGGTACAATAGCAGTATTTGTAGCTGCCACGGTAATTATTTTTGATGATAGCCTGCTGAAACAACAGTTTGGCCTGCTGTATTTTCTTGGTTATCATAGGCAGATAAGTAAAACGTAGTGGCGTACCATACGTTTCGATCATCTCCATTAAATTAAGGTCCTGAAAGTATAGTTCATCGTCGATGATCTCAAAACCATCCTGCGGAAAACCTACACTCAAATCAAGAAATTCCTGGTAACTCTGCATCCTTAAAAAATTTGGGGCAAAAATGTGATTTTTAAACGGAATTAACTGCTAATTGTTGGGATAATTTTTATGGTTTGAATGTAATTTATTTAACAAGGGATAAATCGCAGTGTGTATGTATTTGTTTAATTCTTATAGTCATGTAAAAAGACATAGGAAAAAGCAAAAAAGTTGTCTTGATAAAGTAATATTTTTATTCTATAGTTAAAATATTTACTATGTGGCATTCATTTTGTTCACCTGTAGTTATTTTTGCATAAAAGAATAATTTATGTCGCTACAATCAATAACAACAGATCATTCAGGTAATCTCAATAAGAAACAACTATCCTGCGCAAGATGTGGTGCAGAACGGGTTGAAAGGATTCCGAGAGGCACAATAATCAAAACTTTTTTATTTTGGTTGCCATTTAAAAGATACATTTGTTATAAGTGTTTGCACAGATTTTATTCTTTATAGTAAAATTTTGTAAATCATTTTCTTATTTTTATCTCCATAGTTAATTAATTTCTTTTAATTAAATATGGAGATAAAGGATAATAATAAAAAAAAGCGCTGCTGCTCTACCTGCAAAAAACAGTTTCATTATCAAATGCACAGAAACTGGTTTGTTAAAAATATTTTATTCTTTTTGCCTGTAAGGAAGTTTTTTTGCGCAAAGTGTCAGAAAGCTGTATATATTTTGGTGCAAAATAACAGAAGGGTAAACTAATGATTAGACACAGCTGGTAAATGCACTTCAGCCATCATACACCTGGCACTGCCGCCACCATTAGTTTCAATCGTATTGATATCAGCATAAACCAGTTTACCGTATTTTTTGAGCGTGCTTTTTTGATCTTCATAAAGGGCCTCGTACGCATTTTTAGACATCACCACCAGGGTTTCGCCGGCCTTGTTCCTTACCTCCAGCATATTGCCAGCGAATTGGTTCATTTGTTCAAATGATATTTCAATAATTTCCTTTTTAGTTAACCGTAATGATTCCAGAACTTCTACTTTTTCATGTGGGTTCGGGATACTATCAGTACAAATCACAGCAAACCCACTTCCAATACACATCAGCACGTTGGTGTGGTAAATGGCTTTCTCATGTTCGTCTACCGCGTCAAAGCTGATGGCCTGATAACCTGCCTGCTCGCAAAAGACGCTCAGTGCTTCTTTATCTGTACGGGGAGAAAGGCAGGCATAGGCTATTTTATTTTCCCGGTCAAGCACCATACTACCGGTACCTTCCAGAAATTTATTTTCAGCTTCAAAACGACTTAAATCAACTATATGATCTACCTTAAAATGATCTTCCAGTTTGCTGATGATATCTTCCCGGCGTTCTAGCCTGCGGTTTTCGGCCTGCATGGGATACAAAAATACCTGACCATCGGCATGAAATGATACCCAATTATTCGGGAAGATAGAATCAGGTGTATGCGGCTGCGGGGTATCATCAACCACGGTAACATTTACTCCGTTTTCTTTCAGCGTTTTTACAAAACCATCAAATTCGTTCAGGGCTTTATCCTGAACTGCCAGTTGATTGGCATCCCGGTTCTGAAAAGCGTTACTCTCTGCTGTTTGTTCATTAAAGCCGAAATTGACCGGCCTGATCATTAATATATTATTGGTTGATTGATTATTAGTCATTTTATTAAAAATTTTTGTCTGAATCAGAATTTACAGAATTGGGAAATTAACAGAATTATTATGGTGTTATTCTGCAAATCCTTTAATTCTGTAAATCTGATTCAGACAACTTTATCTCTTAAAAGCGGCATGCTCATGCAATGAAAACCACCACGAGCCCTGGAAAGTTCTGCTGATGGCATTAAAATTAAAGTATTGGTCAATTCTTGCGGATCAAGCTCGCCTGATTCAAATTTCTGTAACAAATCGGTCACCCTGATTACATTAAACCCATTTTGCTTAAATGCCTCCACGGTTTTATCGTTACGGTCGTATCCCAAAACCACACCTTCTTTAATAGCCAGCAGGTTGCATGAATCTGTCCATTGCTCGCGTGCATCAAATGGGAAAGTATTATTACCCGAATAAATGAACTTTGTTTTATGATCGCTTTCCAGATCATTTTCACTGATATCAGCCAGCAGATCTTCGATACAGCCGAATAATCTGGGCTTCTTGCCTTTTTCAAACTGTACAATTTCAGCTCGTTCTTTTTGTTTTTTATCGGCAAACCAGGAGATAGGTTCCTGTTCTTCAATAGGGGCTTCTGCTACTGCCAGGGAACGCAACAGTACCCAGGTATCTCGCTTAACCTGTGTAAAAACCGTATCAATATGCATGTAATCGCGCTTGTGCGGAATTTTTACAATGGTTACCTTTTTTACGACATCGTTATCAAACAAAAGCTTAATAGCCTCATTGGCACCGCTGATGGATGTGCGTTCGCTACAGCCGATAACCAAATGTTGCGGACTTACCATCATCACATCACCGCCTTCCAGCGTTGTTTTCTCAAGATTGTCTTCGCCCGGGCGTAAAAAATGCTGGGCGGTTTCGGGAATTTCGAGAATATTGTTGCGGTATTCAGCAAACAGGGGGTGATTAAAGAATATATACCGTGCCAGCAGCGTTTCGCGGAAACGTGCCTTTTTTGCGGGTTTATTCAACAACATGTGATTGTTGATGGCAATGCCAATATCTCTCGAAAATATGAGGTTGGGTATAGGGGCGAAGATCATCTCTTCGGTACTTAATGAACCCGATATGAATATTTTGGCCAGCTCAACAGGATCGGTATCTATCAGTTGCTGCTGCAAGCGATAGTTACAGCTTTCAATAGCACAAACGGATGCTACCAGTTTTTCGCGGATATCGGCCTGCTTTAAAATATCGGCCAGTAAAGTTTGTATTTCAATTACTTTACCCGAAGCGTGAAAGCCTGGGTTGTCGGGCTTAAAAAATGTACGTTGATGGTCATGATCAATTTGCTGTAACTTGCCTTTGATCTTATCCGGATCCAAAAAATAAAGCAACAATTTTACGTAATAATCATACTCGTTTTTACGCATGGTATCCAGGTGCACAATGTCTTCAAACAACCAGTCCTGGGCTTTTGATGGTACTACTTTACCCAGGCCACTATCTGGGCTGTGGATGAGTAAGGTGCGGAGCGTTCCAATTTCGGAGGTTACATCTATTCTAAAATCGTTGTTTTTAAGTGTCATAAATGGATATAAGAAGAACAAATCTATTCAGAATAATCAACATTTTATTATAACAAGGATATTGGCAATTTAATTAATTTTGCCGGATGGATTTTATTATTGAGGCAGCTGTTAAAGCAATAAAACAACTATATCAAACAGATGTAGCCCCGGCTGCTATAAGTTTACAGGAAACCCGGAAAGAATTTGAAGGGCAAATAACCATAGTCACTTTTCCTTTTACCAAATTTTCGCGCAAGGGGCCAGAGCAAACCGGCGCCGAAATAGGGGAGTATCTGAAAAATGAATTGAAAGAGGTTGCCGCCTTTAATGTGATCAAAGGCTTTTTGAATATCTCCATAAGCGACGAATACTGGATAGAACAACTATATAACCATATACTATCGGATGATTTTGCCATAGCCAAGCCTAACGGACAGAAAGTAATGGTGGAATATTCATCACCAAACACCAACAAGCCACTACACCTGGGGCATATCCGTAACAACCTGTTAGGCTACTCGGTGGCGCAGATATTGGGTGCGGCCGGGTACGAGGTTATAAAAACCAATCTGGTGAACGATCGCGGTATCCACATCTGCAAATCCATGCTGGCCTGGCAAATGTTTGGCAATGGTGAAACACCTGAATCCTCAGGCATGAAAGGCGATCATTTGGTAGGTAAATATTATGTACTGTTTGACAAGGCTTATAAAACTCAGATAGAAGAGCTGAAAGCCGAAGGTCAAAGTGAAGATGAGGCCAAAAAGAATGCGCCTGTTATCAAACAAGCCCAGCAAATGCTGCAAAAGTGGGAAGCAGGCGATGCCGAAGTGATCGATTTGTGGAAAACCATGAATGGCTGGGTATATGCAGGTTTCGCTGAAACTTATAAGCAACTGGGTGTCGGTTTCGACAAATATTACTACGAATCAAACACCTATCTTTTAGGTAAGGATATTATTGAAGAAGGCCTGGAAAAAGGGGTTTTCTTCAGAAAGCCGGATGGCTCCGTTTGGATAGATTTGACACCTGATGGCCTGGATGAGAAACTGGTGCTACGTTCCGACGGTACCTCTGTTTATATTACCCAGGATTTGGGTACCGCCCAATTAAAATATAACGACTTTCACATGGATAAATCTATCTATGTGGTTGGCAACGAACAAGATTATCACTTTAAAGTACTGTTCCTGATATTACGTAAACTGGGTAAGGCCGGAGCTGATGGATTGTTCCATTTGTCGTACGGAATGGTTGATTTACCATCGGGTAAGATGAAATCGCGCGAGGGTACTGTAGTTGATGCCGATGATCTGATGGCCGAAATGGAAGCTACTGCCAAAGAACAAACCGAAGCTATGGGTAAGGTTGATGGTTTTAGCGAGGAGGATAAGCAGCAATTATATCATACAATAGGTATGGGCGCGCTTAAATATTTTCTGCTCAAGGTTGATCCTAAAAAACGTTTATTGTTTGATCCTAATGAATCGGTTGATTTCCAGGGGCACACCGGGCCATTTATACAATATACACATGCCCGTATCAAGTCGGTACTGAGCAAAGCGAATTACCAGGTTAATACTACAGTTGGAGTCACCGAACTTGCTGATGTAGAGCGCGACCTGATCGTATTGTTAACTCAATTTCCTGATATCATCCGTACAGCAGCAAATGATTACAGTCCGGCTGTTATAGCCAATTATGCCTATGAACTGGCTAAAGTATATAACAAGTTCTATCACGAAAAATCAATCCTGCAAGCTGAGGATGAGATATCCAAACAATTTCGATTGCAGTTATCGGCATCATCGGCCAAAGTAATCAGCAAGGCTATGAACCTGTTGGGCATTGATGTGCCCGAGCGGATGTAACCCCCCAACCCCCTGAAGGGGGAGCTTTTAATGTGCAGATTACAGATGTGCAGATATAACACTAAGGCCTGGTTCTTTTTAGAACCAGGCCTTAGTGTTTGAAATTAGATTTAAAAAAAAACTCCCCCTTCAGGGGGCTGGGGGGCTACCTCCAATAGCCTCTGTGCCATGCATATCCCCGACGAACCGGGTGCCAATAGCCCCGTACGTAAGTACGACCGGGACGTGGATGCGCATAATAACCATTTATATAAACATATCTTCCGCCTCGCCATGCCCATTCACCGGGTACCCAGTAAGCGCCGGGATAGGGAGCTACCGGGCGCACATATACGGGTTCTGCAGGGCGTTCGGCAACATAATAATCAGCAGCACATGAACTGAATAAGGTGCCGGTTAAGGCCAGTAATAATCCTATTTTTGCTATCTTTTTCATCTGTAATATGTTTTAATTTAAAGCAGTTACAGATTTATAGACAGTTGGAATATTTATTGGTTTAATGAATTTTTGGTGAATTTGGTCGCCACAACCAGGTCTTTACTGCCCGGTGTATACTTATAAAAGCCGCTTCCTGTTTTTGCACCCAGGTGACCGGCTGTTACCATGTTTACCAATAAAGGGCATGGCGCATATTTTTGATTACCAAAACCATCATATAATACCTTTAAAATGGCCAGGCAAACATCAAGCCCAATAAAATCGGCCAGTTGCAAGGGGCCCATGGGATGTGCCATGCCTAATTTCATCACGGTATCAATCTCTTCAACACCGGCAACCCCTTCATATAAGGTATAAACGGCTTCGTTGATCATCGGCATCAGGATCCGGTTGGCCACAAAGCCGGGGTAGTCATTTACCTCAACCGGATCTTTACCTAAAGTTGTGGACAATTGCATCACGGTTTGCGTAACTTCATCCGTAGTAGCATAACCTCTGATCACTTCTACCAGTTTCATTACAGGTACCGGGTTCATAAAGTGCATGCCTATCACGTTGCCTGGATTTTTAGTAACAGCAGCAATCTGGGTGATGGATATGGATGATGTGTTGGAAGCGAGGATCACCTCGTTACTGCAAATATCACTTAGCTGTTTGAATAGTTTTAGTTTGATCTCCCTGTTCTCAGTTGCAGCCTCTATTACCAGGTCAGCATTTTCTGCTCCGGATGACAGATCCGTATATGTTTTGATACGGCTTAGTGTATCGATTTTTAGTTGCTCGTCGATAGATCCTTTTTTTACCTGCCGGTCAAGGTTGTTGGCAATGGTTTGTACGGCCTTGTTTAAAGCTTCGGCGTTAATGTCAATCAATGATACTATAAAGCCATGCTGCGCAAAGGTATGCGCTATGCCATTCCCCATTGTTCCTGAACCTATTACGGTAATATTTTTCATGCTGATGTGCTTGTGAAAGCTAAATTGAGGTAAATTATTTGCTTAGCAAAATGATTGCGCTACTATAAGGTAATATAGCTCCCTGCTCCGCGTATTTTTTTGGAGTTAATGGTATCTAAAGCAGGTATATGACCCAGTTCTTTTACTCCAGAGTAATTGAGGATAAATGTTTTTGAGTAGATATCCTTATCCCCGTTAAATACAATGCCGCGCACAGGTATTTCATATTGTTTAAGCATACTAAGCGACAGCAGGGTGTGGTTGATACTTCCCAAATAATTTTGCGATACCAGTATCACCTGAGCGTTTAATTGTTTGATCAGGTCAATGATCAACGCGTTATCATTAAGCGGTACCATGAGTCCACCGGCTCCTTCTATGATCAGCTGATTGTCGGTTTTGGGTGGAATAATAGTTTGAATATCGATCACTACGTTATCAATAGCGGCCGATTTATGCGGCGAAAATGGCTGGGTCAGACGATAAGCTTCGGGATAAAAGCGGGTGGTCTTGTTCGATACCAGGTCCCGCACCTTGAGCGTATCGCTATTATCGAGATCGCCGGATTGTATGGGTTTCCAATAGTCAGCCTTTAGTTTTTCTGTTACGATGGCCGAAATAATTGTTTTGCCAACCCCGGTGCCTATACCGGTAATAAATATGGGTTGTTTATCGGGCATTTATAAATTGATTAATAGTGTCAGTAAGTTTTATAATGTCATCGCTTGTGTTAAATGAGTGCAGGCAGATACGGATCCTTTCGGTGCCGGCGGCAACGGTTGGACTAAGTATGGCCCTCACATCAAGCCCCCTGTTTTGCAAAGTATTGGCCATACCTCGAGCCTTATCATTACTGCCAAGCACGATGCATTGAATAGGGCTGTCGCTATTTAATAATGGATATGTGCCTTTCGAGGTGATCTGTTCTTTAAACAGTTTGATATTGTTTTTGAGATCTATGACCTCCTGTTCCGCACTATTTAGCAATTGGTAAGCCATTTTTACAGATGCCAGTTGATGAAAGGAGGCAGCTGTAGTATAAATAAAAGGACGGGCAAAGTTGATCAGATATTGTCTTAATATCTCACTGCCCAATACAATGGCCCCGTGACCACCCAGTGCTTTACCAAAAGTAACGATTGATGCGAAAATCCGTTTTTGTAAGCCGAGTCCGGCAACTAACCCCGCTGGATATAACCCTACTGCATGAGCTTCATCAACAATTAAGTTAGCGCCGTATTTTTCTGTAATATGCAGTATATCCAATAGCGGTGGCGTATCCCCATCCATAGAATAAACGCTTTCTATCACCACGTAACAATTCCCTTTAGCCAGTTTTAATTTAGCTTCCAGGCTTTCGGTATCATTATGTTTGAAGCTGTAACGATTGGCATAGCTTAGTCGGGCGCCGTCAATTGCCGAGGCGTGGATCAGTTCATCCAGGATAATAGTATCACCACGCTGTGCTAAAGATGATAACAAACCCAGGTTAGCATCGTACCCGGAATTAAAAAGGAGACCAGCCTGGTACTGATGATAAACAGCGATGGTTTTTTCCAGGTCTTCGGCATATTGTAAATTACCAGATAACAGCCGGGATCCGGTTGAGCCATTAAAGCTATGCGGGTGATTTTGTACTTCCTGCTCAATGTTGCTCTTTAGGGTGGCAGATCGTGCAAAGCCAAGATAATCGTTAGAGCAAAAATCAATAAGATCGTTTTCGGGTTTTAATCTCCTGTACGTTCCTGATGATTGCCTTTCGTTAAGCCTGGTTTTTAAATATATTTCTGCAGCCGTCAAATGAAAATGATTTGTGCAAAAATATAAAAAGCGGCGCTAAGCCGCTTCTATTATGAATTAATTTTGTGAGCCGCCTCCGCCGCCTTGTCTCATCCTGTCCATGCGTTCTTTCATAGCGGCATCATAAGCAGTAGCTTGTTCTGGTGTTAAAACGGCTTTAATCTTATCATTAGTTGCTTTCATCATTGGCATCATAGCGCTTCTCATCGCATCCCTATCGCCATTTGCTGCTGTTCTGACGCTATCCATTTTGGTAGCCTGTTCTTTATATATGGCGGTTACTTTAGTGGTTTGATCGTCAGAAAGCTTTAGCTGTGTTTGCAGAGCTTTAGCCCTTTCTTCCGGACTTTTTCTCATACCGCCACCTTGTGCACGGCTTACCGCTGAAATCCCGATAAGGAAACAGCACATTAACAACAATTTTTTCATAGCTTTTAATTTATTTACGTTTTATAATCTTAGGATAAAGATATGCCGTAAAGGTTTAAATAAGCTGATGTAACTTAATTGTTGCTTTGTTGTAAATTGGATATGGAGCGCTGCATCTGAGCCATCATACTGGTGAGGCTTTCCATGGTAGGCTCAGGTGTGGGTTGCGGTAATTGTGTGGAGATATAGCCTTTTGCTTTCCATATTTCCAGCACATCCTCGCCGTTTATTTCATAGGGCTCATAAACGGGGTTATCCGATATTAATTTGAGCTTTTTGTTTTCTTTAAATTTATTACCGATACGTTTATATACAACCCCATCGTTTTTAGATATCACAATATAAGTTTCGCCGCTTTTTATATCGGCCCAGTTTTCCAGGTATTCACCTATAATAATATCGCCTGATATTATAGGCAGCATTGAATCGCCTTTTATTTCAAAAGCACGGTAGGTGCCTTGTTTAAACATAGGCAGATAAAATTTAGGTAATTGAGATACATATTCCGGATCGGCATAGCCATTTAGGTAGCCCGCGCTTGCTTTTAACGGTACCATTTCAATATTCTCGTTATCCTCTTTATCAACAGAGATGCTCAGTATGCGCAGGTTAGCCGGATTGCCTTTGGGTTTTGGCGCCCATTTTTCATCGATGGTTTCGTTAATAAAATCATCAATAGTAATGTCAAAAAATATTGCTAAAGTTTTTAGTAGTTCGTATTTGGGTTCGGCTCTTTCTTCTTCATATGCGCCTACTAATGAACGTTTTATACCTAACTGATCGGCAAATTGCTGTTGGGTTAAACCCTTCTTTTTGCGGAGAAACTTAATATTTTGTGAAATTATTGACATAAAATTTGCATTTGCTAAAATTATTAGTAATTTTATGCTCATAAAGTTAGTAATAAATATTGGTTCACCAAAATTTTTATCATAAAATGAAACGTTTTGTATATATCATCACCGACAGAAACAGGAAAAATCTTCACGTTGGTTTATGCTCAGATCTGGTAAAGACACTGCAATTCTACAGCGATATGCCCACTTTATTTTTCGACAGCGCACAGCAGCTTAACCGTTTGGTTTATTTTGAAGAGATCAATACTGAAGAACAGGCCATGGAACGTTTCAAAGTAGTAAGCACCTACACCCGCCCGCAAAAAGAAAAAATGATCAGACCTGTTAATCCGGACTGGATAGATCTGACCATTGGTTTAAAGTTTGAAAGTGGTTTACGGGTAAGGCCGCAATTGCGCCCATCTGTAAATGCTAATCGCCGGGCGGTTACTTTTTAATAAATTTTAATGCACCCGAGTTCATGCAGTATCTTTTGCCGCCACGGTCTGCAGGGCCGTCGTCAAAAACATGACCCAGGTGTAAACCAGTACTTTTTTCGATAACTTCGTCGCGGCTCATGCCATAGCTGTCGTCATGTACAATGGCAACTTTTTTGGAGTCAACGGGTTTTACAAAACTTGGCCAGCCTGTGCCGCTGTCAAATTTATCATCGGAGCTAAATAGTACCTCTCCGGTGGCCGCACTTACATAAACACCTTTTTGGTGATTGTTCCAGTAGTCGTTTTTATATGGCGGTTCTGTTCCGCTTTCAACCATAATATGGTATTGGTTGGGGGTTAGTGTTTTCTTCCACTCTTCTGCTGGTTTGCTCAGCTTCTTTTTGGCAATCTGGCCACTGCTGTTCTGACAACCAAATGCAGTCACAACAAATAATATCGCTATTACTAAAATTGATCTTTTCATTTTTAAGTATTTAATCAATATAAATAGAATAATGAGTTATTACACTCATTGTGCTTTTGTTTGTTTAGTCGCCAATAGCAACAAAACCTTACAAATATTATATCTTAAATACGTAATACTGTTTTAGGCAGATTGTCATTCGCCTGTATTATTATACGGCTTTGGGTTTGGGCAACAGCACTTTGTTGACGATATGTACTACGCCGTTGCTTTGTGCAATATCAAACCGGCTAATGATACTTTGACCACCGGTTTCATCCTCTAATACAATATTATTATTGCCATCAATTTTAGCGATCAGTTTGCCTCCGCTAAGCGTAGTTAAAGTAGTTGACCCTTTATGCTTATTGATCAGTTTATGCAATTCCTTGGCGCTAAATTTCCCGGCAACAGCGTGATAAGCAAGGATGTGGGTTAACTCCCAAACATGCGAGGGTTTTGAAAGCGTATCGAGCTTGCCGGGAGATAAACTTTCAAATGCATCATTAGCGGGCACGAATATGGTAATAGGTCCTTTACTTTTATAAGTCTCGGCTAAGTTGGCCGAACTAACAAAATTATAGAAGATGGACAGATCCTTGTCCGAGGCTATATTTTGTACAATATCATTAGCGGGTTGCATACTGTCGCCGGCAATAGTATGCATCGGGCCTAATGCCGGAATGTTATTAACCGGGTCGGTATCAGCTGCCTGGGCAAGTACGGCGAAGCTACACATCATCAGAGCCAGACTCAATAACAGTATTTTTTTCATATCAGGCTGCAAATATAAACAGATATTATTTCATAACTATTTTAAGCCGTTTAGGTTTTAAATAAAAAAAGCGACTTTATTGCCGCTTTTGCTTTTATTACTTTTATGTGATGTTTGGCTACCATCCGGGTGTAAACCCTAAACCAAATAGTGGCTTTTTAACATCGGTACGATTGAATGGAACAGCCAGGTAAGGCTCCAGCACAAAAGCCCCAAATACGTTAATCCTTAATGATATACCAGCGCTTAACGCCGGAACCCTGCCATACACCGCTTCGGTAACGGGTTGCCCGTTTGCTATAGTAGGCGTGCCATCGTCATTAAGTACCGGTTTTTCGCCTATTACCGGTGGGTTTTTCTGGAAATAAATATGGTCGCCGGCATTCCAGGCTAAGCCCGCATCGAAAAATAAGTTAAGATCGGTAAACAGGAACTTTGATTTGATCTGGGCCAGTTTCTCCGGTCCGGTAAGCGGTAAACGCACTTCGAAGTTGAAAACCGCTATGCGGCTGCCTGATAGCTGATCAATGGTAAAGCCATTAGTACCTGCTTTGCCGTTGTTGTAAAAAGTTTGGCCTTCATAACCGCGTATATAAAACGGATAGCCTACGTATAAGGGATAAAGCCCGGTGGCATCACCGCCAAAACGACCATAGCCATAAAACCTCGCAGCAAAAGTAACCGGTTCAACCCGTACATACTTCCGCAGATCGATAGTTGGCGCGAAGAAATGGTATGTGCCGAAATTGTACTCAGCTTCCAGGCGATACCTGAAACCGTTGAGCGGGGCAGTTACACCAAAAAAGGAATTGTCGCCCACTAAAGCGGTTGATACCTGAAAAAGCGAGTATGATTTCAGGCTGGTGCCAATCAGTTTACCTTCATCGTCATTGGAGATCTTTTTCTTATCTGATGTTAAATAATTTGTGGTAATGGTTTTGCTTTTATCGGCATTGATAGTGGTATCTAAAGCATAGTAATCGCTGTACCGATCAACCCTGTAGGTGTTGTAGGATGCACCGGCGCCAACCTCAAAACGCGTTGTTTTGGAAATAGGATAGGAGGTGAATACCCTGGCCGCATCTTCAAAATTGCGTATGATGTCAATATTATCTGAAAGGACAGTCTCGTTTTTACCGCTCACACTTTTTGTTGGGAATGTTCTTGTTTGAATACCAAATTGATAAGGAATGTGCGATATGCCAAAGCCAAGGTTCCATCTGCCGGTTTGATTTACATAGGTTATTGCCGCACCGGAATCATAGATCTGTCCGTTAACCGAGGCTGCCGCGAATATCTGGTTACGTCCCAATATATCGCTAAATACCCCTTGTATGCCGCTTGAAAGACTTGTACCGTAAAAACTACTTACGCCAATGCCAATACCACTGCCAGCCAAATAATCGAGCTTAAACTTGGGTTTGTAAGCGATGTTAACAACCGAATCGGCAGGAATCTTTTTATAAGCCAGGTAGTTATTTAAGTTGGAGTTGATCAGATCGACACCAACAGCGCGGGCCGGTGGCAGTATGCCTGCACTAAAGTTTACATCTGTAGCCTGTAAAGTAACCGGTTTAAAATCAGATGCCTTAGCATTATACAGGGAGTACTTTTGAGCACGATAATAAGAGTAAACCACATCATCGTGATTGGAGATACTTAATGCCGGCGAATACTCTGTAATACCGCAGATGCCGGTAAACAGATCGGTCATTTGCTCAATTTTACCGCTGCTGAGGGTGTAACGGTACATATTGCGGAAACCATCGCGGTTTGATAAAAAGTATACCTGCGAACCATCGGCAGAGTATTGCGGGTTGAGGTTGTTTGAACCGTTAAATATTTTGATGTCGGTTATTTTACCTGTGGCGAGGTCAAGTTCGGCCAGGTTAAATGGGATATCCTGTTCTAACGACTGGTCATAAGTGCTTCTGTCGCTGGAGAAGATGATTTTTTTACCATCCCTGGAATAACTGGGTTGATAATCGGAATATTTATCGTTGGTTAGCTGGGTAACTTTTTTGGTATCAAAATTATAAGAGTACAGATCGCCTTGCCCTTCGGATAACCCCTGGAAAACAATGTCTTTACCATTGGGCGACCATGAAAGGTTACTGAACTGTTCGGCTTTTTCCATCGAGACATCATCCAGTGTATTGCCGCTGGCTACATCCACCACGATCATCCGGTTCCGCCCCTTGCTGAATACACTGAAGGCAAAGCGTTTACCATCCGGTGACCACGTGCCTGCCGATTCTATAAAGTTAAACTCATCAATATGCGTATTGGATACTTTGCTCGTGAGCTTTCGTAGGATGCGTCCCGTATGCGCATCGGCCAGATAGAGGTCGATGGAGAACAAACTTTTAGCCGATAAAAAGGCTACATAGTTGCCATCCGGGCTTACCGCTGGTGCCACTACCAGGTCGCCGCCTGTTTTGCTGTCTATCAGCTTAAGACCTACCGGTTTTTGAACTGTATCTTTTAGAAAGGGTTTGTAAGTGTTCTCGATGGAGGTTTTCCATAAGCGCGACAAGGTCTTGTCATCGTACCCAAAGGTACGCCTGATGCCATAATTAAGGCCGTAGCGTGCCGTATTCTTAAAGAAGGGTACAATTACTGTATCCCCATAGGTTGAGCCCAGGAACGACCAGAAAGCCTCGCCATAGCGATAGGGAAAATACTTATTGCTTTCCGTAAGGTCGCGTACAGTGGGAATATCATGGTTCAGGTAAGCATCACGCATCCACATGGCCGTGTAGGAATCCTTTTTACCTAATGACAGATATTCGGCCATACCCTCAATCATCCATAGCGGGATATTATTGATCTCCTCGAAACTATCACCTTCACCAGCCTGCAGCGCCCGGTACTGAAAAGCGTGTACCAGCTCGTGCCCGATAACGTGGCGGGTGGTTTGGTTGGTTTCCATCACCGGCATTACTACCCGGTTTTTCAGGCCTTCGGTAACACCACCTGTGCCCACGCCAATTTCGCCGTCGATAGCGGTAGTTTGTTGAAAATCGGGATGGTTGGCGTATAGGATAATAGGGTTGGCTGTCTTAAATGTGTCTTTAAATACCTGCTGATGTAAAGTATACCACAATTCGCTTTCCTGGGCAAAACGCTTTACCATACTATCATTTTTTAGGTAATAGTAAATTTCAAAATGCGGGGTTTTATAAACTTTAAACTTGAGATTTTTATAACGCACTTTATTTTGCCCAAAATATTGAGCATAGGCACCGGTGCTTATCAACAAGGAACCTATAAAACAAAGGAGTATAAGGGTGAGTTTTTGGGCCCTATTTGATAAGGAGTAGTGTTTATTCATAACTTAACTAAATAGATATCGCTAATTTAATGAAAAATATGTGTGGATGTGCAGATATACGGATGTGCAAATATGCATATGATAAATAAGTGAAATGTATCATCATTTATCATTTGCACATCTAAAATCTGCATATCTGCACATCTGTCCGCTATTGTCCCGGTGGCGTGCCTTCCTGATTTTCAGGTGTAGTGGTTGGTGCTGCCGGTGTAGGTAATACGTGCGTTGTATCAATAGGGTTGCTTGTACTGTCGACTGTTGCGGTATCGGTCACTATTCTTGGCGACGGACAATTGTACTCCTTGGTGATTTTTACCCATGGTTTCGGGAACGGTCCGTAAGTATATCCCGATTTTGGATCAGCATAAACTTTTTCCATAAAGCGGCCAAAAATAGGCAGGGCCGTGTGCGAGCCTTCACCGGTTTCGGAGGTGGTGAAGTGAACACTGCGGTCATCAGCGCCAACCCATATACCGGTTACCAGGTCTTTGGTAATACCCATATACCAGCCGTCGACATAATCAGACGAAGTGCCTGTTTTACCACCAATTTGGTTATTGTCTTTTTTCCATAGCCCCGGGTATTCCCACAAGGCTTGTGAGGTACCTCCCGGTTCTTCCATACCTCCACGGAACATATACAGCATCAGCCAGGCTGTTTCAGGACTGATCACCTGTTCTTGTTTTAAAGTAAATTCCTTCAATACGCTACCGTCCTGATCCTCAATTCTGGTTACCAGTATGGGGTCTAATTTCTGGCCTTTGTTCAGGAAGGTGCTGTATGCCCTTACCATTTCAAAAACCGAAACATCATTCGAGCCTAATGATACCGATGGTACCGATTTTAGCGGACTTTCGATACCGCATTTATGCGCGTATTCTACAATCTTATCCCAGCCCACCTTTTCGGTCAGCTGCGCGGTGATGGAGTTTACCGATTTACCCATGGCCCAGCGTAATGACATTTCGCGGTACGAGAAATTAAAGTCGGCATTGTTGGGCTGCCAAACTTCATCCTTACCATTGTCTTTATATTTAATGGTTACGGGTTTGTCCGTAAATTTATCGCAAGGGGTAAAACCATTATCCAGCGCGGTTAAATAAGCAAATGGCTTAAATGTTGAACCTGCCTGGCGGCGTGCCTGGTTTACGTGGTCGTAATTAAAAAAGCGATGATCGATACCACCTATCCATACTTTTATTTTACCTGTTGATGGCTCCAGGGTCATCATACCGGTATTCAGGATCTTCGCGTAATATTTGATCGAGTCGATGGTCGAGAAGGTAGTATCTTTTTCACCGTTCCAGGTAAAAACGGTCATCCGTTTCTTCTGTTTAAAATATTGCTGAATTTGAACAGTATCGCCTTTATATTTCTTTTCCAGCAAACTGAAGATAGGCAGGCGCTGTTCGTTTTTCAGGATAAAATCCTTGATCTCCACGCCCTTGGAGTCGCGCCACGGATTTTTATTACCCCACAGGTTATTAAAACGCTTTTGCAGCATCTTCATTTTTTCGGCAACGGCTTCTTCGGCATATCGCTGCAGGCGCGAATCAATGGTGGTATATATTTTTAAGCCATCCTCATATAGGTTATAGCCATTCTCTTTACACCATTTATCCAGCCATTTTTCTACCGCGCGGCGCAGGTAGGAGTCGCCATGCGAATCTTCTTCCACATAGCTCAGATCAAGTTTTATTGGCGCTTTAAAACTGGTATCGTAACCAATTTTGGTCAGATAGCCATATTTCTGCATTTGCCCTAACACGATGTTACGACGCTCCAATGCACGCTCAGGGTTTTTAATAGGGTTGTAACTCGAGGTAGCTTTAAGCATACCGATAAGCAGCGCTGCTTCTGCCGGACTAACCTTATCCGGTGTTTTGTTAAAATATTTTAATGAAGCGGTTTTAATACCGAAGGAGTTATTGCCAAAAGGCACCGTATTTAAATACAGTGTAAGTATTTGCTCCTTGTTATAAACATGTTCAATTTTAAAGGCGGTAAGCCATTCCTTACACTTGTAAACGATGGTGCGGATCACCGGGATATGCTTAATAAAACCCTGCGATTTGCGTTTACGGGTTTCAAACAGGTTTTTGGCCAGCTGTTGCGTAATGGTACTGCCCCCGCGGCGTTCGCCTTTGGCCGTAGATAGCATACTGGTAAAAAACGAGTAGAAATCAACACCGTTATGTTTGTAAAAACGTACGTCTTCGGTTGATATAAGAGCGTTAATGAGATTGGGCGAGATGTTTTTGAGCTCCACAGGGGAGCGGTTCTCCTTATAGTATTGGCCTATCAGCTTACCATCTGCTGTGTATACCTCAGAACCAACAGACATTACAGGGTTTTTAATGTCCTGCATATCAGGTGAGTAACCTGAAAGCCAGAGGAAATTGAGTTCGATACAACAAAAAAAGATGATGACGAAGTAAATAAATATGGCGAAATATCTTAGAAATCGGTTTCGTATACGTCGGAACATTGGGTAAAGATGTAAAATAATGACACTAAATCATAGCACCAAACAAATATTAATATATACAGTTTACATAAAAGTTACAGTATACCCGTCACCAAGCCTGTTTGCACGCGTAAGGCATTAAATTTTCAGTACCTTAAAACCGTATTAATTTAGGTTCGGTCAATTTTGAATTGATCACTGTGGATGCGGATAATTATAAATTTAAACAAACAGTACCGTTATCAACGCAATTTTAACATCTAAATTTTAAGTTGACAAAACTGTAAGGCAATTTTTTTGATATGAGTAACATAATTAACAAGTTTAAGATCGATAATGGTAAGGGCTTTTCGCTTAAAGATCATGATGCCGCTTATGCAGATGGTTTTGAAAAAGATGATGCCAAAGAAGTGCTCACTGCACTGATAGAAGAAACAACCGACCTGCAAACAGAGCTTTACGCTGCTAATAAATATGCGCTGCTCATCATCTTTCAGGCGATGGATGCAGCCGGAAAGGATAGCGCCATTGAGCATACCTTTTCGGGCTTAAACCCTCAGGGCTGCCAGGTATATAGTTTTAAACAACCCAGCACTGAGGATTATGAACATGATTTTTTGTGGCGCCACTACAAAAACCTGCCCGAGCGTGGTCGAATCGGTATCCATAACCGCTCGCATTATGAAAATGTGCTCATTACCAAAGTGCACCCGGAACTCATATTAAAAGAAAATTTACCCGGTATAAATAATGTAAAAGACATTGACTCCAAATTTTGGGATAAACGTTATCAAAGTATCCGGGCCTTTGAAGAGCACCTTACCGGTAATGGAACGGTGATCATTAAGTTTTTTCTGCACGTTTCAAAAAAGGAGCAAAAGGAACGTTTTCTGGAACGAATAGACGATCCGAAGAAGAACTGGAAATTTTCGGCATCTGATGTTGAAGAACGTGGGTATTGGGATGATTACATGGATGCTTATCAAAAAGCTATCCAGGAAACCGCCACCAAAGATTGCCCCTGGTATGTAATACCGGCCGACAAAAAATGGTTTACCCGTATAGCCATTTCAACGGTTATCCTTCAAACACTAAAAGATCTGAAATTAAAATATCCGGTGCTGCCTAAAGAGGAAAAGGAGAAACTGGACGAAGCGAAAAAGATATTGGAAAAAGAGTGAGAGGAATTTTCTCTAAACGCGTCATTGCGAGGCACGAAGCAATCTCTATACTATACAGAGCGAACTTTTCTGATTGCCCTGCTCACGTAGAGATTGCTTCGTGCCTCGCAATGACGAGTTGATAGGTTTCGTGGTGTCCATCATCACAACCAACTTAAATTATTGCCAGTGAGGACACATTTAAACGAGATAAGACGATTATATATTCGAGAACATCGTTTGTGCCCTTTCGCCAATAAGCGGTATTGGTTTACTTTCGCCGTTAATGGCGCCTATAAAGCCTATCACCCATAAAATAAATAACCCAACGCGGATTATCCAAAAAAGTGAATAGCCCATAGTATATCCGCCGGAGAAAAAGATAGCCGCGAAAATAGCCGAAGCCGCCCAGTAAATAACTATGGAAACGATATGAAATAATAGCGTTTGCCTTAACTGATAGCTTGCCTGCGCGGTTTTATTATCCTTATACATAGCGAAATAAGCGATAAGCCAGCCGATGATAAAAAAATAACTTACAATTCCGGCTGTTTTGCCGTTGTCTGTTGATGGTGAGTCGTTCATGGTGATTTATGATTTAGATTTATTGATTATTAATTAAAGCTAACCATATTTTGCCATCAATGTTTTAATTTTTTGTAAATCATGCTATTAGGGATGTCGTGGAACCCGCATCCCGTTGTTCGTGTTCTCACAAACAACTATGCGATTGCTGGCGAGAACATATGCAATGGTCGAGATGGTCGGAAGATTATATTTTTTGGCTAAAGCCTCTAAATGCCTCCATTATCCGTCCCATAAATGAGACGGCAATGAATAAAAAAGTAAGTTATATATATTCTTCATTGCCGTTGGTTTTAACCAACGGATACAAGTGAAATAACTATGGGCTTTAGCACCAAATAACTATTCCACTCAATTTTCCTTCACAAAACTGGCCTCATCAATAAAACTGCTTTTACCATTTACAATAGCTACAGCCTTAACTGTTGTATTGGCAGAGATAGTAACAGGTGCATTATACAAGATTGAGCTGGCAGTAGGCGCCGATCCATCAAGCGTATAATATATTTTGGCATCGGCATCCGCGCTTTTGATCTGTATGCTGAAGGGTTGTTTAAATGTTTTGGATGGTGCTATGATATACGGATTGGTTACGATGATGTTATCGGTAATGGCAGATACAGGTTTCTCCAGGTCCTGCAAAAATAATTTGTTGGACAACCTGCCTGTAAATACCTCAAATTCGCCTCCATCGGCTATGTCGCTGTAATTTAAATACAGTTTATTATACGATTTTTTGGCGAGGCTCATGCCCTGCAAGTAGGTATTGGCCCGGCTTATGCCTGCACCCGGATTGGCAATAACGAACTTTTTGCCGTTCTCGAGGTAAACCGTGGCCTTATCAAATTGGGGGATCCCCACCAGGAACTGATTTTGCCCCGGGGCTATATTATAAATGCCCAGGGAGCTCATCACATACCAGGCCGACATCTGTCCGCAATCTTCATTGCCTGCCAGTCCATCTGGTTTTTCGCTGTATTCCTCACGCAGGATCCGGTCGATATAAAACTGGGTTTTATCGGGCGAATCGGTAAAGTTGTATAAGTAGGCCATGTGGTGGCTTGGCTCGTTGCCATGCGCATACTGACCGATTAAACCGGCCACATCGGGTGGTGCATTACCACTCAGTTTTGAATCAGTGGTAAACAACTCATCCAGTTTGGCTTCAAAAGCCTGTTTTCCGCCCATGCGCGTTATCAATCCATCAATATCCTGAGGCACCAGAAATGAGTATTGCCAGGAGTTACCTTCTGTATAATTAGGGTTGATCTCGGTAGGATTAAAAGGAGCAAACCAGCCGCCGTTAATACGGGCCTGCAAAAAGCTATTCTGATTGTTATATACGTTTTTCCAGTATTGGGCACGTTGGATGTATTCAGCATAATCCTGTGGTTTATCCAGCATTTTGGCCATCTGGGCAATGCACCAGTCGTCATAAGCATACTCCAGCGTTTTAGAAACCGATTCCTTTTGCGTATCGGCCTGTACAGCACCATTTTTACGGTAATTATCTAAGCCAAACTGGTCGCGGTTTACCGCAGCTTTCATGGCGGTAAAGGCTTCGGCAGCATCAAAATCACGGATGCCTTTGGCGTAAGCGTCCACAATAACCGGGATAGAATGATTGCCGATCATACAATAGGTTTCGGAACTGGCCAGCGGCCATATGGGTAATAAACCACCCTGCCCATACATCGCCAGGAAGGTTTTGATAAAATCACGGGTACGTTTTCTGTCGATAAGCGTTAGCAAAGGGTTTTCGGCGCGGAAGGTATCCCATAGCGAAAATACGGTATAGTAGTTAAAGCCCTGGGCAGTGTGTACCTTTTGATCAAGCCCGAGGTATTGCCCGTCTACATCATTATAAATGTTTGGCGCCAGCATGGCGTGGTATAAGGCGGTATAGAAAATGGTTTGTTTGATGTGGGAATAATCGGGCACAACAGGTCGTTTTTCTTTAGGGACGCGACCATTGCCGCCGCCATTTGCGCGGAGTTCTGTTTGGGCGGCTTGTGTGGCCTGGGCAACGGTAGGAGCTCCGCCCTCCACCTGGATCTTATTCAGTTCGGTATTCCAGGTGGCTCTTGCCGTTTTTTGTATCTTTTTAAAGTCGAAATCAGGGACTTCGGCATCCAGATTTTTTAAGGCTCCTTCGGCGCTTACCGCTGATATACCTACTTTGGAAATTACCTCACCGGGGTTATCAAACTGCAGGTACATTTTGATGTTTTTGCCTTCTACTTTTTTCTGGCCTTCCTGTAATTGATCGTTACTGGCTATGCCATAGCTTTTAAAGGGTTTGGAGAATTTGGCATAGAAATAAATACGCTGACCTTTTGCCCAGGAACTGGATTCGCGATAACCACGCACTTCATGATCATTCACTACCTCTATCCAGGAATTGATCACGATGTCGCGGTGCTGCAGATCTATGATGATGTTGGCTTTTGGGGTGCTGGGGTAATCATAACGATGTACACCAACCCGGGTAGTGGCGGTAAGCTCCACACCAATGTTGTATTTATCAAGCAGGGTTTTATAATATCCGGGAGAAGCCAGTTCATTTTTCTTTTTAAAGCCTGAGCGGTATTCAGTGTTTTTAAACTCAGGATCGCCGGTGGTGGGCATAAATAATACGTCGCAATAATCGGCAATGCCGGTACCGCTCAAATGCGTATGTGAAAAGCCATAAACTACCGTATCTGTAAAATGGTAACCTGAGCAGCCATCCCAACCGGTTAAACGCGTATCGGGACTAAGCTGTACCATGCCAAAAGGCAGCACAGCACCGGGATAAGTATGCCCATGTCCGCCGGTGCCGATAAAAGGATCAACCAACTGGGCGTAATCCTTCTCTTTTTTCTTTTCGGCCTTTTGGGCAAGGGCCATAGACGCTGTAGTCAGTAACAAAGAAAATACTAAAACATTACGGAACACAAATTTTATAGCGGGCATACAGGTAAATGCTGTTTATTATATCGCGCAAATTAAAACTTAAATATTATAATTAGTAAAAAATCAGTTGGTCCCGGTAGGGCGTAACAAAATTGTCGCAGACGACTCACCCGACCGTCGCTATGCTCAGTCTCCCTCTCTTCAGCTTCGCTGGAAAGAGGGAATTCTGAAAAGTTTGTCATCCTGGAGCGAAGGATCTTCTTCAATATGCCTGATGTACAACAGATGCTTCACTCTGTTCAGCATGACAAATGTATTTTTTAGCCTCTTTCCGCCGCAGGTGAAGAGAGGGTCGCCCAGCGAAGCGCAGGCGGGTGAGTTGTCTGCGCCAAGTTGACACTTTAGTTTGGTATCAACTGGCAAAGAACACCCCACTGATTTTTCGTGTATTTTGTATGTATTAAGAGCCCCGGTTTCCATTATTCGTGGAAACAGGGGCTCTTAAGTTATGGCCCGCAAGAGACAAAAAGTAGACCATTTTATATAGTTATTGATTGTCAGTTTATCAATACTTTTTAAACCTTTTAAAACCTCTCGAAAATTTGTTAAAAAGTGTTAAAATGGCGTTGGAACTTTCAAAAACAGGATAAAAAGCAATGCCTTTTGCCTTGTTTTATACTAAAAATTGTTAAAATTTAAGGTTTAAAAAGTTTTAAGCATTACGTACTACTCCCATTTTTTTCAAAAGCTTGCGGTTTTCGCGGCGATGAATTAAGCGGTAAACAATGGCATAAATGATCGGCAATATCAGCAGCGTCAAAATGGTTGAGGTCACCAGACCGCCAATCACCACAATGGCTAATGGCTTTTGGGTCTCGGAACCAATACCGGTTGATACGGCCGCAGGTAATAAACCAATAGCTGCCATCAGGGCGGTCATCACTACCGGCCGTACCCTTGAAATTACGCCTTCCAGTATGGCCTCGTTAAGGTGCATCCGCTCTTCAAGGTTCTTCCGGAAAACGGATACCAATATCACCCCGTTCTGGATACAAACGCCAAACAGGGCTATAAAGCCGATACCGGCAGATATACTAAAGTTAGTGTTGGTAATATGCAAGGCCAATATCCCCCCAATAAGCGCGAACGGTACATTCATGATAACCAGTACAGCATCTTTAGCATTGCCAAAAGTGATAAATAAGATTAGAAATATAACCAGTAAACATATGGGTACTACATGGGCCAATGTATTGGAAGCACGGATCTGGTTTTCAAACTCACCGTTCCAGGTAAAGGAATAGCCTTGATCGAGCTTAACAGCAGCGTTTACTTTTTGCTGTGCTTCGGCAATGGTGCTGCCCAAATCACGACCACGCACCGAGAATTTAACCGCTATATAACGCATGTTGTTGTCGCGGTAAATGAAGGCCGGCCCGGTTTGGGTAGTGATGTTAGATATTTCCTTAATGGCGATCTTTGCCCCGTTCATAGTAGGTACCATTAGGTTTTCGATCTTATCCTGGGTATCCCTGAAAGGCTTTTGATAGCGGATCCGGATATCGAATTTACGCTCTCCCTCGTAAAGGGTAGTAGCCGCTTTACCGCCTATGGCCATTTCAATAACGGCATTGGCATCGGCGGTCGATACACCATAAAGAGCCATTTTGCGTTGATCAAGCTCAATTCTGAACTCTGGTTGGCCCAGGTTGCGGAGTATACCAAGATCTTCAACGCCTTGAACATGTTTCAGGACATCCATTACAGAGTCGGCCTTGTGATCAAGTACATCAAAATCGGGCCCAAATATTTTTACGGCCATGGAAGCAGGTACACCAGCAACGGCCTCGGCCACATTATCAATGATAGGCTGCGAATAGTTGAAAATGATACCAGGGAATTGACTCAGCTTTTTATCAATATTGGCGATCAATTGTTCCTGTGTCAGACCGCTTTCCCATTGGTCTTTAGGTTTTAGGTCGACCTGTATCTGTACGTTAAAGAAACCTTTAGGGTCGGTACCGTCATTGGTACGGCCAACCTGCGATAGGGTCTGTTTTACCTCGGGGAAGGTTGCCAGTACATCGCGCATTTTGTTGGTCACATTTACCGAGCTTTCCAGTGAGGTGCTCATCGGTAGTTGTGCTGTTACCCACAAAGCTCCCTCGTTAAGCTGCGGTAAAAACTCGCTGCCCAAAAACTTAGCCGAAAAGAAGGTTACCGCCATGAAAGATACCGCTACAATTAAACTTAACTTTTGATTACGGTAAGTATAATTAAACATCCGGCGGATGCCATTCTCAAAGAATATAACGATAGGGTTATGTTTTTCCTTAACATTTTTGCTCAGCAATATGCTTGACAGGGCAGGTACCAGAGTAAGGGTGAATATCAATGCCCCAAGTAAAGCAAAACCTAAGGTGTAGGCCAATGGTGAGAACATTTTGCCTTCAACCTTTTGGAAAGCGAAAATTGGTACAAGGCAAGTTAAAATGATGAGCTTGGAAAAGAATATGGCTTTACCCATTTCGGAGCCCACATTTTTAAACAATCCCAGCTTTGCAAGTCCGTTAAATTTTTGCATTCCTACTTCTTTGGCGCGATGGTCGAGGGCCACAAATATCCCTTCTACCATCACTACGGCACCATCTATGATGATACCGAAATCGACGGCACCCATCGAGAGCAGGTTGGCGCTCATGCCTTTTAAGCGTAAACAGACAAAGGCAAATAATAGCGCAAGCGGTATAATGATGGCCACAATAAGCGTAGTACGCCAATCGGCCATGAACAGGAATACGATAACGGTAACCAGGATAATGCCCTCGCACAAGTTATGGATAACCGTTTCAGTACAAAAATCCATCAGGTTGGTACGATCGTAAAAAGTATCGATCTTAACATCTTTTGGCAGTACGTTATTGTTCAGATCAGCTACTTTATCGCGGATCCGTTTTAAAACTTCGGCTGGATTTTCGCCTTTACGCATTACTACGATGCCTTCAATAACGTCGTTATGCTTGTCGCGCCCAACCTGTCCTAAACGGGGCAGGCCGCTCTCTTTAATTTCGGCAACGTCTTTGGCCAGGATAGGTACGTTGTTTACATTTTTGATGATGATGTTCTGGATCTCATCAATATTGTTGATTAAACCAATACCCCGTACAATGTAGGCCTGGTCGTTTTTCTCAATGATATCGCCACCTACGTTGATGTTGCTGCGGTTGATGGCGTTGTATACATCAAGCGAGGTAAGGCTGTATTTCTGCAATAGGGCAGGGTTAACGCTTACTTCGTAGGTTTTTTCTTCACCGCCAAAGCTGTTTACGTCGGCAACACCCGGTACCGATTTAAACTGACGATCCAGGATCCAATCCTGAATAGCGGTAAGTTCATGAATGGTTTTGGTACGGCTTTTAAGTGTATAACGGTATATCTCGCCGGTAGGGCCGTAAGGCGGCTCTACTTCGGGTTTTACACCATCGGGCAGATCGGCATTGCCCAGGCGGCTCAAGACCTGTTGCCGGGCAAAAGCATCGTCCACATCATCGTCAAAAATGATACGTACGTAAGATAAGCCAAATGAGGAAGTAGTACGCAGGTTAGCCTTTTTTTGTACAGAGTTTAAAACGGTCTCCATGGGTATGGTGATCATTTTTTCAACCTCCTCGGCGCTGCGGCCCGGCCATTGCGCTATAATGATGATCTGCGTATTGGTAACATCTGGAAACGTTTCAATAGGGGTATTAAGGTAACTCCATATACCAAGCACTACCAGTACCAGCGTCATGAAAAACACGAAGTAGCGGTGCCTTAATGAAAAGTAGATTATATTTTTAATGAATTTATTCATTTCTTTTTAGTCTTGAGTTTTGAGTGGTCAGTTTTTAGTTTAGGAGGGGTAGGGAGCAGGGGTAAATACTCACCACTGGCTACTTACCACTCGCCATACTATTTATCACCCATTAGCGCGTCATAAAACAACAGCTGGTTTTTAGATATGATCTTATCACCGGCATTTAAGCCAGATGAGATATAGCTAACGTCGTCAACCGTTTTAATTACGCTTACTTCGCGTACTTTTAAATCGCTCTTGCTATTGTATACCACCACATAGTATTTGCTGTTATCAAAAATAACCCCCTTGGCCGGTACCGCTACAGATTGGGCCTTATCGTTATTGGAGATTACTACGTTGGTAAACATTTCAGGCTTCAGCAGCATATCCGTGTTAGGCAAAACGATCTTTATTTTCATGACTTTATTGTCGGGGTCAAGAACGGAGCTGATGGCATCAACCTTACCTGTAAATACTTTACCTGGATAAGCTACGGTGGTTACTTTTGCCATATAGCCAGGTTTAACCTTACTGATATCAGATTCAAATACGTTGGCCCATATCCATACATCTTTCATGTTGGAGATGGTGAACATATTGCCGCTATTATCCGGACGTATAAAACTTCCGGCTGTAATATTTTTTTCGACGATATAGCCGCTCTCGGGAGCTTTAATGATCAAAGAACCACTTGCAGAAGTATTGCCACCACCATTAATGGCAATTTGCTGCTGCACTTTGGTGCTGGCTGCTGCCGCTTTATTGTAGTTTTCTTTGGCTTCTGTATAGTCGCGCTCGCTTGATATACCGTTTTTGTACAGATATTCTGCCTGCTCCAGCTGACGCTTAGCAATGGCCAGGTCTGACCGGGTTGCTGTCAGATCGGTATAATTACCAGCAATGTCCGCGCTGCGCATTACAGCCAGTGTTTGACCTTTAGTAACCTTATCACCCAGGGAAACCTTAACCTCTTGTATTTGGCCACCAGCGAAAGGGAATACCTTGATCACGTTGTTATCATCATAAGATACCTCACCTGAAAGACTGAGTTCTTCTTTCATGGCAGTGGTTTTAGCCGTATCAATAGTGATCATCCGCGCCATCGAGTCGCTAACGGTAACAGGCAGGTTTTCTGCTACGGGTTGTGGCTTACCTTTGCAGGCAGCAAGTAATAGTAAAGCGGAGATGCCGGATAACAGCGTTTCTCTTTTCATCATTATTTTATATTTATAAAAATTATCAGGATTTAATTACAGGAATGCCAACAGCAAAATTAAGATCGGCAATAGATTTTTGAAGATTATACTGCTGCTGCAATATCTTAAGCTTTGTATCTTTATAAGTATCAAAAAAGTCAACAAACTCAATCAGGCTGATCTGTCGTTGCTGAAAGCTTTTGAGCATGCTGTTAAATAATTTATCGTATTGCTCATTAAATTCAACTTGCTGCGTAGTAAACAGCTGTTGGTTTAATTTATATTGATTTACAGCGGCAACCACATCATTTTTAAGTTGTAGCTCACTCTGTTTTAAAGTGCTTTCCTGGCTTTGGATGTTGTATTTGGCTGATTTGATATTGCCTTGATTACGGTTAAAAAAGGGCAGGGGTAAACCAATTTCCAGGCCGTAATAGTTAGGAGCATAGTTGCTGTTTTTATCATATGAAGCACCAATGGTAATGTCTGGAACAGCCAACGCCCGCTGATAAGCCAGGTTGTGTGTGGCTGAGTTCAACTGATACTGGTTCGACAGATAATCAGGCCTGCTCGTTTTAGCTTGCTCAATTAATGAAGGGATATCAAGCGCTACATTCTCGGTTGGTTTATCATTAATGATAGGATCAACAAAAGCAGTCTCTTTAGTTTGCAGCAGGGTTTTTAGTTCGGTTTGCAGATCGTTGATCTGGCGGCTGTTTTCCACCATGTCATTCTGCAAGCCAAAAAGCAAAGCCTTAAGTCTGATCAGGTCTTTCATAGAGGTATTACCAGCATCGTATGATTTTTGGATGGCCTTAACCAGGTTAGTGGCCGAAGTGATCTCGTTCTGATAAACTTTCTCCTGTGCATTAAGTGTAGCGAGCTGACTAAAATCAAGCCGAAGGTTATACCGCAGATTACGCATCAGGTCATTAAAAGCAGCATCCTGTACCATGGCGTCATCTTTGGCCATTTGTACCTGTTTACCGCGTTTACCGGCGGTGGTAAATACCTGGTTCAATTGCACAAACACTTGTCCCTGACCTTTACTGTGGTCAAAGAATTTATTGCTGCCGCCGGTATGAATATTTTGATCGGTACTAAGCACGGGATTGTCCCAAAGTTTGGCCTGTTGTATGAGCGCCTTCGACGCTTCTACATTATACTTTTGGGCTAAAAGGCTTAAGTTGTTTTCAAGAAATTGTTTCTCAGCATCCTGAAAGGTAAGCTTAACGGTGTCAGTTTGGGCCTGGGCCCGGGTAGTACTAAAAGTAAAAAGTACGACTGATAAAAAAAGCAGGGGTTTTATTTTATACATAGTCCTTTGTCTATTCAACACTACAAAAATTCATAATAGGTATGAATTTTATATGAAGATGAGTTAATGATAGAAATTAAAAGGACTTAAAATGCAATATCAACGATATAATATGATGTATCAGGGGGTGCTGCGAAGGTTAATTGCAGCTAAAAATAAATGGAGACAAGTATAATTTAGTTTAAATAGCAACGTTTAAATTTCTATTTCAAACGTATCAGCATCCTTTAAAAAAGGCAAAGCACGGCGGGCTTTCTTAACTTCATCAGCTATGATTGAGAAGGTGTATACATCGTCTTCGTCGCGTTTGTAATACACTACGTTACCATTTGGGTCGATACAAGTTGAATCGCCGGAGTGATAAACCTCATTGCCATCATGACCCACGCGGTTTACGCCAATTACATAGCTTTGATTCTCCACAGCGCGTGCGGGCAGCAAAGTGCGCCAGTGTAATGCTCGGCGCTCGGGCCAATTGGCTACTACAATAAGCAGGTCATAAGCGTTTTCGTTAATATTACGTAACCATACCGGAAAACGAAGATCGTAACAGATAACCGGACAAATTACCCATCCCTTAAGTTCTACAAAAAGCTTTTCGGTACCTGCGGTGTAGGTGTTATGCTCTTTACCTAATGCAAAAAGGTGCCGTTTATCATAATGTTCATAACTGCCATCTGGTCGCATCCAGATAAGGCGGTTGTAAAATTGATCGCCTTCCTTTATAATAATGCTGCCGGTTATTACGCAATCATATTGCTGAGCGGTTTTTAACATCCATTTCATGGTTTTACCGTCCATCGGTTCCGCTAATTTCTCGGCGTCCATGGTAAAGCCGGTGCTAAACATCTCGGGCAGTATGATGAGGTCTGTTTTTTCGCGTATGCCGCCTGATAGTCTCAAAGAGATGTTCTGTAGGTTTTTATCGGTATTTTCCCAGAAAAGGTAGCCTTGAAAAACAGTAATTTTAAGATTATCCATAAGCAGCATTTTAATAGTCCATGGTTATAAACGATGGGTTGTTGTCCATCTGCTGTTATTAACCAAAGCCATGATTTATAACAAATATGTTAACCATAAATTAAACCTTCAATAATCTATCAACGGCTTTATCTAAGGTTTCTTGCCTTTTGGCAAAACAAAATCGTAACACATGATGGTCAATTCCTTTGGTATAGAAGGCCGAAACAGGTATAGATGCCACACCATTTTCCTTAGCCATACGTATAGCAAAGTCCGCATCTTTTTCATCCGTTATTTTGCTGTAACGCACTGATTGAAAATACGATCCATGACAGGGCAATAATTCAAAACGGGTTTGTTCAAGCCCTTTTCTGAAGTAGTCTCTTTTTTGCTGAAAAAAGTCGCCTAAACCCAAATAGGTGTCTTCGTTTTTTAAGTATTCGGCAATAGCGTATTGGATGGGAGTATTTACCGCAAACACCAAAAACTGGTGGATCTTTCTGAACTCACTCATCAGGTATTCTGGCGCCATACAATATCCCACTTTCCAACCGGTGGCATGAAACGGTTTGCCAAATGATGCAACTATAAAACTACGTTGCTGTAATTCGGGATACCGTGCCATACTATGATGAGTTTCGCCATCATATATCAGGTGCTCATATACCTCATCACTCAGGATCAGTATATCCTGATTTTTAACGATCGCACTAAGTTCATCGATATCCTGCTTATGCAGAATAGTTGAAGTTGGGTTTTGAGGCGAGTTAAGGATGATCATTTTAGTTTTATGGTTGATCAGTCTTTTTACCATATCCCAGGCAATGCGATAGTTTGGTGGTTCAAGCGCAAGCGATTTTACAACGCCCCCCATTAGCTTAATTGCAGGGCCGTAACAATCAAAAGCTGGCTCAAAAATGATCACTTCATCATTGGGATGTATAACCGCACTAATGGCAGTAAATATAGCTTGTGTACCGCCGGCAGTTATAGTGATCTCGGTATCCGGATTATAAATCGCTCCGTATAATTTTTCTGTTTTCTCGGCAATTTTTTCGCGAAGGCCCATTACTCCGGCCATTGGGGCGTATTGATTATGGCCATTTTTCATCGCCTTATTTACCAGTTCAATAAGTTCAGGAGAGCAATCATAATCAGGAAAACCCTGCGAAAGATTTATTGCACCAACCTCGTTAGCCAGGGCCGACATGATGGTGAATATGGTTGTGCCAGTTTGGGGGAGTTTTGAAACAACAGGTATCATTGGGGCTAAAAATAAACAAAAAACGGTAACCACCCATACGTAAAAATACGTTTTTTTTGTTTGTTGAAATTATTTATTCTTATATGAAAATTAATTACGCCCAATGTGTTACTGCATATAAGGCAGTTGCAGATATAGCTATCCATAATAATATACTCTGAAACAGGGGCCTGAAACCTACTGATAATAAAACCGTACGGGACAAACCTGCTCCGATAAGGAATAAGGTAAGCGTTAACCCCGCTTTGGCAATTTTTATAATATAGGGACTAACAATGGATACGGCAGGTAGGTAAGTGTTAATAATCATGGCCAAAATAAACAGGCCTATAAAATAGGGTGCCTTAATTTTTCGTGAATCGTTTTTAAACAGAAATGAGGACACAAAAGCTATGGGTATTATCCATAAAGCCCTGGCGAGTTTAACTGTAGTAGCAACTTCCAAAGCTTGTGTTCCATATTTACCGGCCGCACCTACCACCGAACTGGTGTCATGAATAGCTATTGCGCACCATAAACCAAACTGGTTTTGCGATAGGTTTAAATGATGCCCAATCACCGGAAATATAAATAGCGCTATAGAATTGAGGATAAAAACACACCCTAATGCAACTGATATTTGTTTTTCTTCGGCTTTGATAACCGGAGAGATTGCTGCTATGGCACTTCCGCCGCATATGGCTGTACCTGACGAGATGAGGTAAGAGGTTTTCTTTTCAATCTTAAACCATTTGCCTGTCAAATACCCGAATATCAGGGTACAGGCAATGGATGCGATGGTAAACAGAATACCTTCTTTACCGGCCTGCAGCGCGCTATGAACATTCATGCCAAAGCCTAAACCTACTACAGATATTTGCAGCAACAAATGGGTAGCCTTATGATTTAAATGAAGATAGGGGTGACCGGTGAACTGAGCTATGATAAGCCCCATTAACAGCGCTATTGCAGGACTTACCAATGATGTTAAACAAAGTGCCGTACAGATGATGAATATAACTATGCGTGCATTTGTGCTTACATTGAATATTAAGTTATGGGTATTGTTAGCGAATTGATTTTGAGTGTGCATGTGATGTTTCTTTAATACATCACAAAGGTGAGGCATTAATGTACACGGTTTTTATCACAAAGGGGTATCTGTAATAACTTTTAGTTATACGTTGATCTTAAATAACGCTTTACTAAGAGTTATTAACCGTCTGAAATGTTATGGTATAAAGGAATATTGTTCTGGTAAAATATTTATATGTTTGAACAATTAGTCTTGCTTTTTCTTTTATTAATATGTAAATTTATATGTCCTGCCAAATTTTGACGACTCATGAAAAATGCATTTGTTAGTGGTTTAGTTGTAGGTGTTTTTAGCGGAACCTGGCTATTCGTAATGCACACATTTGGTTACAGCAATTCAGGTAATCATGTTTACCCTATTGAGTACTTATCTATTTTAATACCATTGATAGGAGTATATATGGGTGTGAAAAGTTATAAGGAAAACGAGAAGGACAATAAGCTTAGTTTTTTCGAGGCCCTTTTCCAAAGTTTCAGAATATTAGTAATTGGTGGTATCGTTGCTTGTTTGGCCGGGCTCGTATACCTTAATTATGTTGACCAGGGCAATAACTTCCTGGGTTTTTCTGGTCGTTTATTGGGCGGGGCGTTGATAGGGGTATTGATTTGCATAGCTGTTTCGCTTGTGCTAATGAACCGGTCGGGCAAGCTGGATTAAGTTATTATCTATTGAATCTGAAAATGTCAACTTTGGCATTTTTCTTCCAATATCATGTCGTGTATAATTTTTCGCTGCTATTTAACAGGCTCTGTTATCTTAAATTGCGGTAATTCTACTATGTAAAATATTAATGTAAATCTTTTTTTAAGTTCAAATCTGTGCTAATGAATGGGTTAGCATTTAACTTTAAAAATCTTTTAAAAAAAGTTTTGCAACTTAATTTAAAATCCTACTTTTGCAAACCCAATCGGGAACGGGATGTAGCGTAGCCCGGTATCGCGCCACATTTGGGATGTGGAGGCCGCAGGTTCGAATCCTGCCATCCCGACAAAAAGCGATACCAATAAGTATGAAAAACCTGTAAATCATTTGATTTACAGGTTTTTTTTGTTTTAGCCCCATACCAAATTATACCAATATATCTCAAGCTGTCTTTAACCAATCCGACTACCACTTTTTTAATTTTAAATTTGTGGGTTTTTAAAAGTGATGTAACTAACTGTTATCAGTTGTATCTTTTTAAATTTATATAAAATCAAATACTACATTGCACAGGTACATCATTTAAAAATGACATTTACTAAAAACAATTTCCCAGAAATAACATCCAGGCATTCCCACGCTCTCACTTCATTCATCAAGGGATTCGGGTGGCTGATGTCTGTATTTGTACCCATTGCTTTGATAGGAATGACGATCCTCGTTTTTAATTCAAGACATATTTCAATCAGTTTAAAAATAGGAATGCTTGTACTGTCCTTATTGCTGGTGTGGTTTTTCGGATGGCTGATGGTAGCGATGCGAAAAAAAACGAAAAGTAATGTTACCAAAATAACAATAGATAAAAATGGTATTAATTATTACAACGACATAGAACTGATTAAAACATTAAATTACGATGATTTGAAAATCCGTCCACAGAATGAAAAGTACGATGTGTTTTTGAGCGAGCTCGGAGAGGACGGTCCTTTCATAGTAAACTTTTATGTTTTGGATTCTGAATCTGGTAGGCTCCTGAGAAAATACCCTGTTTTTGATTCGGACGCTGTTATCACCAACAGTAACCAGCTTACCGCCCATTTTGTAACAGGTATATTATACTTTAGACCCGATTTAAAAATTGAATCTGGCGTATTAAATTTGTACCAATTGGAATGGGTTAAAAATGAAATACCGTAGTGGCAATTTTCCTTAAGAGCTTTTCGCCCTCCCGACTGCTTTAAATCTGATTATTGCAGATATGTATATAGGCGAAAATATTGGTCGTGGCTATAATAATGTTAAAGAAGTAATGGACGTCTGGGGAAAAGCGAAGAGCATTGCCGGGCAAAGATTAGGCTCTGCCAGGCATAATACTAGAATCTGGAAGATGGATTAGCCTGTAACAGCTATTAGTAAATGTTCAATAAAACTTACCTATAAAAGAAAGGGGCTGCCTCACTTTTCCGAGGCAGCCCTCATTACATTATTTATATAATGACTCAATTTTTTGAATATCAATTTTTTGTTCGGGCAAAAATTGATCGCCGGTCATATAGCTTTTAAGGCTATATAATAACTGCCGGGCTTCCGGTCGTTTATCCAGATCAGATTGGAGGTCAATACCTGAAACAATCAGCTTGCCATTTCCCGCTTTACATTCAAAAATTAAACCGAGCGGTCTTGCTGTAACCCAATCATCTACTACCCGTACAATCGGCTGTAAACCATTGGCCACCGAATCAAGTTTAATAGCGTTGGAGTGTGACATGGCATCCCACCACTGCCAGTTACTATAACTTTGAGTAGGAAATTCCTTTAAAGCAGGATGCCGGGGATCGCATAAAATACCTAACGTAACAGGAGGTTGGCTTTTGGTCCAGGCTGTATTCCAGAATATGCTTGAAAAACCGATGGCAATATCGCCGCCTTTATCTTTTTTAAGCTGACCTTTTTCAAGCGTTAGCAACACCTTTCCGCCTTTGTTTAGCAACTCAATTGCCTTGTTATCAATGGTGTTGGTAACCATAACATTCTGGCCAATTTGGGGCAAAGCAGCCGGGTAAACAAAAAAATCCCATGAATTTTCATACCCGGCAACAGCTACGGTTAAGGTAAGTTTAGCAGGCTTTGTTATCGAGTTAAAGGATTGATTAATTACACCCAGTTTTATTCCGTTGCCAAAAGGTATCGTAGTACGCTCTAATGCTCCCTTAAATAAAACATCGCCTGCATTATTCTTGATATTCCAGTTGGGTATTACGTTTGTTAATTCCTGCGGGCCAAATTGCGCTATTTCTATGGGAACCGTTAACACTTCGTTATTAAGATAAACCATTTTTGGAAAGCGGGCCAGGGGAACAACCGCATTGCAGAATTTGCTGTATTCTTTCCCGGTGATGTATCCCTTATCGCCCCAAAACGGATTAAGTACACCTACTAAAGCTGTGCCTTGTCCTGGAAAATCATTTAAACCCAATAATTGAAAGCCACCAAAGCCAGGTGTACGTAAAGCAGCCTCTATATCTGCCTTATAACATAAAGCTTGCAATTTTCCCGAGGCAAACAAAAAATCGGCAGCCAAATTGCCCATGCCATGTTTTTTAAGCACATCATCAAAAATTTCAAAATTCTTTGCTTTTAACACGCCGTCATATTGAGCTATTTCTTTAAAATCAGGGTAAACACACCATTGACCTATTTCATGGCTTACTGTTGGATGTTGCCACTTTTTAATAATATCGGTCCAGTCGTAGTCGGTTTTAGGCGTCTGGCTGTTGATGATACTTTTTAAACCCTGACCCCATCCCTGGATACGTGGATCTGGTGTACTATTATAAGCGCTGCCGGTAATAATTGGCCAGCCCGAACCGGTTGAGTATAGTCTGCGGGGATCCTTCTTTTTCCAATAATCCACAAAATCTGTCAGATATTTAACCAGGTTTTTACCGGCAGGCTCATTACCATAGGTCATCAAGCAGAAAGACGGATGGTTACCATATGCTTTTACTATTCTGTTGCTTTCATCATAAATATACTGATCCAATGGTTTCCCATCGCCAATAGTGGTGCCCTGATTAGCCCAAGAGGCGCATTCAATTTGAAAATAAAAGCCCACCTGGTCACCGGCTTCAAAAGCAGCTTCAGGAGGGCACCAGGAATGAAAACGCAAATGATTTAATCCGTATGATTTGCAAATATTTAAGATCCGCACCCATGATGCAACATCAGTTGGTGGAAAGCCTGTTTTAGGATAAGCAGCACATTCCAGCGTCCCCCTCAAAAATGTAAGCCTGTTATTAATGGTAAATTGTGTGCCCCGGGCCGAAAACTCACGCATCCCAAATGTAACTGACCGTTCATCCTTTCCGCTTTTATCAGTAGTTAGGCTGATGGTCATTTTATAGGTATCAGGGGTAAATTCGCTCCATAATAAGGGTTGTTCGCCCATCGGGTAAGTTATTTCAATAACTGTATTTTTTGCTACGGTCAACCTTTTGGTAAGTGCTTTTAACGCTTGCGGCTGTTTTGGCGTAGCCAACAGATTTACATTAACATTGGCGGCCTTACCAGTGGTATTCTTGATCTGAATGCGGGCTTTAACCTGTTTCTTCTTAATATCGGGATACAGTTGCACATCATCTATATACACAAGCGGTTTGGGCTGCAAAAACAGCTGCCCTATCATGCCATTCCAGTTGGTTTGGGTATGATCAGAAATGCTGTGCGAATTTTGCCCCACGTTAAAATCCTTTACCCGGTTATCAACCCTGATGGTTATTCGATGCTGACCTGGCGATAAGGCATTGGAAAGATCAAAAATCTGGGCGGTTGAAAGGCTGTTTTGCATCCCGATCTGTTTATTATCCACCCAAACAGTTGTTTCCCAATGGCTTCTTTCAATATATAACTCAATATGCTTTTTATACCATGACGAAGAAATATTTACCTTTTTTTGATACCAGGCTGCCCCCTTATAATATTTAACCGGCTGCAACCAGAATGGCACCTTGACATGGCCAGGCTCACGGTATTGTGCATAATCCGGACTATGGAACCAGGTGGAATCTTCGATACTTCCTGTCCAGGGGGTATGAGTTGTAATATCATTCCCTTTCCCATTAGTGGTCATTGAACCGGGAAGGGTGACTTTGTCATTCAGTGTGTTTTTATACCATTGTTGCGTTATGCCTGCATCCAGCGAATCAATTTGAAACGCCCAGCTACCGGAAAGATCTATTCTGTAATCTGTTGTTAATGAGCCATTTTTTGACTGGCCTTTAACAATGGTTATAAGCGCTAACTGCAAAAAAACAATTAACAAAAGCAAGCTTAGTTTTCTCATCTGTTTATAATTGGTATTTAAATTTAACAGAATGATCTGGTTGCTTTCATACATGAAAACAACCAGATCATAAAAGTGAAAAGGTGACTTAAGTAATAATCAATTGATTACTACCAGTTGGGGTTTTGTTTTATCAGTGGATTACTGTTGATCTCGTTTTGTGGAATCGGGAAGTAATCATATTTACCGGCAACAAAAAACTGCTTTCCAACTTTATCACTGTTGCTGATCTCCTGAGCCAGTTTACCCCAGCGTTTCAGATCGTAAAAGCGTTGATTCTCCCGGGCAAATTCAATCATACGCTGGTGCATAATTTCGGTCATCATTTGATCCTGGCTATAACCGGCTGGTAAGTTAGCAAGTTTTGCCCTATCTCTTATTTGTTTTATATAAGGGTATGCATCCTGTACCTTTCCTTGCATAGTCAATGATTCAGCCAGTAAAAGCAGCACATCAGCATAGCGCAAGGCCCGCTCATTATTACTTGATGTGTAATCAGAAGCGCCGCTTGATCCGGCAAGCTCATTAACCTGATTATAGTTCTGATACTTTTTAAACATGGAATGATATCCAAATACAAGCTTGTAACTGCTGAATGGTTTTTGGTAAAAAGTGGCCCCCGGATAATCCCATATCAGCGTAGCATACATGCGGGGATCAAAATCATTGGCCGTGGTTTTTTCCTTTTGAAACTCATTAAAAAGCTTATCAGTAGGGCTCACCTCAAACCATCCGCTTACCTCTGATGGTGCAAACTCCTGTGCAGTAGTAACGCCTAATGCTTGTTGTGCATTTTCGCCGGCCCAGGGGTTGGTACCGCCAACATCGGCCAGTTGGATCTCAAATACAGATTCCTGGTTGTTCTTTTTGGTGGCAATAAAGTTATCCCCATAATCAGGCATCAATTGATATGACATGCTGGTTACCTGTTTTAGCGTAGTTTCGGCATTAGCCCAGGCTTTAGTATACACATAAGCCTTACCCAGATAAGCCAAAGCAGCACCCTTGGTTGCCCTGCCTATCCATTGTGATGAGTATGACACAGGCAGATCGGCGCTCGCAGCGGTAAAATCTGCAATAGCCTGCTTCCAAATTTCGGCTTCCGGTGATTTAGCTGTGAAATAAGCATCTTTATTTGCCGGAACAGTCAGGATCAAAGGGGCATCACCAAAGTTTATGGCCAGGATAAAATAATTTAATCCCCGCAGAAACTTTGCCTCGGCAACATATGCCTTTTTAACATTAGCATCCAACGGAACCTTATCAATGTTTGCTAATATTTGATTAGCCCTGAAAATAGCCCTGTAGGATATGTTCCATAAATCATTGGCAGGACCATTGTCTGGCGTGTTAGTAAATGTTGATAGTTTATACAGGTCGGCCACATCATTTCTGATAAAAAAGTCATCGCCGCGGCCATTAGCAAGTTCAATACCCCTTACGCCCCAAAAACCGCCATTTACGTCCCTTAGCAACCCATAAGTGGCTGCAAAAGCACTTTGTACATCGGTTTCAGTCTTCCAGAAAGTTTCGTTAGTTATTTGATTGGGATTTTGAAGTTCTAATGTGCTTTTCTTACAGCTGCAAATTATGGCAGCTATACAAAATATGATTATTGAATTTTTCATAATTTAAATTTTAATAGCGCTTATTGATTACAATGACAATTGAAAACCCAGAGATATGGTTCTGGCCAGCGGATAAGCCACATGCCCAAAATCAACACCCCGGTCAAGAATGTTCAGTGGATCAGTCCCCGCCCTACCCAGATCAGGGTTAAAACCGGTATAGTTTGTTATTGTAAAAAGGTTATCAGCGCTTGCATAAACACGTAAAGACGTTATCCTCATTTTTTTCACCAATGCATTATTTAATGTGTATCCGATTTGCAAAGTTTTCATTCTTAAATAGGAGCCACTTTCCAGAAAACGGGTTGATGTCCGGTTATTAAAGTTAGGATCGCTGGTAATCGCTCTTGGAACGTCAGAGTGATTGGTAGGTGTCCAGGCGTTAAGCATTGATTTGGCATAATTAAAATCAAGGTTGGTGCTTTCCAGATCCTGCCTTAAGCCATTGTATATCTTATTACCCTGCGAACCCTGGAAAAACATATTGATATCAAAACCATACATGGAGGCATTGATGCCAAAACCATACTCAAAATTAGGGAATGGGCTGCCCGCGTTAACTTTATCGTTATCGTTTATCTGGCCATCACCATTAGTATCCTGAAATTTAACATCACCCGGGGCGGCGTTAGGCTGAATCGGCTTGCCATTTTTGGTATAACTATCAATTTCGGCCTGTGAATTAAATATGCCAATATCCTTTATCAGGTAAAAAGAGCCTATGGAGCCACCGGCTTCGGTTAGCGTACTGGAAGCGCCGTGGTGTGTAGGTTGCCCGCCAAAAATTTGCTGTGTGCCGGTACCCAGCGCTATTACTTTATTTTTCACCGCGCTTATTGTACCAAAAACGCCATAGTTTAATTTGCCTATATGATCATTAAAATTAACACCAACCTCTATACCTTTATTACGCAGGTCTCCGGCGTTTACAACAGGATATGATACTGATCCAACAGAGCCGGGTATAGGAACCCTTAACAAAAGATCGGTGGTTTTTTTAATAAAATAATCGGCTGTTATATTCAGTTTATCCTGTAAAAAACCTATATCTAAACCAATGTTTGAAGTTTTGGTACTTTCCCATTTAATGTCGGGATTGGCTAAAGCTGTTTGAATTGCCCCGAACCATTTTTGCTGATCTGCGCCTATAACGTAATTTATATTTGATGCAACGGCAGCAATATACTGGTAATTATCAATTTCCTGGTTTCCCAGCACACCATAACTCGTCCTTAATTTTAAAGTTGAAACTGTGTTTTTTAAAGATCCAAAAAAGCTTTCATTTGAAATATTCCATCCCAATGCAATAGAAGGATAATCGCCGTAACGGTGCGCACTTCCAAATCTCGATGAGCCATCGTGCCTGAAACTGGCGGTTAACAGATATCTGTTGTCGTAAGAATAGATAGCTCGTCCAAATATAGATACCAAATTATTTACTTTTTTGTTGCCACCACTGGTAGAGATGCCGGCGCCGGCATCTATCTGGTCAATGCCATCTGGCAAATCTGTTCTGCCTGCCGCTGTATAATTATCGGTAGTGCTTTGATAAGCATAACCGGCCAATGCCTGTATACTATGTTTGCCAATATGTTTATCATAGTTCAAGGTGTTTTCTAACAAAGTCATTACATTTTGATCTTTGCTCAAACTAATATCATTAGTTGGATGTGAGAACAGAGTGCCTACTACATACCTTTTAGAGTAATCATAGTTGCTTGTAAAACCATTGGTATAACCCAGGTTTAGTTTATAGTTTAAACCGGGTAAAAGATTTACCTGGGCATAAGCATTAGTTATGATATTGGTAAACTCGCGGTTAATATTTTCCAGATTTAACTGGGCAACCGGGTTAGCCACGTTAACCACAGGGCCATAAGCTCCGGCGAAACCACCTAAAGCTGTCGGGTCATAAATTTGAAAAACAGGGATCATTTTTGCGGCAGAGCCTACCGGGTTACCACCCTGGCCACCCCAGCCACCGGGCATAGTGATAAATTTTTCTCTTGATAATAATACTGTTTCTCCAAATTTCAGGCGACCTTTGGTGGTTTCTGTTTTAACGCGTAAATTATAACGTTTATATCCGGTTACATCTACAATACCCTGCTGATCGTTATATCCGCCCGACACACTGTATTTGGTGGATTCACTGCCACCGCTTACAAGCATATTATATTGTTGAACTGGGGCTGTTCTGTATATGGCATCCTGCCAATCGGTACCGGCACCCAACTGATCCGGGTTTTTGGCAATATCAAGTCCTGGTAAGCCGGCATTATCATGGGCTGCATTACTTACTGTAGCCCATTCCTGTGCATTCAAAACATCAATTTCATGCGCTATTTTTTGCTTACCATAATTTGCGGTAAACTGTACTACTGGAGCGCCATTCTTACCAGCTTTAGTGGTAACCAGTACCACACCATTAGCGGCCCTTGAACCATATATGGCCGCGGCTGAAGCGTCTTTTAATACATCAATTGATTCAATATCAACCTGGTTTAAGTAGTTAATACTGGCCGTTGGCACACCATCAACAATATATAATGGAGCCCCGTTTCCTAATGTACCAACACCCCTGATCATAATACGTGTTCCTGCACCCGGATCACCACCAGCTGCTTCTATGGTAACACCGGGCATTTTACCCTGTAATGATCTTGTAACGTCACTTACACCCTGAGCCTTTATATCAGAGCCTTTGACCGACGCAGTAGCGCCTGTTAAATCTGATCGTCTAACCGTTCCGTATCCAATTACTACTACTTCATTTAAAGCGGTTTGAGCCTCCTGTAGCTTTACATTTATTTCGGTGCGGCTATTGATGGCAATTTCCTGCTTCGTAAAGCCTAAAAAGGTAAATTCCAGTACACCGTTGGCGTTATCAACGGTTAAAGCATACTTACCGCTGCCATCGGTAATTACACCATTACTGGTACCTTTTATTTTTACGCTTACACCAGGCAGGGGCTGTCCCTTTTCGTCAGTTACCACACCGCTTATTTTTACGGCTTGCTTTGGGGCATTGTCTGTTACAGCCTTTTTTCGTAAAACAACCGTATGTTGATTTATTGTATAGGTTACAGGCTGATTGGCAAAACATTTTTCAAGAACCTGTAAAAAAGGCTCGTTGTTTACCGATAGGTTAACCTGCCTGGTTTCACTAAGCACTTCTGTTTTATACAGAAAGTGGTAACCCGTTTGCTGTCTTAATTCTTCAATAACCTCTTTTAACGAAGCGTTCTTGAAATTTAAGCTCACAGTTTGGGCATTAGAGGTGGCGCTCACCTGCATGATGGTGGTAATTAATAAAATTAACACAAGTTTCATCACCCTAAAAATTTTAAATGGCATACAGGAGATCCTCCTGCATGGATATGCAATATTATCTTTATACATTTGGAAAAGGTTTAATTAAAAATTGGTTGTATTAGCAATTGGTAGTTACCTTTTTAGCTGCTGAATAAGCAGAAATATTAACCGGGGGCGCTGCAATCGCTCCTGGTTTTTATGGTAACTTATTATATGGTAATATAAGTAAGCTTATGGCATTACGGTGATCCTCCTTCCTTCTATTTTAAAATGAACTGTGCCTGTTAATTCTAATGATTTTAATACATCTGCTGCGCTGTCAAAGCGCGAAACGGTACCTCCAAAATCCTTTTCGTCTATCTTTCCCTCATAAACAACCTCCACATTATACCAGCGCGAAATCTTCCGCATAATACCCTGTATGTTTTCGTTGTTAAACATAAAATATCCATTTTTCCAGGCAACGGCTTCCTCCGTATTAACACGGTGCACGTCAAATGTTTGTTGCTGTCCCAGTGAGGCCTGTTGTCCGGGTTTTAAGTATGCTTCGTGATTGGCAGTAACCAGTTTTACCGATCCTTCTAAAAGTGTGGTATTTATAGCTTCTTCATCCTTATAGGCGTTTACATTAAAATGGGTACCTAAAACTTCTATACCCATGTTATTCACGGCAATTTTAAAAGGCTTATTTTTATTTTTTGCAACTTCAAAATACGCTTCGCCTGTTAGTTCTACCTTTCTTTCGCTGCCCGTGAAAATAGCAGGAAATTTTAAGGAAGATGCTGCATTGAGCCACACTTTTGTCCCGTCAGATAAAACCACCTGGTACTGTCCGCCACGAGGTGTAGTTATAGTATTATAAAGTGTTACCGCTTTTTTTGCATTGGCATCTTTTGCATTGTAAACTAACTTCCCATCGGCTAGTTTACCAACTGATGCGCCTCCCTGTTTGGAGAGAAGCCCTTTTTTAGAGTCGTTAAGATCGATATTTGAGCCGTCAGAAAGTGTTAGTGTTGCCTTGTTAAAGCCAGGAACTATCTGGCTCTTATTGGTTAATGATGGGTTTTTAGTGATTTTGTCTGATGATGGTTGAACCTGATGGTAGATTATTAAGCTAAATGTGAAAACAACAATTGCAGCCGCTGCGGCAAACCAACGCATTTTATTCAAAGTTTTTTTTTCGGCAGACGAAATCCGGTTATTTAGTTTATTTAATATTTCATCCTCAATTTGTTGTTTATTTCCCATTTCGGTACTCCATGGTAAATCCTTTAGTTGAAAACTATCCCGATGGGTTTCCAGCAACTCAATTTCTTCCGGCGTACACTTACCCGAGGTGAATTTCTCATACAGGTTGATAAAATCTTGCGGGGTCATAGGAAAATATAATGGTTGTTTAAGAGTAGAGACTTTTTTAACGGTGCACACACATAAATAAAAATATTTTTTTATTTATGTGTAAGTGATGGATTAATTGTTAGATTAACATTTTATTATAAATAAAATTCCCTAATTTTATTTAACCAATTATATGCTTTTAAACAAATACTCCGATTCTGAATTGTGGGAGGCAATAACTCTTGGCGATTCAAAGGCATTTCAAATGCTTTTTGAACGTTATTGGGCTGTTATATACGGCACGGCTTTCTCATATTTAAAAGATAAGGAAGCTTGTTCAGAAATTGTTCAGGATATATTTTTAAATATCTGGCAGAAAAGAAATGAATTTGAAATCTCATGTTTTAAAAACTATCTCACCAGTGCGGCAAGGTATCATGTTTATAAGCAATTAAAAGCAAAAAGATCATCGGCTATTTTATATATAGAAGATTATGATCATGTTACAACCCCGCATCAGGGTATTAATCACGGTGATGAAAATATTACCTACCTGGAGCTGGAACACTCTGTTGAAACATCACTGTATAATTTACCTAAACGTTGCCGGGAAATTTTCATATTGAGCCGGATGGATAACCTGACTAATGATGAGATAGCCCAACAACTCGGGATATCAAAACGCACGGTAGAAAATCAAATAACACAGGCATTGAAATTTCTTAGATCATTCTTAAAGCATACAGCCATGATAATGCCTTTAATTACCAAATTCCTGTTTTTTTAGCTGTACGCTCTTGCTTGAACCATCACTGTCGGTATCAGATCAGCTTCACTGAAAGCACCAGTCGCAGGTAAAGTGTTTTAGCGGACCGCTGATGACTGGCAAGGCACTCACCGTAGCGATCGCCAATTCCTGTCAGGTTGTGACAAAGGCATCAGCCGATATCAAAAACCGGTCACCGGTACGAAACAGCGCTACCTGGCCTGGCGCATGGCCCGGCACAAATATCGCTTGCCATTTGGGTAAAAATGGAACACTGCCATCAGTAGACAGGGACAGCATTGTGTTTTTGGGATAACTACGTAATTTAAAGGGGAAAACCACGAAGACCGCGCGCATTATACGCATTCTGAAGATCCGACAATCTCCGGCACAAAATTGGTGTTGTGTGGTAAACAGCTTATGAAAAAATATGAAATCCAGATAGAATATAAGGATCACCAGCTGACGATCACGGTTGAGGATGCTTATGAAGCGCTAAAAACAGCTATCCTCGCTTCCAAATAACAACAGCTTTATTCCCATCGGGTATTTACAATGAATTATGGAACATTAAAAACTACTGAACTATGACTACCGGAACATCTTTATGGGCAACAAGTGCCATCAAACAATTATCAGATTCTGCTGATAAACCGTTGCACCGGCATTCGGCCGGCGGCTTGCCCTTCGAGGTAAAAGTATTGGGCGATTCCCTTTGGGTGACCAGTAGTTTTGATGGCCGCAACCATATGGCATTTAGGGCCGCTTACTCGCCGGATGGTTTCAACAAAATTGAGGTTGATAATAATGAAACTAACGCTATCTCTATTAACCTGGTGTCGGCAATTGGCGATTACAAGGTCAGCATTAACTGGCCGCAACAAGAGCAACCAATTCTGCACTTTACTACTTCTTTAAATTTAGCCTGCAACTCCTTTATTCCTTTTTGGCCAAGGGATATTATCGCTTACGGAAAAAATGAGCCTGCCGGTGAAATTCACATCGCGCAAACCGGCACACGTTCAGGGCTGCTTTATAGTTCTTTTAAAGAACCGGCAGCCGGGTGTTTCCTTTACCTGCAAAACCTGACCGCGCTGAGTGCTTACAATATGGATACGGAAACATCAGCGGGCGGCATTGTCGGGGGCCAATGGCCGGAAATGGGATTGAGTTTGCCGCCAACAAAGGATAAACCTTTGCAAAAAGGAAAGACCTATGTAGTCTCCGATGTCTTTGTCGCTTTTAGCAAGCAGAGCCCCACTGATCAGTTTGAAATAGCCAAAGGGTTCCTTGAAGCGCTGGCCAACCTCTATCTGCTGTTGCCCCGCCCTGAAACGGCTTACCAGGATTATCTGGGTGTCTTGCCTAAGGCGCTGTATGACCTGCAAACCAATAAAGGCTGTTGGTCACATCGCAGTGGCCATCCCTATCTAAATGCTTATCTGTGTGATTACCAAACTCCACCGGAAATAATGGTACAACTGGCTGTGCTGTTGCCTCTACAGGATTATATGCGCTGGAGCGGCGAAACTTGTACCATAGCGCAGGAAATCTCGGACGGTCTTTCGGCTTTTTATGATGAGCAATTGGGCACCGTCATGCGCTGGCTGCCAGCTGAAGAACATCGGCTGGATAAGTCCGAAGAACAAAAGACACCTAAGGTGATGGATGCATGGTACCTGCATCACCCTTTGCTTAATTTGGCCAGGATGGCTCAAGCCGGCGATGACCTGGCTAAGCAGCTTTTGCTGAAATCTGTAGATTATGCCATCAAGGTTGCACAGCATTTTAACTACTGCTGGCCGGTATTCTATCAAATGGATACCCTGGAAGTTTTAAAAGCTGAAACCAAGCCAGGCGAAGGGGGTGAAAAAGATGTGGCTGGTCTATATGCGCATGTTATGCTCCAGGTTTGGGAGATCACCAAAGAACAGAAGTATTTTAAGGAGGCTGAAAAAGCAGCGCAAAGCTTGCCACAGCATGGTTTTAATGTGTTTTATCAGGCCAACAACACTATGTTTTCTGCCAAGGCAATGATCTTGTTATATAAGGAAACCAAAAAGGAGCTGTACCGTGACCTCAGCTACCTGTTCCTGGCTAACATATTTAAAAACGTGGCTTTATGGGAATGTACTTATGGATTTGGGAAAAATTTCCCAACGTTTTTTGAACTTTTCCCACTGAATGATGCGCCATATACCGCCGTGTATGAAGAACAGGAAGCCTATGCCGGCGTGCATGAATTTCTGAACTACGCCCAGGGCGTTGAGCTGCTGCCTGCAGTAAATTTGTTGATCGCCGAATTTGCACGGTATGCTGTGCACCGGATGATTTATTATTATCCGCCGATGCTGCCACAGGAAATGCTTGCAAAAGAAGCTAAAACGGGCGAATTGGATCCGAAACTGTGGGTTGCCCTGGAAGATATTCATGACGGCTGGGAACAATCCGGCGGTGTAGGCCAGGAAGTATATGGTGCCGGCCTGGCTTTCGGTATTGTGCCGCGCCAATATATCCGTATACCCGGTCACGATTTTATGGTCTTTGTAGATTATCCGGTATTAAACCAGAAGATTAGTGGTAAAAGCCTGCACTTTGACATCAAAGGAGATGAGCGCCTTACCTGTAGCCTGCGGATCATAAAACAAGGAAAGAAGCAATTGCCGACTATCAAAATTAAAGCTGGTAATACCGCCGATCAGAAACACCTGAATGATATCAAGCAGTTGAAAGAAGGTATTGAATATAAGTTGCATGGGAATCAGCAGGTGTCCATCAGTTGGGAGTAAGCGGCGCGATTAATTAAAAATGGTTTATATGAATTTGTAAATCGAAAAACCCACGCTTTATTAATTTCGAATGCATTCCGGATTGATGATTTTGCTGATCCAGCGTTAGTTAAGATAATCGATAGTAAAAACATATTAAATCAATTTCATTCTGAGAATGTTATAGGGAGAGATGTTTTTATCATGCCAAACATAGACACTGACATTTTTCGGCAAATCGGCCAAATATCCGATGATGTGTATTTTATTTATGACGGAGGTCATCAACGATTTCTGTATATCAGCGTGGCATTTTCAACAATATGGGGTTTACCGTCTGAGCAGGTAATTGCAGACCCATCCTTACTTGTTGAAACCATTCATCCGGACGACAGGGCTTATGTAATCAGTCTATATGAAAGCCTCTTTAAATCAAACGGTCAGCGAAAATTCGAGTTTAGAATATTGGGCCACGATAAACAAGAGAGATCTATCTATTTAACCACATATACACTTCATCAAAAAAGCAAGAAGTTCCTTATAGCCGGAATCGCACAGGATGAAAGTACTTTGAAGAATAACATTGACTATGCCGAAAAGATAAATGCCAGAAAGAATTCTACGTTAGTGATCCTGGCTCATGATCTTAAAGGCCCAACGGGAATTATAAATATGCTGGCATCGTCTCTTAAAAAAAATGTTGATGATAAAACTGCCCAAACTCTGCAGACAATCCAGGACCTATGCGTACGAAACACAAACCTTATTAACAGCCTTCTAAACCAGGAGTTTCTTGAGTCACCAGAAGTTAAACTAAGAAAGGAACGAATTGATCTTATCTGGGCCATTAATGATATTATTGAGCTCTACAAGAAGTCGGCAGACGTATTATCGAGAAAGTTTATTCTGAAGAGTCCGCACAAAAACCTGTATCTGCAGGTGGACGGGCTAAAGCTCATGCAAGCTATTAATAACCTGATATCAAATGCTATCAAATTTACTAAGGACAATGGAACGATAGAAATCACTGTCAAATCTCGGCGTTCTTCAGTATTGATCGCTGTGAGGGACGACGGAATAGGTATTCCCAATGATCTTCATCTGTATCTGTTTGATAAATTTACAAGAGCCCGTAGAAACGGCCTGCGTGGTGAAGAAACTACCGGCCTCGGGATGGCGACTATAAAAGCCCTGGTGGAACTCCATAACGGAAAGATATGGTTTGAAAGTGAGGAGGGTAAGGGATCAATCTTTTACATGGAACTTCCACTCAATTAATAGCTCTGGTACAAATAATGTTGGGGTTCAAAAACAGGGTCAAATGGCTTAAGGTTGGAATTTCAATCGGTTTCGAGGTCAAGCGGTTTATACTGGGAACCATCATAGTCAAACGGCTCCTTTCTGGAATTTTCCGGATTGAATAACCAGAAAGATCACGACAAAGAAGTAGCGTTGCCTACTGCACCTTTCGCGGGGTAAGCGCCGTTTTCTACTTGCGGCGATATGTTTGTAATGATTACTCTTTGCTTGCCGTTTTGAACCATATAAATTTCGTTTTTAGCTGACCGCACAATAACATCAGTTAGCAGTGCTTGTCATGTAAACAACCTGATCCACAGCAAAAGTTTTTAATAGTTAATCATATAGTAATATTTTTAATTATAAATATAAAATTTAAGTTTATTAAAAACCTTTTGGAAATATTTTAATTAATATAAAGCCGGCAAGTATCCTGCCAGGCTATTAAATAGTATTAATTAATTTCCATGAGTTCAAAATTGTTACCGGGAAAGCCATATCCCTTAGGCGCAACATTTGACGGGAAAGGTGTAAACTTTGCCCTATATTCCGAAAACGCTACAGCTGTAGATCTTTGCCTTTTTGATACCGAAAAAGAAGAAATAGAATCAACGAAGATCCGTCTGACCGAAAGGACCGATTTTATCTGGCATATCTATGTCAAAGACCTTAAGCAGGGACAACTATACGGCTATAGAGTTAGCGGCCCTTATGAGCCTGGAAATGGCCATCGCTTTAACTATAATAAGCTTCTGTCTGACCCCTATGCAAAGGCGATCGCAGGTTCAATTCAATGGGATGATGCTTTGTTTGGTTATGAAGTGGGCAGCGAAGATGAAGATTTAAGTTTCAGTGAAAAAGACAGTGCACCTTTTGTTCCTAAATCCGTTGTCATTGATCCGCATTTTGATTGGGAAGGTGACGAATCACCCTCTCTGCAATATTACAATACGGTGATCTATGAAACTCATGTTAAAGGATTTACTTATTTGAATCCAGAAATTCCTGAAAATATCCGCGGAACTTATGCTGGTATTGCCCATCCAAATACGATTAAGTATTTGAAAGACCTCGGTATATCAGCTATAGAACTGATGCCGGTTCATCATTTCGTTTCAGATCGGTCGCTTAAAGAAAAAGGTTTAAGCAATTATTGGGGTTACAACACACTCTGCTTTTTTGCGCCTGACGCCCGGTATTCGTCCATGGGAGTTCGTGGGCAACAGGTGAATGAGTTCAAGGAAATGGTTAAGCAATTGCACAAGGCAGGAATCCAGGTGATTCTTGACGTTGTATACAATCATACCGCCGAAGGTAACCATCTGGGGCCAACGCTTTCATTCAAAGGGATCGACAATGCTTCTTATTACCGGCTAACCGACGATAAACGCTACTACAATGATTATACTGGAACGGGTAATACGCTTAATGCCAATTTGCCCAATGTACTTCGGCTTATGATGGATAGTTTGCGGTATTGGATCACCGAAATGCATGTTGACGGTTTTCGTTTTGATCTGGCTTCTACGCTTGCCCGCGAATTGCATGAAGTAAACCGGCTTAGCGCTTTCTTTGACATCATTCATCAAGACCCGGTTATTTCTCAGGTGAAGTTGATCGCCGAACCCTGGGATGTGGGAGAAGGCGGTTACCAGGTGGGTAAGTTTCCGCCGGGTTGGGCAGAATGGAATGGAAAATACAGGGATTGTATCCGTGATTACTGGAACGGATCTGAAAATATCATCTCAGAATTTGCTGACCGCGTTACCGGTAGTGCGGATCTTTATCAGGACTATCGCCGCCCCACCGCCAGTATTAACTTTATTACCGCCCACGATGGCTTTACGCTGCATGATCTTGTTTCGTACAATGAAAAGCATAACGAAGCCAACGGCGAGGATAACAATGATGGGGAAAGCCATAACCGCTCATGGAACTGCGGAATTGAAGGCCCAACCGATGATGAGGCCATCAATGCATTACGATCAAGGCAAAAAAGGAATTTTTTGGCAACTTTATTTTTGTCACAGGGCGTACCGATGCTGGTTTCTGGAGATGAGATCGGCCGAACACAAGGAGGTAATAATAACGCATATTGCCAGGACAATGAGATTTCGTGGCTCAATTGGGAAAATGCTGATCATGATTTGCTGGAATTCACCCGCAAGCTCATTCATTTGAGGAATGACCATTCTGTATTCTCCCGCAAAAACTGGTTTAAAGGCGTACCCGCAAAGGATACAAAAATTGAAGATATCGCCTGGTTCCTGCCAGACGGTACCCAAATGGAAGAACATCATTGGCATGACAGATCTGCAAAGTCTGTTGCCATATATCTCAGCGGTGAGGGCATCCGTAGTGTAGATTCGGAAGGTAACCCGGTTATAGACGATGATTTTTACCTCATCTTTAATGCGCATCACGAAGGCTTGGATTATAAGATTCCTAATAAGAAATACGGTTTGCTCTGGAAAGTTGTGATGGATACCAGTAAAACGGAAGATCCAGGGTTAAAGGAATTCAAGCCGGGGGATACGATTCACGTTGAAGGCAGGTCTGTTATACTTATTCAAAATGAAAATAAACGTCATGGATGAACTGATGATAGATAGACGAGGCATTGGTGTAAATTTTAACTTAAATGGAAAGACCCAAATATTGGTTTGGGCGCCCAAGGCCAAAAATGTGCTGATTCGTATAGAGGAAAACGAAAATTTAACACTGGAAAAACAAGATCATGGTTACTGGCAATTGATTACGGACTGTTTAAAGCCGGGAATGAACTATCAGATGGTGTTGGATGAAAATGTATTGCCCGATATCACGGCATTATGGCAGCCAGAGGTTCATGGAGCTTCAAAAGCTTTTGATTTGAATGAGTTTGTATGGAAGGATCAGCATTGGCAAAATATACCATTGGAAGAGTACATCATTTATGAATTGCACACCGGAACCTTTAGTGTGGAAGGTACCTTTGATGGCATTGCCGAAAAGCTGGATTATTTACAATCACTGGGCATAACCGCCATTGAATTAATGCCGGTGGCTCAATTTCCGGGAGAGCGGAACTGGGGTTATGACGGCGTTTTCCCCTTTGCCGTTCAGGAAAGTTATGGTGGCCCTTTTGATTTACAACGGCTTGTCAATTCCTGCCATGAAAAAGGATTGGCCGTAATACTGGATGTAGTCTACAACCATCTCGGACCAGAGGGGAATTACCTTGCTGAATACGCTCCTTTTTTTACCGAAAAATACAAAACACCCTGGGGGAATGCCGTGAATTTTGATGATGCGGGTTGTGATGGTGTCCGCCGGTTCTTTATAGAAAACGCTTTAATGTGGCTTCGCGATTTCCATATTGATGCACTGCGCATGGATGCAGTTCATGCTATTAGAGATTTCAGCACGAAACATATTCTGGCGGAGTTAAAAGAATACGTTGACCAATTAAGCCAGAATAGCGGCAAGAAATATTACCTGATTGTGGAGTGTGATCTCAATGATCCGCGTTTTGTTAACCCGCCAGATAAAGGAGGCTATGGCATGAATGCTCAGTGGACCGATGAGTTCCACCATGCCCTGAGAGTAACTGCCGGGGGTGAAAAAGAAGGCTATTACAGCGATTTTAATGGGATCGGCGATCTGGCCGAGGTTTTCAATCATGCGTATGTTTATCATGGTCAATATTCTGCACAGCGGGATAAATCATTTGGTGCCGACCCTACTTACAACCTTGGGGAGCAATTTGTGGTGTTTTCTCAAAACCATGATCAGGTAGGCAATCGGATGCTGGGTGAGCGTTCAAGCCAGCTGTTTAGTTTTGAAATACAAAAACTAATGGCGGCAACAGTTTTCGTCAGCCCGTTTTTACCCATGCTTTTTATGGGCGAAGAGTATAGTGAGCCCAATCCATTTCTTTATTTTGTTAGCCATACTGATCCCGAACTGATAAAACTTGTGAGACAGGGACGAAAGCAGGAATTTGCGGCTTTCCATACGAAAGGTGAAGCGCCGGATCCGCAGGCCGAGAAAACTTTCAGAGACTCAAAATTAAGCTGGCACGTGCTTTCACAGCCGCTGCATCAATGTATGCTGAACTACTATAAGGCGTTGATCACTTTGCGAAAAAGCCATCCCGCATTGCGTACCACTAACCGCGATAGATGCCGGGCTGAGGCCGATCAAGAATCGCGGGTGTTATCAGTGTCGCGTTCGCAAGCAGGCAGTTCTGTCCTCTGTTTACTTAATTTCTCAGAGGAGGCACAAGAGGCCCCTCTGCCCCAATATCGTAACAGTCAAATCATCTTTAATTCGGCTGACCGGCAATGGAACGGACCAATTGGACGAGATATCAAAATTGACCGCCCAATAATCAAATTGCCACCAGCAAGCATTTTAATATTTGAACAATATGTTTAATCCCATTTCTACTTACCGCCTGCAATTTCATAAGGGATTTACCTTTAAAGATTTTAAAAATATTTTGCCTTATCTCCATAACCTCGGGGTGAAAACAATTTATGCATCCCCTGTTTTCGAAGCAACACCGGGCAGTAATCATGGTTATGATGTGGTTAATCCACATCGAATTAATCCCGAAATTGGAACCTTAACGGAATTGGAAGAAATCAGTTCTGTTTTAAAAACGCTGGGGATAAGCTGGCTACAGGATATTGTGCCTAATCACATGGCTTTCCATTCAAATAATAGTTGGCTGATGGATGTTTTAGAAAACGGCCGGGATTCACAGTATGCGGATTTTTTTGATATCCTATGGGGTGTTGCAGAATTTAAGGGTAAGCTGATGGTGCCTTTCCTGGGCAGCCCCTTACCAGATTTGATCAAAACCGGTGATATCAGACTCACTTGGAATGAAAAGGGGTTATTTCTGCAATATGCAGAACAGTTATACCCGGTCAACCGACATACCTATCTCCGTTTAATTCAATTAAACGGGAATGCAATACCGACGGAAATTAAACGTATTGCCGCAAAAAAGACCACCTCCGGCTCTATTAAAAACAACCTGCTTGCGGCAAAGGGTAGGGAAGCCGTCAAGCTATATTTGAACTCGGCGCTTGAATTAATTAACAAAGATCCGGACTTACTGCAAAAGGTTACAGATGAACAATACTACCGGCTTTGTTTTTGGCAAGAAAGTGATAAAGCCATTAATTACCGGCGTTTTTTTACGGTAAACAGCCTCATCTGCCTGAACATACAAAAGGAAGAGGTATTTCATGAATATCATAAATTCATAAAGCAACTCCTGGATAAAGGGATATTCCAGGGGCTAAGGGTAGATCATATTGACGGCCTATATGATCCTGCCGGTTACCTTTTTCGCCTACGTGAGATGGTTGGCACAGAGACATACATTGTTGTAGAAAAGATACTGGAAAGCGGAGAGCAATTTCCGCAGGAATGGCCGGTACAAGGTAACACAGGTTATGATTTCCTGGCTATCGTCAATAATCTGTTAACATCGGCGGATAGCAAAAAGCAGTTCACAGATTTTTACCGGCAGATTGTTGGGAACGCGCGACCGGTTGCAAAGTCCATCCTTGAAAAAAAGGCTGCAATTCTTTATCAACATATGGGTGGTGAGCTCGAAAATCTATATCAGCTTTTTATTGATCTGGATCTTGCCAAACAAAACAAACTTCGAAAGATTCCGGCGGCTCATATGAAATCGGCGATTGCAGAATTTTTAATCAGATGCCCGATTTATCGATTTTATGGCAACCGGATGCCCTTGAGTAAACAGGAGTCGGCTAATGTTGTCGGCTTACTTGATGCGGTTAAAATGGCAAAGCCTGAACTGGAAGAGGCCACTTCGTTACTAAGGAAAGTGTTAACCCGCCCTCACGCCAATGAACAAAAACGCGCCGCTGCCTTAAGGTTTTATCAACGTTGTATGCAGTTTACCGGGCCGCTTATGGCAAAAGGGGTAGAAGACACATTAATGTATACCCATGAAAGGTTTATTGCTCACAATGAGGTGGGCGATTCGCCAGGAGAGTTTGGTTTAAGTATCAATAACTTTCATCAACTGATGATCGAACGCCAGGCAAAGTGGCCACTTTCATTAAACGCAACCTCCACCCATGACACTAAACGAGGAGAGGATGTGAGGGCTAAACTGAATGTACTGACCGATATGGCCGAAAAATGGTTTCAAACCGTAACAGAATGGCAGCGCGAGCATAAAAAGTTTAAACGAAACAACGCACCAGATGCTAATGATACTTATCTGATTTACCAAACGCTGGCAGGAGCTTTCGCCTTACCCGGACAGCCACAGGATAACTTTACGGAACGACTTGCAGATTACATAGCTAAGGCCTTGCGTGAAGGTAAAGTTAACAGCCAGTGGGCAGAACCCAATGAGAACTATGAACAGGCAACCCTCGCCTTTACCGAGGGCATACTTAATGCAGGCGGGCGCATTCAGAAAAGCCTCGACGCTTTGCAGGCTAAATTGGCCGACCATTTTGTTATAAACTCATTAGTGCAACTATTACTTAAAGTCACTTGTCCTGGCACTCCGGATATATATCAGGGATGCGAACTTTGGGACTTCAGCCTGGTTGACCCGGATAATCGCCGTCCGGTTGACTTTGGGATAAGGAAGCAGCAGTTGAATGCGGCACGCAATTATGACCTTAAAACCTTGTGGGCAAATCGTTACACCGGATCAATAAAAATATGGCTCACCGATAAATTATTGCACGAACGCGCTCAATATGCAGATTTGTTTTCGGCCGGAATATATATTCCCTTACAAGTTAGCGGAAAATACAAAGACAATGTCATCGCTTTCGGCAGGCGCCATCTGCGCAATTGGATGGTCGTGATAGCGCCATTACATTTAGCTAAGCTAACAGACCAGCCTTTTGGTTTTAATTGGGAAGACACCCAGGTTGTATTGCCTGATGACATTCCGGTGCAATGGACCGCAGTATTGACGAACGAAAAAAGCATTTTCAATGGTCATATTTCGGTAAGTGAAGCCTTACAATTATTTCCCGTATGTGTTTTAAGAGCTCAAGTACAACAAAAAAGAAGCGCGGGCATCATTATGCATATCACCTCGTTGCCCTCGCGTTACGGTATAGGCGATATGGGGCCGTTTGCGCGGCAATTCGCAGATTTCCTGGCCGATGCGCAACAAAGTTACTGGCAAGTATTACCGGTTAATCCAACGGTAGAAGCGGCCGGTTACTCACCTTATAGTGCATCTTCAAGTATGGCTGGGAACACCTTATTAATAAGCCCGGATGATCTGGTTGATGATGGTTTGCTTGATGCGGATGAAGTGTTCCGGTATTATTTGCCCGAAACAAACACAGTCAATTTTGAAGGTGCGCAAGCTGTTAAAACAAAGTTATTTGATATTGCATATCATCATTTTACTAAAAGTGCGTCGGCAGATGACCTGTTAGGTTTTGACCGTTTTAAAGCGAAAGAAAGTTTTTGGCTGGATGACTTCGCTTTATATGAAACATTGAAATTGCATTATAAAGGTAAGCCATGGTACACTTGGGATGAAGCTTTCAAAAGGAGGGATAAACAGGCATTGGCCTCTTTCGGGAAAGCTAATCAGATTGAGATCGATTTTATAAAGTGGCTCCAATTCAAATTCTTTAGCCAATGGACAAAGCTCAAAATATATAGTAATCAACGGGGCGTTCGTTTTTTGGGTGATATGCCGTTCTATGTCAGTTATGATTCAGTTGATGTGTGGACGCATCCTGAAATTTTTAGCCTCGACAAAAATAAAAATATGGCCGGAATTGCTGGCGTACCTCCGGACTATTTTAATGCCAATGGCCAGCTGTGGGATATGCCTGTTTACCGTTGGGATAAACTGGAAAGCACTGGCTACAGTTGGTGGATAGACAGGATGAAAAAGAACCGTGAGTTTTTTGACCTGATCCGACTGGATCATTTTCGCGCATTTTATGATTACTGGGAAGTGCCCGTGGGTGAAAGCGTAGCCATAAATGGTAGTTGGAAACCTGGACCAGGTAGCGCCATTTTTGATGCCTTTAAGCAAAGTTTAGGTGGATTACCCTTTATTGCAGAAGATCTGGGTGATGTTAGTCAGGGGGTATACGAATTGCGTGACAAGATTGGCCTTGCCGGCATGAATTTGTTACATTATGCGTTTGGAGATGATATGCCCGTTTCTGTTCATATACCGCATAACCATGTAGTCAACAGCGTTACTTATACCGGAACCCACGACAATAATACCACCCTGGGCTGGTACAAGGAAAATACAACTCCAAATGAGCGAAAGCGATTGGCAAGCTATCTTCGTACCCGCATTAATAAAGGGAATGTTAGCCGTTTACTTATGGAGCTGTGTTATTCTTCCGTTTCGGCTATCGCCATTATACCATTGCAGGATGTTTTAGGATTGGATGCAGAAGCACGTATGAACATGCCCTCAACTAAACGTAACAACTGGGGCTGGCGATTGCTAAGCAGACAACTTAAGCCAGAAATAGCGGCAAGAATTAGGCGGTTGGTTAAATTGTATAATAGATAGGGTATGAAAATACATTGAATCAAGCATTCGGGGCTGATCCCAAAAAGGCGAAAGTCTGGCGACCAGCTGCGAGCCATTGCAGCTGGTCGTAAAATTTAATACCTGATCTTCGTTGCGCAATGTTACGATTATTACCGCCTATGATTAGCCACCAGATTATTCCGGGCGCCGTATAAGGCTATTGGACCTGTGATATAACTATGCAGCAGACGGAAAAGTGTGAGCGATTGTCGCAATTTGTAAAGATTTATATTGAAAGGATAATAATGAAGTAATTGGCATTATTCGGAGAAGCAGTGGCAGAGCAAGGGGAGGACACCTGATGAGTTCCTGCAATATCGGCCTGTGCTCGGAATGAACACAGGCCAATTATTATTACTGTAACATTGAAGTTTTCCGACCGCCTGATCTATGGTACAATTCCTTTATCTTTTTTTGCGCTGTCTTGCCTACCAGTGTCCGTAGACATGTTTGACGACGTGGAATCCGGTACGCCAGAAGCACCACCCCCGTTCTTTGCTCCCATACTCGTAGAAGTACTATCTTTTTCTGTTGATGAATTATGACCTTTACATGCTGCTAACGATAAAGTGAGCAATATAGCCACTGGTAATAAACGAATTGATTTTTTCATGATGTTTTATGTTTGAATTTGTCAGATATTATTTGAATAGAAGTGATTTCTTTAATGGCTTGGGTGGTCGACATTAGCCGTTATTTTACCTAAACCGGACTTTGCTACCGCATGGCTACAAAGTGCAGTCTGTGATACATCCGATTAATCTTGATGATAATTTAATCTCATATTTCAATTATTTGATATTATCAAGACAAATTAAAAGGATAGTTGTTTAATTTATAATTAATAAATTAAATTTAATGTTATTTAAGAAAATATGATTCTGGAGATTTTTACGGAGAACCGAGTCCAACAGAAGTCGAGATAAAATTTCAATTTTTCAAAAACCAACGCCAATACGAAGCTGTTAATCCCCATATAAGTTCCGTTACTCCTTTATTCTTTCTGATAGCTACAGTAGCCGACAGTTGTTAACTAATAACCACAAAACACCCATAAATCTGGCTTAGATGATCTCAGTTGGTCCTAATAAAATAAATGTTTACCCGTAATTGCAAATGAAATGAATAATGAGAAAAGAAAAAGAGACTGGACAAGCTATGATATTGAACGTCCTGAAAAAACGTTAGCGATAGTTTGGGCAATGATTATTATACTGCTGCTGGTTTATGCATTTGTTTTAAAATAACAAAATAAACATAAATCAATTGCTGATTCCTCTGCTTTTAAGGAGATTATTGCTGATAAACTCCAAAGATAATACAAAAATGTTTGCCCCGAAACTTGATTGTTTAAAGCTGCTGGGCTATAGAAAGATCACTTCAATGTCAAAGTTCCTTAGTCTAATGAGAGTACAGTTAATTATCCATATTTTTTTTGACAAAGAGTGCAGTAGTAGCAATGGCGGTTTGTTTTCCCCAGATCAGCTTTAATTAATGGTACGTTATTACGAGGACACATTTGTTTTTCATGAGCCTGCAGGTGTTTTCGCAGCGTTCCTGCCTTACGCCATTCATAAAAGTCATTACAAAAATTAATAACTTCGTTAATTAGCTCACGCTGCTTTCGTGCTGGTATAAGACCAATTTTGCTTTCCGGATGTACCCTTGTTCTGAACAAAACTTCGTTCTTTACAATATTACCCGATCCGGCAAATATATGCTGATCCAGCAAGACATCACAGATCATTTTTTCTGGTTTCAGCAACAGTTTTTTGCGTGCATCCCTTACGTTGAAATCAGGGCTCATAACATCGGCCGTCCAATCGAATAACTGTTCGGGAGACTGCTCGATTAATTTTACGTTACTGATATAAAAATTTACCTCATCCTGTTCACCGCGAATGTGTAATGATGCCTCTTTTTTGCCCCGTTCGTTTATCTTATAACTGCCAAACAGGCCCAGATGTATCTTGATAGAAAAATCCTGGAAGCTAATAATCAAGTATTTGCCCCATGATCTGATGTCTGTTATTACCCGGTTTATCAAAATCTCCGGATTAAAGCCCTTTGCGTATCCATTGGCCATTATTATTCTCTGACCAATAAATAGCTGCAACTTTTCTTTTAATATCACTAAGCTTGGGCCTTCGGGCATAGTTGTGTTTTATTAATAAGCATTTGATCGAATAAAGGTTTTAATTGATTTAATTCATGAGTGACAAAACGTAGCTTTTGAAGGCCTGTCTTTTTTTGATCGATACTAAAAATTGACACTAAATAGCGGTTGTTGACATAAAAAAGTGGCGACGGATTCTCGCCGCCGCCATATAAGCTATCAGAGATAATTTTACCTCTTTTCAGCCGGCTCCTGCATTCCGGCCATCATTCCTGCAATGGTACTTTCTGGGGTAATGCTTGTCATTAGCATCATCATTTTATTTTTAAAACCGGATACCACGTGATCGTCGCCTGTCATTAACGCCTCATAACTATCTTTGGCAACCCTGGCAGGATCAGAAAGTGAAGATTTGTCCTGAACGATCTTGCTATCCTGCATTTCTGCTTTATTGAAGAAATCGGTATCGGTTGGGCCCGGCAACAGGGCAGTCACTGTGATATTATAGTCCTTCAGTTCTTCACGAATAGCCTCACTGAACGATAGCACAAAGGCCTTAGTGCCATGATAAACCGACTGCCATGGCCCCGGCGTGCGGCTGGCGATAGAAGCAAGGTTCAGAATTCGGCCTTCGTTTCTTTCTACCATCTTTTTTACGAAATGCTTGGTAAGGATGATTGTTGCGCAGATATTAAGGTGAACAATATCCAGCTCCCGGGCCAGTTCAGTATCCTTAAACAGGCCATACAACCCTTGCCCCGCATCATTAACAAGCACATGAACTGGTAAGCCTCGTTGTTCAATGTCAGTGCAGAGGCTTTCAACTTCATCCATTTTGGAAAGGTCGCAGGCAATGGGAATCACATCGACGCCCGTTTCACTTAGTTCCTGTGCAGTTTGATCAAGTCCCTGCTGGTTGCGGGCAACAATAATAAGGTTGAACTGATCTTTAGCAAAAAGCCTGGCCAGTTCAAGACCGATACCGCTGGTTGCGCCCGTTATCAGGGCGTATTTCTGATTGTTTTCCATAACTGTTGTTTTTATAGGTTACTAATAAGATCAACACAGCAACGTGGCGCCTGTTTTATGGGAAATTACCTGATAAATCGTGATTTTTACGTGCCGCGGTATTAAGCATTTCAATCATTGAGTGATAGTTGTTTATACGAGGGGGACAACATTGTTGTCAACCTTGACAAAGGTTTAACCAAAACGTTTACTTCCGGAGAACTGGAAGGTGATAGCGATGCGACTGTTATTAAAAAGTACCTAATATGTTGGCATGAATTGTCACGGATATAGGTCCACTGGTAAGAAATGTTAAAATTGGTGATTAAAAATTTAAATTGATATATAATTAATTATTAATTAAAACTATTTAATATGAATCTCAGTTTAATTAAATAAAAATCAAAATGATAAGGGTTCTAATTGTTGATGACCACGATGTTGTTCGGCAAGGGATTAAGCAATTGCTGCTGCATGAATCGGGCTTTGACGTCAGTGGTGAGGCAGCCAACGGAAAGCAGGCACTTGAACTATTAACAAGCGGCGTGAAAACTGATGTTTTACTGGCTGATGTAAATATGCCAGGAATGGATGGCTTGGAACTGGCCAAAGCAGCTCGCGAAAATTTCGATGGATTGGCGATTGTGCTGCTTTCTATGCATGAAGATGAAAATATTATTCAGCAAGCTTTTAAAAATGGCGTTACCAATTACGTAAGTAAAACGGCAGATACCGAAGAATTGGTTTTTGCCTTAAAACAAGCATCAGCGGGTAAACCGTTTGTATCATCGTCATTAACACACCGGTTAATTAAGCGCTCTGTGATTAAGCCTTATGCCTTTGCAGAAGATGATAACGTGAAAGTCGAATTTTCAGATCGTGAAATGGATGTGCTGAAGCTCATTGCTGACGGTTTTACGAATGTTGAAGCGGCTAATAAACTGTTTACCAGCCGAAGAACTGTAGAAGGCCACCGGCAATCAATGATGGATAAAACCCAAAGCCGTAATTCTTTAGCCTTGGTCCGATTTGCGATGCGACACGGTTTACTTGACTGATAGAAACGCTCTATATCATATCAAAGGTGATTGTTATCGGCGCTGGTTATATTGGTTTAGTCAATTACAATAATCCAGGTACGCGGGGCAGATGGCAAGATAAAGTTAAGGCTTTTACAAGCACGTGCGGCGCGGATACTGTCTTTAAATGCGCAGGTAGTGCAAGTTACTCTTAGTGGAATCCAGAACGCAATGAGCTATATAACTTAATTAAGAAGTTAACCCCATAAATTGAATCTATATGATGAAGTTGGGAAAAGAGATATTTAAAGTACTGGAAAAAGCATACGAGCCGGATACTATTATTGAGCGCAAAATGGGCCGTTATAATCTGGCCTTTAAAACGAATGATTTTGGCCGGCCGGTATTATTATTTGTTGGCAAAGCAGATGAAAGCGGTAAGATCAAAGGCGAACGTTTTGTGCGCAGGTTTGTAGTAGATACATCCGGTAAGATAATTAAAGATCATTGGGACAATAAGGGGAAAACCAATAATAACCGTTAGTTACATCATGGCTTACCGCCAGCCTACTTGTGTCTGGTAACCCTCTTCCAGATCAACGCATTGACATCGAGTGTTTCAGTATTTATACGTTGACCTATTGTCATTAATCACTTGGATGGAGATAAAATACTTGATTTTGTACTTTTCGAAACCTCTCATATTAACCGGCGTTACTAATAAGCAGGCACATGGTATGATCTGCATTTAAGACGCCGTTACATGGTATCGGTAGTACTGGTTTAAAAAGATATTAAATACATTATGAAGGGATTGTCTTTGATTATAGCAATAATTATATATAGCCATTTTTCAGATGCACAGGCACTCAACGCAAAGCAGGATGTTGATGATAAGACATTTATTTCTCAGGCAATAGTTGGTGGATTTAAAGAAATCAATGCCAGTGAAATGGCTATGCATGTAGCTATTACCCCTGATGTCAAAGATTTTGCAAAAAAAATGATTGCTGATCATGGCAAGGCGAATAGAGAGCTGAAATCGATAATTAAGTCAAAAGGCTACCATATTAAAGTGCCATCTGTTGATGATGTTACGCGTGATCCATTGCTTGGCGGCACTACGGGTACAGCTTTTGAAAATAATTATATTTTACTAATGATAAAGGATCATAAAAAAATGTTAACGCTTTTTAAAAACGCCGCGGGTCAAATTCAAGATCCGGAGATACGCGCGTTTGCCAAGCGTACATTACCAATTTTACAGCAGCATTGTGCTTCAATTAAAGCGCTTGCAGAAAAAATAAGGCTAAATATTCGCTAATTGGATCCATACAGACTTGAGAATAGGATAATGATGCAAGTATGGTTTAGGGCCATTTACTTTCATCTTCATACACACATTATTATTTGCAGCTATTGTTGATTATCCGCAGAACTAAACGAAAAATTAATAAAAAACAATACCTGGCGTCGACTGTGAATATTGATTTGCTTGCAAAAAGTAACTATAGGTAGTAAAGGAAATTGTGGGTGATATTGCATGTCTCTTCATCCTTCTATATCTGTAAATGATGCCAGGCAGATGATAAAATAGGTTTTATTATTAAAAGAATAAAACCTATTTTAAAGTATTTGTGTTTACAAATCAGATAAACAATATATAATGGAAACTGGTAAAGATGTAAGCAGTCATTTATTTACGCTTAACTATGCAGAGCGGGAATTGTCATGTTTGGTAGAGCGCAGCGGCGATCGACTGGATGTTTTAATCGATAACAATATAGCAGCGGTACTTCAAATAACAGACCAAGGTTCAGTTGAGCAAGTATCAGGAGATGAGCTTAGTGAATCTGTTATAAATTTTATAAAGAAGGAAGTTATCGAGAAAGTAAATGGTACAGAAAATTCCTGGTAAGCCAATGGTTGATATGTGATAAAGACAGGCGGGGCCTAATGAAAACTAAACCAATAGATAACTTAAAGGATTTACTGATCCAGCCGCATAACAACTCCTTGATCGCCATCCAGCTCTATAGTGCCTTGGGTGATCATTCCCTCCATTTCAGGCAAAGTTGAAATCTCAATTCGCCCACTAAGCGTTTTTTGTGTGGTCTTGAAGTAATAAGGCCGGTGAGATAAATTAAGAACGACTAAAAAACGCGACGAGCCTTCGATTTCGCGAATGTAGGAGATGGCCTGGTCATCGGCACACACCTGAATATAACGACCTATGTTTAATGCCGGCTCCTCTGTTCGTAATCTGATAAGCTTGCGATAAAGGTTTAATAGGGAATAATGATCTGCTTTTTGGCGGTCAACGTTATTTAACGTATAATTCTTATCTATACGAAGCCAAGGTTTGCTTTCACTAAAGCCTGCGTTCATTTCGGCGTTCCATTGCATAGGCGTACGGCATGGATCCCTGCTAAGGTTCTTATCCGGCATATTTAACCCCTGCGGATCCTGCACTTCGTCAAACGGGATCGGTACGTCTCGCATGCCGATTTCGTCACCGTAATATAACGTCGGGATACCTCTAAGCGTTAAAAGCAGCATTGCGGCAACTTTAGTCTGGCCGCTGCCAATTCGGCTGCTTATACGCGGGCGATCATGATTACCCATCACCCAGTTAGGCGAGCCTCCGGGTGGCAAAGCTCCTTCATATTCTGCTATAGCCGCTGCGATCTTTATGGGTTCCCAGGGCACAGAGAGCAGCAGGAAATTGAATGGAAGATGGGCTCCGTTGTTTTTATCGCCATAGTAAATCATGAGCCGTTGTATAGGAAGATAGATCTCACCTATCATGACGCGTTCGGGATACTCATCCAGCACACGGCGCATTTTAAAAACAATATCCAATACTTCGGGCTGGTCGGTAGAGTAAACGGGGAGCAGCCGATCATAGGTTGGCATTTCAGCCCGGTATCCGGGATTTATCGGGTTATCGCGGAACTGCGCGTCTTTGATCATGTGCCACATCACATCAACCCTGAATCCGTCAACACCTTTATCAAGCCAGAAACGCAGGATATTGAACATATTTTCCTGCACTTCCGGGTTGCGCCAGTTGAGGTCGGGCTGTTCCTTTAAAAAGCCATGATAATAGTATTGGCCGGTATGTTCATCCCATTCCCAGCCGCTGCCACCGAATACGCTTAGCCAGTTGTTTGGCGGCCCACCTTCAGGCGCTGGGTCGTGCCAGATATACCATTCGCGTTTAGGGCTTTCTTTTGATGACTTTGACGCTAAAAACCAGGGGTGTTGATCCGAAGTATGATTGGGCACAAAGTCGAGGATTAATTTCATGCCCATCCGGTGCACCGCGGAAAGCAGCAGATCAAAGTCGGCCATGGTGCCAAATACAGGATCAATATCCGTATAGTTGGAAATATCATAGCCGAAATCTTTCATTGGTGAAGGATATATTGGCGACAGCCATATGGCATTAATACCCAACCAGTGGAGGTATTCGAGCCGGCTTATAATGCCCTGCAGATCGCCCAGGCCATCGTTGTTACTATCCTGATAAGATCTTGGATATATCTGATAGATTATACCGTTTTGCCACCAAAGGGGATTGATGTTTTTCGACATGCCTTTAATATTAGGTTAGTTTTTCATGTTATATTGAAGATGTTCCATCGGAAGTTGAATAATTGAGCTATCCTTCTACACCTTTCAATTCTTGTTAACTTTCATCCTCATTTTTTAAAGAACAAAACGTGCGTGTTCAGGTTTGCTTGTTGGATCATTGTTAGTTGTTGTCATAAACAGCTCTATTTATAATTTACTTGTTTCTGCTTGAGTAGTTGTACATGCTCAATTGGCGCATTATATCCACTTTATTTCAAAAGCTTGGTGTGGGCGAACAACCGCCAAAGTAGAGTAACAGCATCACCCATAGTATAGTGATCGCTGTGATCTTTTTACACGACGGCATAACCAACGTAGTTCCCAGAATTATCACTAACAGCAAGTTTAATTTTTTCATAGGTGTTGTTTTCATTGGAATATCTCTTTATTACTAAGAATAACAGCGCTTATTGTACTGCAGTTTCCCGGTTTTGCAGATCGGGTAATTTTCACCTAACAGGTATTTTTTTACGGTTGGTAACAGGTAATATGGCCACGCTTTCACGTAGTTATCCACCAAACCGGCATCGGTCCCGGCTGTTATTTAAGAACATCTTTAAAAAGCTACATTATGTTTCACCATGTAAAAGACCTACAATTCAACGCCAGGGTTTCGCGCCCTGATCCGCGTTTTGCCAACCTGCTGCTCGAACAGTTCGGCGGCGAGAATGGGAAGTTGGCTGCTGTCATGCAATATTTCACTCAGGCTTTCGGCGCCAAAATGCCGTACCCGGACAAGTATGATATGCTGAAAGAAACACTGGGAGTGACCCAAACCGACCAGGCTTTGGAGCAGGAGTTGGAAACGACCCAAAAGCTGGATAAGCAAATGAGCATAGAGCGAAGTACGGAAGTAAAAACAGTGAACCGGCAGGTGTTGCCCACTGGAGCACCTATGCCTCCGAAAAGCAATAATAGTTTACTGGTCATGGATGAATATATCTTACTAAGGCCAGCGTGTGATCTCCCGGGAGGGCGAGGGTGAAGTGCTCAATGCCTCCGGCGATCAGATCAAATTGAAACTGGACAGCGGTGAAGCTAAACCGTTTCCATATGACCAATTGACTGATAACAATAATACAGGTTGATTAAATAAAAGAAAAAAATATGTTAGCAATGAATTACCGCGGGCCTTACCGGGTCCGTCTGGTTGAAAAACCGATGCCGAAGATCCTGCATCCCGAGGATGCAATTGTACGCGTGACCCGCAGTTGTATCTGTGGTTCAGATCTGCATCTATATCATGGGATGGTACCGGATACCCGAGTTGGCTCGACCTTTGGCCATGAATTTACCGGGATTGTCGAAGCGGTTGGCCCATTGGTGCAAAAACTGAAGGTGGGCGACCAGGTACTGGTACCTTTTAATGTGGCCTGCGGCAAATGTAGCTTCTGCAAGCAGGGTCTTTATGGCAATTGTCATGAATCCAACTCCATGGCTACGGCCGTCGGCGGCATATTTGGATATTCTCACACGGCTGGGGGCTATGATGGTGGCCAGGCGGAATATGTACGGGTACCCTATGCTGACGTTGGCCCGACACTCATTCCTCCGGAAATGGACCCAGATGATGCGGTTTTGTTAACGGATGTAGTTCCGACAGGCTATCAAGCCGCGGAGATGGGCGGCATTAAAGAAGGCGACACGGTGGTGGTATTTGGCGCGGGGCCTATCGGCATTATGGCCGCACGCTGTGCCTGGTTCTTCGGGGCGGCAAGGGTGATTATTATTGATCATATTGATTACCGGTTGGAGTTTGCCAAAAACTATGCGAAGTGCGAAGCCTATAATTTTAAGGAGATGGCTGACCCGGTTATTTTCCTGAAAAAAGCTACCGATTGGTATGGCGCGGATGTTTGTATCGATTGTGTGGGCTGCGAAGCCGAAGGCAATACCCTGCAAACCTTCAGCGGCCGGATAGCTTTAATGCAGGCCGGCGCAGCCACAGCACTGCAGTGGGCCATTAATTCAGTGAAGAAAGGAGGCATTGTTTCCATTGTGGGTGTTTATGGACCGCCGTTCAATCTGCTGGCCATTGGAAATGTGGTCAATAAGGGTATTACCATCAGGGCCAATCAATCGGCCCCAAAACGATTAATGCCAAAACTGTTCGATCACGTACTGTCCGGCAGACTGGATCCCAAAGGGCTGATCACACACCGGGTGCCATTAAAAGACGTTTCTGACGCCTACCGGTTGTTCTCCTCCAAATTAGATAACTGCATCAAAACCGTTCTGATCCCATGAAATCAATCAACAAAAACTATAAAAATATTCCCGGCTGGGGTTTGGATATCGACCCGGAGAACGAGCCGACATATCCCATTAAAAACTACACAGGCGATGATCATAACCGGATCAATTATGAGCGCTCACCGCAGCAACCGCTGACAGTCGAGATCTTATTGTCTACCGAACGGCCCGGGCCGACCGCCGTTTTTGGCACCTCAGTGCCGCCCTCTGGTCTGAGCGGCGCTATCCGGCGCTATGCCTTTAAACACAGCGAAGACCGTTATCGGCATTGGATACCACTCATTCTGGCGGACCGCATCAATGTATTTGAAGGTTTGATCGATGATATCAAAAACGGTCATTTACCAAATCTGATCAAAGAACGCGGGCTTGCTGTTGAATGGAAGCATAACCGCGCCGCAGTTTTAAAGAAAGCGGTGTTCGCAGCGCTTGTAGGCGCTGCACTATGGGCCTCATGTAAAAAAAGAAAATAATTTAATGTTATGGAACAGGTACTTCAGCATTGATAAAAGATTACTCAATGCTGAAGTAGAAGCGTTTATCTTTTGGGTTTACTGATGGAAATAATCAATATAACAACAACTTATGACCGTTTAGTTAGTATCTGATAGCCAATGCCGATAAAATATGGCGAATACAAAGGTGGTCCGCACCAGAGATAAAAACGTTTTTAGTTTTCAGCACTATAGTTTTAGCGCGGTTTTAAATAATGGTGCTTTTTTACGGGAGATCATTACTTGTTTTGATTTCACCGGGTTAATAAATAGGTTTCTGTAATCTGGCGAAATAGTAAATTGTCTTCCTGCGCTTCATTATAACATTCCTGAAGTAACTGTACAATTGTGGGCTGTTCCAGTCGGTTTGCTACAAGCAACATTGTTTTAAAGGAAGCGGCCTCAATACTTTCGATATTTTGCATATAAAACAACACCGACAGATCGCGCAAAGCGGCGTTTTCATCAGGCAGGCCTACAGATTGAAAGGCTTCGTCCAGAATACCAGTCAAACCAACGCAGCTTTCCAGCTGGTAAAAACTATCCAGCAGAACGTACATTTGCTTTATGCGTTCAATTTGAAGACGTATCATGCTAACAGTTTCATCGATAGCCCGTTGCAGATACAAAAATTCCGACCGCTGCGTTAACAGCGGGAGCTTATTAGCAAGTTGGGCTTTAGCACAGCAAATATACATTGATTAACAATCGGGTTCAGGATAATTCATCGATCAATAATTTCGCCAAACGATCAACTGTCTGTAATACAATTTCTTCCGGGGTTCCTTTATGAACTTCACTGGAAGCCAGGTGATTGCCGTTGATCAACGCGTGAATAAACATGGTACCGACCGGCTTTTCCGGGGTTTCACTGCCACCAGGCATGGTAAGTCCTGTGATCGCGACCTGTATATCCGCTTTCATGAAATTCCCCAATCGTATGGCAAGCTCTCTGGTTATTTCGGCAGATTCCGGTGTGTATTTTTCTACCAGTTCCTGTGGAACTCCTAAAACCTCCTGCTTGATACAAGCATCATAACAGACAATACCGCCTTTTAATATATCACCACATTCCGGGATCAGAGAAAACTCAGCAGAAACCCGGCCCGCGGTAGCGCTTTCTGCAAAGGCAATGGTAAGATGCTTTTCTTTAAGCAAACGATGACAGGAAATAAGCAGGTTTGATGGCATATGCTAAAGATTATGATCTTATAACAGTTATCTGATACCAAAGTTTGAGGTGTAAACAATAGGATGAAACCGTTAGAAGAAATGGTTGTTAAACTATTATAAATAAAGTATTAACAAAAATTACATGGAATTAATCACCACCATTTTTGGGGAAGGAAAGGACTTGAATACTCTGCAAATGAGTAGCCGCGGCATTGTTGTTTTTTTTATCGCACTGGTACTCATCCGTATTTCAGGACGCAGATCATTTGGCGTAAGGACACCTTTAGATAATATCGTTACGATCTCATTAGGGGCTGTATTAAGCCGCGCCATAGTTGGGGCATCCGCTTTCGTTCCCGTGATTATTACCTGCTTTGTTATTGTATTACTGCATCGTATTTTTGGTTGGCTTATTGTACATCATCGAAAATTTGGACGTTTTATAGAAGGGGATAAGATCCCGCTATTTCAGGAAGGGAAGTTCATGAAAGATAACCTGGATAAAGCATTGGTATGCGAAGAGGATATCATGCAGGGCGTAAGGAAATCCGCGCTTACAGAAGATCTGGGCCAGATAGAAAAAGTTTACATGGAGCGTAATGGCGATATCAGTCCTACTAAGAAGAAAGTGTAAGAAATTTTTCCGCGCCATTATAGTCCCTGGACGTCAAGAAATCGGGCGGGGAGCTGTTCACCCTCGTCATCTTTATTGTCATTCATGTCGCATTAGGGAAATGCAATAACACCAGCCTGGCTGCACTGGTCCGTTAGTAAATCAATTGATCTACAATTAAAAAAAACATAAAACAATTGGCAAAAACTGGTATTGTAATTAGTATATATTAAATATATAAGCTTATGATACATCAAGATAAACGGTTGCCGGATAACGATAAACCCAACGGCAACAAAGCAAACGCTTATCGCGTTGATGAAAATAATTTAACCGAAGATGATTTGCAACGAGGCTTTCTTACATCAAAAGAGGACATGAAAAAACAGGATGCTCCAGGTATGGAAAGCAGAGGCATGGGAGGTCAGAATTTCGGAGAAAATAATGTTACTCCATCTGGTGATGACGAAGCTAATCCTTCTCAAAATGCGGGTTACACGAATGAGTATTTCAGACGGACACAACCTGCAGAAGAACATCCGGAAAATAGTAATTTGACGGATCCTGACCAAGTTGGGCAGCCAAATTATAGCAAGGCGATAAACGCCGCAGAAACGGATCAATCTGATAAGCGACAGGCAAACAATACCGATAAGCAAACCCAATCTCCAAGCCCGCATCCACAACAACCTTATCAGGAAGGCACCGCTGATAACGATGGCAATAACGATAAAAAACAAGAGAATATCCCTGGACCCAATGAAACGCCAGACCAACAAAAGGTGGGCGAATAACTTAGGATTCCATGTAATAGGCAACGAAATTGTCGTCGATATTATACCTATTAATTGAATCGAGCTACGGCTTTATAGCTCTTAAAAAGAAGATCTCCAGACACTTGCTGGCTGGAGATCTACACACAAACGATATAATAAAGAAAAACAGTTTTCAATCTATTTCATCAAACGGTGAGACAGTACCGTTTAGAATTTGAAGCATTACATATTCGGCTTGACTTGCCAGATGATCGAAGTTTTTTACAGTCGCCATATATAAGTCAATTTCATAGGGATCCAGGTAGCCCTTGTCGCCTTTTAAATTTTCAAACATCGATCTGGTGTTTGCTTTCGTCTGCCTCACTTCGTGGACGAGTTGATTGCAGTATTGTAAGTACGTCATAACCATTAAATATATTATAAATAACAGCTATGCTCTTTAAAAAGTTGAGGTAATTAATACGTGTTTTTGCGGGAAAAATACTTGTTTTAGTACTTTTACTATCCGGATCTTCAGATAATAATTAGTTAGAAAAAAATAACAGATTTACATAATTCAGCTATCACTATTTTTCTTTTTTTCATTTGCAAAAAAAGCACGAGCCTGCTTTAAGCCTGTCGCTATCGCTTCACCTTCATTGCCGGTTGTTCGCAACACTTCGTTGGCGATCTCCGTTGCCTTTTCCCTGATTTTCTTCGGTTGGTTCTTATAAGATGGCGGATAATTTCCGTTATACCATGGCATAAGCTAATTCTAAATGTTTTCTAAATAGTCTAATGATTTTGCTATCTGGGTATATATATATCAGCGCCTGTCATTAGACAGGCGCTGGAAACAGATCAGGAGAAAAGTCCTTTGTCTTCTTTAGGCTCGGTGCTCGCCTGGTAGTTGATATTATTTTCAGCAATCTGGGTCAACAGGTTATCTGCTTCCTTTTCTTCCTCCAGGGTTTGGCTCAGCAAATCAGCGGCATCGTTATATCCTAAGGTCTTAGCCAGTGTAACCATGCCACCGTAGGTTGCGATCTCATAATGCTCTGCTTTTTGTCCGGCGAAGATCAAACCCACATCCCGCTGCGCGGTGCCTTCTTCGGTTTCGTCTATGATATCCTCACCTTCGTCAACAATACCGGCCATTGCTGCGCATTTAGTCGTGTCCACATCTTCGCCAATTATACCGAATACTTGTTCTAATCTGGTAACATGATTTTGGGTTTGGGTGAGATGATTGCCAAATGCCTCTTTTAGTTCAGCAGACGTAGCGGCCTCCTGCAATTTCGGCAGGGTTTTAACCAGTTTTTTTTCTGCCCAAAGCAGATCTTCTAATTGATCTGTAAAAAACTCCTTGAGTTTTGAATCGGTAGTCTGTGCGGTTTGTGTTTCCATGATATTTGTTTTTGATTAATGATTATTTTGAAATTCTTTTAAGCCGGCTGTCGATAGCCTGGATAGCAGCTAAATGAGCCTTCAGCGTAGGTAGCGTTTGCTGTGCAAATGCCTTAACGTCTGGATCTTTTCCTGTCGTGGCGTAGGTTTCAAACGTCTGTACCGTGTTGTTGTGTCCCGCCATCATGGCGCGTACATACATACCATCGAAATTATCACGCGTGTTTTTCAAATTAGGATCAGGTTGTATACCGCTTGTGGCCGCTGGCGGGATATTGTAACCTTTACGTTTTGCCAGCTGCATCAGTTTTTGTTGTGTTTGACCATGATCTTTGACCATCATCTGACCAAAAGATCTGACATCTTTGTCTTTTGCTTTTTGTGAGGCTAATTGTCCAGCGCTTATTTCTTGTAAATTACCAATACTGGCTACGATGATAAAATGTTTGGCTGTGGTATCGGGATCAGGTTGAGGAATTTGTGCTTTTGCCGCAAATGTACCTAACGCTGATAATATGATTATAATTGCTTTTTTCATGACGCTATTGGATTAAGGTTGCCCGACACCGCCGGATGATCCATAAATCTGCCCGCTGGCAAAACTGGCATCAGCTGCCGCCAACTGCACATAAATGGAAGCAAGTTCAGCCGGTTGCCCCGGCCTGCCTAACATCGTCCAGCTGCCGAACATTTGTTGTTTTTCCGGTTGAGCTCCGCCACTGATCTGCAAAGCTGTCCAAATGGGGCCTGGTGCAACACCGTTTACGCGGATACCTTTTGGGCCGAGTTGCTTAGCCAGTGATTTTACGTAATTCATGGTAGCAGCCTTAGTTTGCGCATAGGCATATAGATCCGGCGAAGGGTCATAAGCTTGTTCAGAAGTTGTACCAATAATAGCCGAACCGGGCGGCAAATGCGGTAACGCTTCCCGGATGATCCAAAATGGTGCGTAAATATTTGTTTTCATCGTGGAGTCAAACTCTTCGCTGGTGACATCCAGAATAGAATTCAATGATTGCTGACGCCCCGCGTTATTCACAATAATATCGAGACCGCCCAATCCGCTGATCGCTTTTTGCACCAATTGCTTGCAGAAATCTTCACTACGCAGGTCACCGGGAATCGCAATAGCTTTACGACCTTCTTTTTTGATAAGCGCTATAACTTCCTGGGCATCTTGTTCTTCCGTAGGATAATAGTTGATGGCAACGTCCGCACCTTCACGGGCGTATGCAATAGCTGCCGCCCGGCCCATACCCGAGTCGCCTCCGGTAATCAAAGCCTTCCGTCCCGTTAAACGTCCTGAACCCTTATAGCTGGTTTCACCACAATCCGGTATCGGATCCATTTTACTTTGCAGGCCCGGCCAAGGCTGCGGCTGGCTTTTAAATGGAGGTTTGGGATAGAGTTTGGTTGGGTCACTGATCTTAGCGGCACTATCGGTGGGCCTGCTCGTTATACGTGTTGTTCCAAATGCGGGTGCTATTGCAGCTGTAGCCAGTGTAGCACCCAAACCGGCAACGACCTGTCGCCGGCTCATTTTATTTTCATCTTTCATAGGTAGTAGGGTTGATGTTACGATTTTTTCTTGGGCACTTTGGCGCCTTCTTTACGGGCTTCCGACAATCCGATAGCAACCGCTTGTTTTTTGGAGGTTACTTTTTTACCGCTTTTGCCGCTTTTTAGCGTACCTTCTTTTTCTTCGTGTAAAGCCTTGTGAACTTTGTCCTGTGCTTTTTCTGAATATTTTGCCATTTTATTTTAATTATTATCATAGTATAAAAAGATTTCGTTACCTATGGCATCTACCAGGTCCTGGTCTACCCGGTCCATTTTCCATCCGCTTTTAGCGCAACGGATAATTCCTAAATTTTCATCGTTTAATGACACGTCCGCTTCATAGCATATATCACCGGTACAGGTTTCAGCAATCGGCACCGCTTCACCCTGATACACTTTTCCTTCGTATTCAAACTCAAGGTGAATGGGCTCTTTTTCCAGTTGGTCCGCTATATCTCTCAGGAACTGAATAAGGTGTTTACGTTGAGTGGGAGCTTTAGCGCTCCATGTTTCTTTATCGGCACGTTTATGTGCCAGTTTAAATTTGAGGCCGCTCATCTCGGTGGAATAATCATTCGCGTTGAGCTTTTTTGCATGCTGATGCGACAGGATATACCATTGGTATTCTGTGCCGACGGGCACACCGGAGTTTTCGGGTGCGTGACCGACGCGCCTTTTAGTTACCGCATAGGAGATTTCCCAAAGGTCAGGTGTGATTTTTGTTTCTTTCCAGTCTCCTGCATCATAATGCCAATGATGGCCACGACCGATCTGCATGCCGGTATATTGTTTTTCACCGAATTTTTTATAACGGTTATAACTTTTGGACAAGTCCTTCTTCGTGCTTGTTTTTTTTGCCTTTGTTTCCATTATTTCCAAAATTTGGTTAAGCCGTCCGGTAGTCCAATCGGATCAGTTGCCGGTAAAGGAACTTTGCTGATGTTTTTATCCGTACCTGGCCGTTCACTGGCCTTGCCGTAGTTCATATCGTAATTCCTTCCATACGGGTAGGCTCCGATCACACCTACAGAATTCTCGGCCCCTAAGTTCTTATGGGCCACTCCGGCGGGAATAATAAGAACATCGCCTTTTTCGACGAAGATCTGCGGACCTTTTGAACCGCCTAACTGCAACTTGGTTCGCCCCTTATAAATGCCGAGTACTTCATGGGTAATGCTATGGTAATGATGGTACTCAAATACACCGGCATCCCAACTGTTTGACCAGCTATTCTTTTCAAAAAGGTGCTTAACATATATGGCTGGAAATAGCATGGGAATATCCAACACCCCCTTATACAACAGCACCGGATAATGGCTGTTTGGAAAGGTACCATCGTCCTGCAATACAATCTTTTCTATTTCTATACTTTGTTCCATTTTTACTCTGAAAAGACGCCGCATTATTTGTGTTGAACGCTCATTAAGGGAATGCACAACTACTATCTGGCATCAGGTTAGCTGCGCGCACCTGTACTTTATTCTTAAAGCTCGCAATTACGCAGTCTTCATCCGCGATAAGCATTTTACCCGTTGACTACTTCACCGCCGTTCACGTGGATGACCTGGCCTGTTATAAAAGAAGCATCATCGGAAGCAAGGAATACATAAGCCGGCCCGAGCTCCGAAGGTTGACCGGCACGTTTCATGGCTGTTTCACTCCCAAAACTTTTAATTTTCTCCTCATCAAACGTAGAAACGATCAGAGGCGTCCAAACAGGTCCGGGTGCTACGGCATTTACACGTATCTTTTTCTCAACGAGATTTGTTGCCAGTGAGCGCGTAAACGTGGTAATAGCTCCTTTAGTCGATGAATAATCAATCAGCGAGGGTGACGAACGGTAAGCAGTCACCGAGGTGGTATTAATAATGCAATCACCTTCATGCATATGTGCGGTAGCCGCTTCTGCAAAATAGAAGTAAGCGAAAATGTTGGTTCGAAAAGTAGTGTCCAGTTGTTCAGGGTCAATAGCCTTGACATCTTTCTGCGGAAATTGCATCCCCGCGTTATTGACCAGTATGTTTAGCTTTCCATATTTACTGACTGTCTTTTCGATCGCGTTTTTGCAAAAGGACGCATCCTTCACATCTCCTTTTATAAGCAGGCAATTTTTGCCTGCGGCTTCCACTAAATTTTTGGTGGTTTCGGCATCGTTATCTTCATCAAGATAAACAATGGCCACGTCTGCACCTTCTTCGGCAAAATGAACGCTGACAGCACGGCCAATACCGCTATCACCCCCAGTAATCAGGGCTACTTTGCCCTGAAGTTTGCCAGCAGCTTTGTAACTATCTTTAATATACTCCGGTTTAGGATCCATCTCCGCTTCGAGACCCGGTTGACGATCCTGTTTTTGTGGCTTTTTTGTTTTCGTTTCCATATCGGTCAATTGTTTTTTCCTTCAAATTGCTTTTCAATTTTTGTCCAGAAAGGCAGGTCGATTATCTGCATAAACTCATCCATAGTTACTGCGTTGTGTTTAGGGAGTGGTTCGCCCTGTTTTAAATGTTCCAATGCTTTTTGGATGGTATGAACCACCTGGAATATCAGGGTGGTGGGATATAGGATCATGGAATAACCCATGTTGCCCAAGTCTTTAGGTGATGCCCAAGGTGTTTTGCCTCCGTTTTCCAATACGCTGGTGGCTAAGGGTACATCTTTCAATTCTTTGCCTATCTTTTCCAGGTCGTCTATAGTTTTTGGTCCTTCGAGGTAAACGCCATCAGCACCTGCATCCAGGTAACTTTTTGCACGGTCGATAGCATTATCGATCCCTTCAGGATCAATGGCATCTGTACGGGCGAGGATAAAGAAATCATTACCATCGCGCGCAGCAACAGCGGCCCTGATCTTTTGAATCATGAGTTCGGTATCAATTACTTTTTTATCATCCATATGCCCACACTTTTTTGGAGGTTTTTGATCCTCCATAAACATGGCAGATGCACCCAGGCGGATATATTCCTGAACGGTGCGCGTCACATTCTTTACATCGCCATAACCATCATCGATGTCCAACAATACCGGTAGTGGAGAGGCCTGCATGATCCAGTCTGCTGAAAATTTCTTTTCGCCAAATTTTTCAAGGTCAACATCTGGTATTGCATGCGTAGCACCAGAAAGCGCATAGCCTCCGATCTGATAAGCATCAAAACCGGCAAGCTCGATCAGGCGAGCTGTCAGCGCGTTGTGCGCGACGGGCAGTTGTACCGGTTTTTCTGCGGCGGCCAGCATGGCTTTCCAACTCTTCCTTTTGGTAATCGTGTGTTTCATTATGCACCGGGTTTTAATAATAAGCTGAATAGGTAACCTCCAATATTATTCCAATAATTGAGTTAGGGGCAATAATTTTTTATATTTTAGCTATTTAGACTTAAAATTATTTCGTACTAATTTAATTATTGTACTAAAACCTATTTTTTGTGTCATTAATTTAGAACAGCGACAAAATCAATCATCTGCTACTATAGTAATTGCTTATGGAGAATAGCAGCAAGAAAGCCTGTTTTACTTTTTATTATTATCAGGTTTTCCTGATTGAAAAATTTCCATGATCCTTAAATGGCTTTGTCTAACCTTACTGCTTTATATTATCGTTCCTTTTATGGTTGGACGGGACTGATTTCTGGTAGCAGGGCATACTTTCATTATGCATATAGGCGATAATAAGAAGGTCATGAAAGACATACCAATTCTAAATTATCAATATATGGGGTGGTATTACGGTGGTGTTGCTGGCTACCACGGCAATAAGGTTGATGTGATTCTCTTTTTTTGTCTGATACGATATGAGGCAGAATGAATAAGTTGGTTTCCCAAATGGCAGAGGTAATGTGTTTTCTGATGTGGATTATCGACATTCTGGACTGCTGCCTATCGAATCTTTCGCTGAAGCGATGGACTGAACGTGTATGCTATCCAAACAGGCTTTTTGCTTTTTGAAGGACTTTTTCCATGTCAATCCCTTTACTTAACACACCTTTAAATAGATCCCCTTCGGTTTTAAGACGAGTAATACTGTTTTGAATTGTAAAATCACGCATTGTAAGTCCAGGTTTTACTTCATCCCAATGCAGAGGCATCGATACTGTTGCTCCCGGTTTAGGACGTAACGAATATGGCCCGGCAATCGTAGCTCCAGGACGGTTTTGCAGAAAATCAAGATACATCTTGCCTTGCCTGTTTTTGATTATCCGTTCCAGGCTGGTATACTCCGGAATTTGATGATGTACCAGATTGACGATCATCCGTGCAAATAGCTGTGATTGATCATAAGTATATTTTGTACCCAATGGGATGTAAATATGCATCCCGGTTGAACCAGATGTTTTGGGGTATGAGGGTACCCCAATGGCGTCGAGCACTTTTTTTACTTCTAATGCGGCAGTGATGACCTGTTCGAAAGTATTCTTATCAGGATCAAGATCGATCACGCAATAATCCGGGTTGTCCGGTGCCTGTATGCGGCTAAACCAGGGATTCATTTCTATACAACCCAATGATGCCATCCAAAGCAATGTAGCTTCATCATTACCCACTAAATATGCTTTGGATTCTCCCTCGCTGGTTGTATAAGGAAAAGTTTTACTCACCCACTCCGGTGCTTTACCCTTAATGTCTTTCTGATAAAAGCTTGGCCCATGTATACCATTGGGAAAGCGATTAAGCGACATTGGCCTATCCTTTAGGTAGGGTAAAATATATTCAGCGACCTGATAATAATAATTAAACATGTCACGCTTGGTAAAGCCATCTTCTGGCCAGTAAATTTTACTAAGATGCGTAAAGGTCAATTCATGCCCATTGATCTTACGCATCTGAGTTTCATCGGTCGGGTTAAGTAACGTTTTACGGCTTTTATCAGCCGGCGAGTGTAATGCCAGATCCGTTTTAAACTTTTTATCTTCCACGGCCATTATCGTTTTTGCTGTATCTTCAGGTATTTCCAAAACCACATCTTTCGCATTCTTGTCAGAGCGCATACCCTTAAAGGACGCTTGCCGGAAGATACCTTCGCTTGTCACTTCGGCATAGTTTACCTCGCAAAGCAATACCGGCTTTAGCCAGGTAGGTTTAGCACCTAACCTTTGCGGCCGGAAACGGGAAGGTTTGTCTACGTCCGGTTCCACCTCAAATGGACTTTTATCTGTGATCAGCGGCTTAAATGCTTTCATCATTTCCTTTTGGGTTTTTTCTGAGAAGCCGGTGCCAACCTTACCTGCGTAGCGGAGCTGCTTGCCGTCGTAAACACCCAATACCAATGCACTAAAAGCTTTAGCTGTCCCCTCGTTCCTGGTAAAACCGGCAATCACAACTTCCTGGCGCCTTTGGACTTTTATTTTAAGCCATTCCTTAGAACGCAGACCGGAGGTGTACACGCTGTCTGCTTTCTTCGCCATAATGCCCTCCAGGCCTATTTTCTCGGCAGCATCAAAGAAATCCACACCTCTTGCTTCAAATACCTGGCTTAACCGGATACGATCATCGTCAACTGGCAATATATTCTGCAATACAGCTTGCCGATGGATCAATGGTAGATCCATCAAGTTTTTACCTTCATACCACAGGATATCGAAAACATAATACACAAGGCTGCCATCGGCTTCGCTTCGCCAGTTTTGTAAAGCGCCGAAATCAGATATACCCTTTTCATTGATGACCAATATTTCACCGTCAATTAGGGTATTCATATTCCAGCTTTTCAGCAAGTTAAGGATTGGATAATATTTATCAAACGCAATATTGTTGCGGGAGATCAGTTCGGCGTTGCCGGGACTAACTGAGCCGATAGCACGATATCCGTCCCATTTAACTTCGTATACCCAATCCGGGTCATTAAATGGTTCATCTACCAAGGTAGCTTTCATAGGTTTGATATTGACAGGTGCTGTTGATTCGGGCGCTTTCCTTAAAATAGCAGCAACATCGATTTTTTTGGTATCAACGGGATCAACGGCTTTCTCTAAAGCTTTGTCGGTGCCCGGTTGTGCTTTTTTGGGACTGCTTTTTTTTACCTTAACCAAGTTTTCTTCGCGCCCGTTCTGCCAGACTTTCCCGCTACTTTTTTTCATTTGGTCAATGGTCTTATCAGAAAGCACGGATTTATCTTCTTTCGTAATATCGGCTGTACTGGCAAACTCATCATTATGTTTGATCAGCAGCCAGCCATTTTCGCCCATACCATGTGTTTTGACAAGTGCATATTCGCCCTGAAGTTTTTTGCCGTGCAATCTTATCTTTACAGAGCCGGATTTCAGCTGTTTCAGCAGATGTATTTCCTGCGCCTTCTTGCCTTTAATATCGTCTCCGATAGGCTCATATGTGCCTTCATCCCAAACAATTACGGTGCCTCCGCCATATTCGCCTTGCGGTATAATACCTTCAAAATGACGGTAATCAAACGGGTGGTCTTCGACCATCATCGCGAGCCTTTTAACTTTCGGGTCGGTTGAGGGGCCTTTGGGTACCGCCCAGCTTTTTAAAACACCTTCCATTTCAAGGCGGAAATCATAGTGGAGGTGTGATGCGTCGTGTTTTTGTACAACAAACATCAGCTGTCCTTTATGTGTGCTTTTACCCCCGAAAGGTTCGGGCGTCTTTGCCGCATCACGCTTCTGCTTGTATTTTTCAAGTGCCATATGCCAAAAAGCCCTATAGAGCTATCTTTTGTATTGGTTTTTAAATAGGCGGTTGGTTTTTTGCGATCGGTTATTTTTAGAACATCCCGCATGTTTGGGCGGCATGCCAACTGATCTTTGAAATACGGGATTTCATAAGCTTCGCTACCACGCACCAGGCTTTAGTCATGGTCATGTTTTTTGTTTTATCATCAGACATGGCTATTGGTTAGTAGAATAACAACTTTAAGGTATTCCTGTTTAAATAATAGTTATAAAAATTTATGCATAGTACTTCTGAGACCAATACCCGTTATTCGACCATCCAATTCAGGCTTTGGAAGCTGACAGACGTTCTTTTGAGTCAGTTCAACGATCTGTACTCATTTGGGGTATACCCAGCGTCCTTTTTAAACACGATTATTTTAAGTAACGGCATAACTGTCGATACTGCTGAAGAACAATTGAATAAGGGTTTTGCTGACCTGGTTGCTTTGGGAAGAAGTTTTTATCAACACCTGATTTTTATGCTTAATTGTTGTAAAAAGCCGTCCAATCATCGTCGTGGTTTCGATGAGATAAGATAAAAGCAAATCATAACAAAAATGCGGTTAATAAAAGATCTTCATGTTATTTCCTCCAGATTCTTTAAGCGAAAAAGTTCGCGGGTGATCAGTTTGCAATTCGCACCGACATCTTCCAGTGAACAGTAAATAGTTTTAATCTGCACCGGCAATTCATTCACGGTTTCCATAAGGTCGATATGCAGTGGTAAATTAAAGTCCTTTCCGCTTTTCAGCTGGCTAAACAATTCATCGGCGATTTGTCGGTCGTCGCCTAAAAAGTATTGACCATAGTTCACAAAGCCGTGTGCTGTTTTTAGACTCAGTAAAATATAAAACTGCGTTTTCATAGCCGTAACAAATAAAGAGCCCCCGCAAGCGGGAGCCCTTTGTGTAAAAAATGATTTAAGCCTTTTATTTAATCTCGATTTGGCGACGCACCGCTTTGGCCTCCTCGCGTTTGGCAATGTCGATCTTTAATACACCGTCTGTATAGGCTGCCTCGATCAGTTCTGGGTTGGCGCTTTCAGGTAAGGTAAACGACCGCACCCAGGATGTATAGCTGTATTCGCGTTTGCTGTAGTTTTTTTGAACATCTGGTTGGTTATTTTGCATTTCCACAGATATGTTCAATACATTCCGGTCAAGGTTCAGTTTAAAATCTTCTTTTCTCAGCCCTGGCGCAGCCAGTTCGATATGAAAATGATCTTCGCTTTCGCTGATGTTGGCAGCCGGCACACGGCTGGTCAGGCGATCGCTGAAAAAGGTGTCGTTAAAGATGGAATCAAAAACGTCATTAAAACCTGGTAGTAATGAACTGTTGTTACGTTTGTCGGAATTAAATTTAACCAATGTCATAGGTCTTTCCTCCTTTAAATGTTGTTAAAAAATGAATGAACAATTAATTAATTAAACTAAAAAAAGGCAAACAAGTGCTGTGCCAGCGTTTTAGTGCTGAAAAAATTTCAGACAAAACTGAAAATTTATCAGCGCGGATGTCATTATTTCAGTATGGTTCACGTTACTAAGCCTATAGATGCGGCACATATGGAAACAGCAGAACAAATTAGATCAATACTTATATAGGTACAATTTATACTTGTCGGATTTCATAATTTATCCAAAAGTTGTTAAACCCTTATATAAAAAGCCTCTAAATCAACTTATGTCTGCCTTTGAATATGACCTCCTTTAAATTGTTTCTGAATAAGCTTTGGTATCAATTGTTGCCGGGTTATAAAAAGATTTGAGTATATGAGGAATTTGTTAAATAGGTAAGATATTGCCAAACAGAGTAATGCTGATTTTTGTAGTAGAATTATGGGAAAGATAACGAATGCCATATTAGCCCGCGACGGAGCACAGCAAGCGCCTTGGCAATATGGGGCAGCGACTATAATTTCGAAAGCTTTATTTGATACTACCACCGTTTATGATGCGCTGATTGTAGGTGGTGGCATTACCGGTATCACAACAGCACTGTTCCTTCAGAAAGCTGGTAAAAAAGTAGTAATTGCTGAAGCGCATAATCCGGGATTTGGAACTACCGGTGGGACAAGCGCCCACATCAATACCTTCGCGGATACTACTTATGCGGAAGCAGCGAGTGCTTTCGGCGCAGAAGGGGCGCAACTTTTCGCGGATGCGATCAATGAAGGTTTAATGATCATTAAATCCAATATTGATACTTATCAGATTGGTTGTGATTACGAAGTCAAACCTGGCTACCTGTATGCAGAAACCGAAGATGAGGCCAAACAATTGGACGAAATCTATAACGGCGCGATAAAAGTAGGGATAGCGGTAGATTATGCAGAAGAAGTGCCTGCACAGGTAGCGTATTTAAAAGGCCTGGTTTTCGATCAGCAAGCGCAGTTTCATCCTTTGAAATATTTGCAGGGTTTGCTGAAAGAGTATCTGGAGGCCGGAGGTGTTCTTTTAGAAAATACGCGGATAACCGGTATTCAAACAACAGATGGTATACACGCCGCTGAGTCGCCTGCAGGTACTATTCGCGCTAAGGCGGTAGCCTATGCCACCCATATGCCGCCTCATATCAACCTGTTCAATTTCGAATGCGCACCTTACCGCAGTTACATACTGGGCGTGAAGTTAAAAACGGATACTTATCCGGATGCGCTGGTTTACGATATGCAGGAACCTTATCATTATTTCCGGACGCATGTAATTGACGGCGAAAAACTTTTGTTCGCCGGCGGCAATGATCATAAGACGGGTCACGACAACCCGGAAAAAGCCTTTGCTGATCTCGAAAAATACATCCGGAAATATTACAACGTATCCTCGATTAAATACCGCTGGTCATCACAATATTATGTACCGGTGGATGGTCTGCCATATATCGGGCAGATGCCACTTATGGCTGAGGGTATTTACTGCGGGACTGGTTATAATGGGAACGGGATGATGCTGGGCAGTATCGCGGGTAAAATACTTAGCGATCTGATTAGAAAACGACCTAATAAATATCAGAGTTTGTTCAGCCCTTCGCGCGTCAAACCGATAGATGGCTTCAGCGAATTTGTCAAAGAGAACGCGGATGTAGCTTATCGTTTTGTGGCTGATCGTTTTCATATCCTCGAAACCGGTTCTTTGAAACAATTAGTACCAGGTACCGGCAAAGTGGTTGAGGTGCATGGTGAAAAAATCGCGGCCTACAGGGATAAACAGGGAATTATTCATGCGCTTAGCCCGGTCTGTACCCATGCCGCCTGTATCGTAAACTGGAATGGCGAAGAAAAAAGCTGGGACTGTCCCTGCCATGGCGCTCGTTATGATATTGATGGAAATGTATTGACAGGACCGGCAACTAAAAACCTACTTAAGATCAGCAGCGATGAAAACTAAGGAAATATTTGCAAGCGGCATCACCGGTACTACCTTTATGACCCTGTTCAGCTATCTTGTTTCCCTGGCTGATGGCGAAAACTTCAGTGAGCCTGAGCGCCTTGGACAACTAACCGGTCGCCTTGTCCCGAAACTGGACAAGCGCCAGAGTCAGGCTTTAGGTTGGACCGGTCATTATGGTGTAGGTCTGCTTTTTGCATTAGTTTATGTGGAGCTCTGGCGGCGCGGGAAATTAAAACCTGATCTGAAAACGAACCTTTGGTTGGGTGGCTTAAGTGGCTTGCTGGCGGTCGCAGTTTGGAAAAGCACTTTTAAAATGCACCCGCTGCCACCTGCGTTAAGTTTTAATAAATATTACCTGCAACTCGTCCCGGCTCACGTCGTCTTTGCAGTCTTCGCCGGGATTGGTTATCAAATCTTGAAAAGAACGAATCATGCTACAGATCATCAATGAGTCGAAAAAAGGCAGGACGGATCTGGCCCAGCGTTTCCCTGAAAATCCTTTGTTGTTACCTAAAGACCTTGCGCCCAGCGCCAGTGGTTTACAAATCATTAGTCTGCTGAATCCGGGCGTATTCCGTTACGGGGGGGAAACCTGGCTTCTGGTGAGGGTAGCAGAAGGTGCTGTGCAAAAGGAAGGTGTGCTTTTTTTTCCTGTCCTGAACGCAACGGGGAATACCGAGATCATCGAAGTGCCGTTAAACGATCCCGACCTGATCGCCACGGATGCACGAGTAATCAATTATAAAGGCCTGGATTACCTGACCACAATATCGCATTTACGCTTATTATCCAGCGATGATGGTGTGCATTTCACCGAGCCGGAAGGCTATCCTTCCTTATTTGGGCATGGCTACCTGGAACGGTTCGGCATTGAAGATTGTAGGGTGAGCCAGATAGGTGATACTTACTATTTAACCTATACCGCAGTATCTAATAACGGTGTTGGTGTGGGAATGCAAACCACTAAGGACTGGCAGCATTTTGAATCCGGTGGAATGATCCTGCCGCCGCACAATAAAGACTGCGCGATGTTTGAAGAAAAGATCGGTGGGAAATATTACTGTCTGCATCGTCCCAGTAGTAAAGAGATCGGCGGCAATTATATCTGGCTCGCCGAATCTCCTGATGGTCTGCATTGGGGCAATCACCAGTGCCTGATCAAAACCCGGCCGGGCTTATGGGATAGCGCACGTGTGGGTGCCGGCGCCACGCCGATCCGTACGGAGTATGGCTGGCTGGAGATTTACCATGGTGCAAATGCAGAGCATCAATATTGTTTGGGCGCTTTCCTAATGGACATAGATGATCCATCCAAAATAATTTCCCGGACAACCGAACCGATCATGGTACCCACTGGAGTTTATGAATTAAGTGGTTTTTTCGGCTATGTGGTCTTTACCAATGGCCATATAGTAGATGGAGATCGGCTAACAATGTATTATGGAGCGGCGGACGAGTTTGTCTGCGGCGCGCATTTTTCGATCAGTGAAATTTTAAGTAAACTCAGCTAAATAGGCTACTCATGGCAAAATCAAGTGTATTGAAAGGAAAAACTATCGTGATTACCGGCGCATCGAGCGGTGCCGGTCGTGCAGCAGCGATTGAATTTGCCCAGCAACAACTTTACCTGGTGCTTGCAGCAAGGAACGAAGCCGCATTAAAAGAAGTAGCCGACGAATGCCGCCAAATAGGCGCGGAAGTACTGGTCATTTCAACCGATGCCAGTGATAGCAAAGCCATGATCAGGCTGGCTAATGCGGCGAACGACTGGCAGGGCCGTATCGATGTCTGGATCAATAATGCCGGCGTACTGGCCGCGGGTGATTTTGATACTACCCCAATGGCGGTGCATGAGCAGGTGATCAAAACCAATTTGCTCGGTTACATGAATGCGGCACACGCTGTGCTGCCCTTTTTCAAGGCACAGCAACAAGGTATTCTGATCAATAATATCTCCATTGGCGGGTTTCTGCCAGTGCCTTACGGGGCTGGTTATACTGCGAGTAAATTTGGCCTGCGAGGCTGGTCGGAGGCGCTCAAAGGTGAATTAACGAAATGGCCGGAGATTTATGTTTGTGACCTTTTCCCTGCGTTCTTAGATACGCCTGGTATTCAGCATGCTGGTAACCATACGGGAAAAGTACTAAGACCTGCACCGCCTGTTTATGACCCAATACGCTTGGCCAGGACCATGGTAAAAGTTGCAGCTCGTCCCAGATCAAACACCTATGTAGGCAGTGTTTCGTTGTTACTTAAATTATCTCATGCGATCTTCCCGGAACTCACGACTAAAATGACAGATTCGGTGGTGCGTCGTTATTTTAAAGTAGCTGATCCAATAGCGCTGAGTGATGGCAATGTTTTTAACACGGTTGATTATGGAATGAGCATACACGGTGGCTTCGGATTGCCTGGCAAGCCAAAAGCTCATCGAAAATATATAGCTGGGGTTTTAATTACCGGTCTGGCTTTGGGTTATTACTTGATGACTAAGAAGAGATAATCATTAATTTATGAGACGGTATGGATGTTTCCATAGCTGGAGTATGACTTACCGGATAGTGCGGATTACTCGTAAAAATTAGCGCAATAATTAACTGTTATTTAAATAAAAAAGGCCGTTTGAATATAAGCGGCCTTTAATTGATCACCCGGCGTTGCTATTATCCTGTAAGTCATCTGACGGAAATGTTTGCGTTTCTCCTTTATCCAGCTTCACAACGACCTTATCGCCGATAGCATCGATAACCTCACCTTCGCCTTCCGACGTAATTACACGCTGGCCTTTAAGAAATTGGTGCTCATCCATTTTATATTGTTAATTATTATCTTCAACTTGATAGGTGCTCCACTGAGCTACACCTTGCGGTTCGCTGTTCTTGACCTCAGTACTTTTGTTAGCACTCATTTCCTTATCTAATTTTTTGGTTTGTTTCAATTCTTTATCCAATTCTTTATCTGTTTGGGTACAGCCTTGTGTTTCCTGGACATAAACTATCGGATCAGCCACATAATTCCATTCTCTATCCATACCAGGCATTTCGCCCTCGTTCCATGGGCCGCGGACTGAGGTGCCGTTGGATAGATTGAATGCCTGTTGCGTAAATCTCGGATCGGCGGCCAGTACGCCTGGTGGAAAATTAGGTTGAATATCATTCAATGCAGCTTCGAACATCTTATAGTGAGTAACCTCCCGTGTCATCAAAAAAGATAAACTTTCATGTACATAGGGATCATCAGTGAATTTCATCAGATGTTCGTAAACAAGTTTTGCCCGTGATTCTGAAGCCAGGTTGCTCCGCAGGTCAACGGTGAGGTCACCATTGGAATGAATATAGGATGCACACCAGGGGATACCTTGACTGTTTCGCGGAGTTACTCCACCTCCGGTAATGATGCCGAATTGCGGATTGGCGAATACGGCCTCATGGATAATATCTTCCTTAGCGGCTTTGCCGTTTAATACCTGCATGATTTCCGAACTGTCAGCAGCATTTTTCAGTTCGCCGTTCACGCCTTTCAGCAACATCTGGATGGTAGCACCTACAATTTCAAGATGACTGAATTCTTCGGTGGCGATATCCATCAGCATATCGTATTTATCCGGATGCGGGAATTTAGCGCCGAAAGCTTGCGTAAAATATTGCATGGCTGCCGCCAGCTCACCGTTTTCTCCTCCGAATTGCTCCAATAACAGGTTGGCAAAACGCGGGTCGGGACGAGATACCCGGGCGTTGAATTGTAGATCTTTAACATGATGAAACATAAAACTGTTGTTTTTAGGTAAATGGATACTTCTATAACTACGGAGATGGATATTATGTTTTTAATTAATTTAATAATTTTATAAGAAATATTAAAACAATATTTAACTAAAGATAGTTGTTGTACTACTTTTTAGGCGCTTCCACAAGTGTTCACAGAGTAATTAAGACCATTGAATAATTATTTTTTACCATGAATGCAATCTCAGCCGGGCTATTGACTGCTAATTCCAAATTGAATAGTCCCACCTGGTCACTGTTTATAAACAGCAGTCAGCGGGTTATACCTTTAAAGGTTATCTGGTTGATGACGCTTGCTGGATGGTTGTAGCCTGGCGATGACAGTGAGGTTTATATTAAGTTGAAAAATATATGAAAAAAAAGAGGAATTTCTTCGAGCGTTTCAGCAATTGGGCCACAGCGGCCACCGGTAGTTCCGCTGCATTTATTCTCGCATCTTCAACAGTTCTCATTTGGTTGGTGTCCGGACCGATATTTCATTACTCGGAAACCTGGCAACTCGTTATTAACACCGGCACAACGATCATTACTTTCTTAATGGTGTTTTTAATTCAAAAATCCCAAAATAAAGATTCCAAAGCGATTCACCTGAAGCTAAATGAGCTATTGGCATCGCATGAGGGCACCAGTAACCGTATGGTCAATATCGAGGATCTGACCGAGGAGGAACTGGACCATCTTTATAAATTTTATATCCGCTTATCCGACCTGGCAGAAAAGGAAAATGATCTGACCCGCACGCATTCAATAGATGCTGCCACGGAAAACCAAAAAAGGAAATCAGGAATTCGTAAGCCCGTTAAAAAGATCTGAAATATGAACAAATTAACTACTGTCACTGCAATGATTGAATCACTAAATGGATCGAGCCAGAAGTTTAACTTTTATTCAGCGGAAAATCGTTTTAAACTAAATAATATCCTGCCGATGGAAAAAGGATTGGTCTGTGAAGAGGAATCATATAATATCCGGAAGTCAGCGCTAATCGACTATATGGAGGAGATTGAAAAATTATATGGAAAGAAACGGCGAGATAAGTGCTATCCAAAAAAATGAAAATTATTGCCTTTTTTATAGGTGTTTTGGAACACTTCTTGTTTTATTGAAACTCTGTTATATAATATTAACCATAATAAAATCTATAATCATGCCTACAAAAAACAACAAAAAGTCTGCAGCAGCAGCCAGCCGCACACCAGAAGCTGAAAGTGCGCTGAAAGAGTTATTTATCGATGAGATCAAGGACATCTACTGGGCCGAAAAGCATTTGGTCTCAGCTTTGCCGAAGCTGATCAAGGGAGCAACTTCGGAAGACCTTAAACAAACCATTACTAACCATTTGGAAGAAACCAAAAATCATGTAACGCGTTTAGAAAGTGTATTTGCCTCGATCAGTGAAAAAGCAGTGACTAAGAAATGTCTGGCAATGGAAGGCCTGTTAAACGAAGCTACTGAACTGCTGTCTGATACGGACAAAGGCACAGAAGTAAGAGACGTAGCCATTATTTCTGCTGCCCAAAAGGTAGAACATTATGAGATCGCCTCCTATGGCACACTGCGCACTTTAGCCAAAACCCTGGGTTACAGCGAAGCGGAAGGTCTATTTGACGAAACTTTAGCTGAAGAAAAAAATGCGGATACTCTATTAACCCAAGTGGCCGAAAATTATGTAAACGAAGCCGCTGCTACCGAAGTAGAATAAAAAAAGTAATTATGATTTTTCAGGGGATACCGGAAGGTATCCCTTTCTTGTTTAGGCTTTACTTAACTCTGCGATCAAAAGTTTGACGGCGACCGCATTCCATCACGATTATGACCTGCGTACATGAGCACATTACCGACCCAAGAATACGCAAGCTGCTATTCTGAGCTACTGTTTTATTTGAACCATTATTCCTTCTTTCAGTTCTTCGTTGGCTTGTGCTACTATTTGGTTACCTGGTTTCAGGTCACCTGCGATCTCGATTTTTTCCTTGCCTGTAAATCCCGTCTTCACATCCACCCATTTCGTCTTTCCATTTTCTACCCTGATCACAAACTTACGCTCCTGCGTAGTGACAACTGCTTTAAAAGGAACCAGAAATCCCTCTTTTGGGCGGCTGACCGGCAATACAATTTGCGCGAACATACCGGGCTTGAGCAAACCGTTCATGTTTGGAAAAGTAAGTTCCCATGTTTCGCTGCGGGTCTGCGGATCAATGGCATCTGATTTCCGGGCCAGTTTTGCTTTAAAGACCTGTCCCGGATTGGCCGATACTGTAAACGAAGCAACATTATCCTTTAATATAGTCGAATTATAGGCCTCCGGAACCGCCACATCAACTCTTAATGAGGAATTGTCCTCCACACGGAATAAGAGCGTTTTGCCTGTATTATCCACAAAATCTCCTTTAAAAATATTTCTTGCCGTTACTACGCCATTAAATGGCGAACGGATGACCAGGTAATCTTCCAGCGCCTTATTCGCTTGAGTAGCTGAACGGGAGGCCTGATAAACCGAGCTGTCCGTCCGCATCTGGTTGCGTGCTATTTCCAATTCATTATCCGCCACCGCGCCGGGTGTTTGTGCCGCCTTTAATAATCTTAAATAAGTGGATCTGCTGGATTCATATTTAGACTTTGTACCCATGCTGTTGCTTTGACTTTGTGCCTGCGCTGCTTTTAATTCTGGTGCATCCAGGATACACAGCACCTGTCCCTTCGTAACTTTAGAACCAATATCTACTTTCACTTCTTTGACATAACCAGGTGTGCGCGCATAAATACTAGCACGGTCAAATGGAATAATTTCTCCAGTCAGGTTCAGTTTATTGGAAACGGGCTCCAGTTTCAGGGTGATCAATTTAACTACGGGTTTATCCGGCAATCCCTGTGGCGCGGCTTTTTCAGTTTGATTCCCGCCACATGCTGCCAGCAGGCAAACTGGGATGTAATATAGATATTTTATAGCTTTCATGATTGATTTTCGGTTAAAAGGTGATACTTGCTTGCAGGGTCATCCGGGTCCAAGGAAATAACAGGGACAGGGCGATTGCCGATGGACGACTGGTAAATTAACGGCAATACGATCAGGCTGGAGAACATGGAGAAGATCAGCCCGCCAATTACTGCTGTTCCTAACGGGGACGTCTGATCCCCGCCTTCTCCTAAGCCAAAAGCCATGGGAATCATCCCAGCGATCATCGCCAGGCTGGTCATCAGGATCGGCCTGATCCGGTCTTTGATCCCTTGTAAATAAGGTTCGCTTAGTTTTTCACGACGATGGTTTTCTGCTTGAGTGACAAACAGAATGGCATTGGCTACCGCCACGCCGACCGCCATAATGCAGCCCATGTAAGATTGTATGTTCAACGTTTTACCGCAGATCCAAAGCAACAAAAGACTGCCCGCTAAAATACCAGGAATAACCGCGATGATCACGAGTGATAACCTGAACGACTGGAAGTTTACCGCCAGCAGCAGAAAAATCACCACGATAGCCAGTAAGATGCCGTTTTGAAGTTCAGAGAAAGTTTGTAAAAACACCTCCGCTTGCCCCGGCTGCTGTATCTTCATCCCCTCGGGCAACTTGCCTGTATTGGAAATAATTTTGTCAATATCGTTAATGGCCGAACCCAATGCCTTGCCCTGCAAGTTAGCTGTAATCGTGATGAAGCGCTTTTGATTCAGGCGGTCAAATTCACCCTCTGTATTGCCCATTTTCCAAGTTGCCACATCCCGCATATATACCTGTTTACCATTGTTGGAGTTCAACAAAATGTTATCCACTTGTCCCGGATCATTCATGGTTAATTCCGGTATCTGCACCTGTACCTGGTAAGCCGTGCCGGCTGCTTTATCTACCCAATAATTAGGCTGTGTAAAACGGCTGGATGAGGTGGCAGCAGCCAGCGATTTACCGGCATCTTCCACCGTTAAGCCTAACTGCCCCAGTTTCACACGGTCAAATTCGATCTTCATAGCCGGATAACCCTGCGGTGCACTGTAAGCTACATCCCGCAGGTAAGGCAGTTTTTTCAACTGTTCAACGATCTTCTTTCCAAACTCACGATCCTGTGCTAAACTTTTACCCAGGACCTGTACCTGTATCGGTGTACCTGTTCCCTGGCTCATGACCTGTTCTACCAGGTCTGCCGGTTCAAAAGAAATATGTGATCCGGGCATTTTTGCACTTACTAATTGGCGTACCTTTTCCTTAAAATCATCCAGATGAATGCCCGCACCTGAAATGAATTTAACTTTTAACAAAGCTTCTTCAGGCCCGCTGGTCCATAAATGGATCACGCTCACCGGGTAGCTTGAACCCACAAGGCCAACATAGGCAGAAGAAATGGCGATTTTATTTCCACCTGAAATACTGTCGATCAGGTGCAGCAACTGTTTTGTGCTTTGCTCTGTTCGCTCTATACGCGTGCCTTCCTTTAACCTTAATCTCACCTGAAACTGACCCGCATCCACTTTGGGGAACAGTTCTTTGCCAACGGTAAAGAAAAGCAGTGCTGCTAAAGCGACGGAAAGTATCAGGTAAATTAGGATCAGGAAGTTTCTGCCCGGCGACAAGCGACGGATCAGCCTTTCATGTCTTTCTTTAAAACGGGTTATCCATTTGCCCTCTTTGGCTGCATCAGACAATTTATCCTTAAACAGCCAGTTGGCAATCACCGGGACAAAAGACTGTGACAAAAGAAAAGAGGCGATCATAGCAAAACCAACCGAAAGAGAAAGCGGCAGGAACATCGCTTTAGGAATGCCCGACATAAAGAAAGCCGGGAAGAACACAGCCAGGATACAAAGCAGGATCAGCAGCTTGGGTAACGCGATCTCCTTACATGCCTCTAAAATGGCCCGGCCTTTCGGCTCGCCTTTTTCCTGGTGGTGGTGTATATTTTCGACGGTTACTGTGGCCTCATCCACCAATATGCCGATAGCTAAAGCTAAACCACCAAGCGTCATGATATTGATACTTTGACCGAACAGCTTCAGGAAGATCACCGCTGAAAGCAAGGCCAGCGGAATGGTTAAAACAACAATGAGTGAACCGCGCCAGTCGCGCAGGAACAGCAGCACCATCAAACCGGTTAATAATGCTCCTAAAATACCTTCTGTCATCAGACTCTTTATGGAATTGATCACATAACCCGATTGGTCAAATTCATAACTGACTTTAATATCCGCAGGTATGGCAGCCTGCATATCCGGTAAAGCTGCTTTTACTTTCTGTACCACATCCCAGGTAGAAGCATCGGCGCGTTTGGTTACCGGGATATAAACCGAACGCTTGCCATTAATGAGCGCGTAACCTGCGGTAATATCAGCGCCATTGTCCACCTGCGCCAGGTCATGCACGTAAACAGCAGGTCCGCTGCCGGTTTTTACAGGAATATTGCCCAGGTCCTGGATATTATCCACAACCGTATTTTGAGGCGCTACGAGCATCTGATCGCCCACTCGTAGGTTACCCGCCGGAAGGATGGTGTTTCCTTTGGCGATAGCCGTAACCAGTTCTTCAGGACTGATACCATAACTGCGCAATTTATTGGGATCGGCTTTGATTAACACGGAGCGCTGGTTACCGCCAAACGGCGGCGGTGCAGAAACGCCTGGCAGTGTAGAGAACATGGGCCGAACCTTAAACAGGGCCAGATCCGATACTTCTGCTAATGACCGGCTTGGACTGCTGAATACCAGCTGGCCTACGGCAACACTGCCGCCATCGAAACGGGTAACAAAGGGCGATACGGTTCCCGGCGGCATAAAGGCCCGTGCCCGGTTCACCATCGAAACGACCTCGCCGGTGGCTTGCCCCATATCGGTACCCTCGTAAAAATTTAGCTTTAATAAGGTAACGCCCTGAATGGTCTTACTTTCCACCGATTTAATCCCGGTGACATACAGAAAATGGTATTCATAGTAAGAGGTCACAAAACCTTCGATCTGTTCGGCAGAAAGACCGCCATAGGTTTGGGCCACATAGATTGTCGGTGTCCCCAGCTTTGGGAAAATGTCAATCGGCATTGTCTTAATGGATACCACCGAAAAGAAAACAATGGCGATGATAGCCACGATGATCGTGACTGGTTTTCTTAGTGAGCTATATAAAAATTGAATAATGTTCATTTGCCGTATTGGTTTAAAAACAGGTTGAGGCTGCCACTATAGGCCGCCTCGCTTAATAAAGCCCGCCAGGCACCATAATAAGCGATCTTTACGGTAGCCGCAGACTGAAATAAAAGCTGCTGTGCCTGGATTACGTCGTAATAATTGATCAATCCCGATTTATACCTGGATTGGATGGCTTTATACGAATATTCAGCTGAATGGAATTGCTGCGGTGCCAGCCTGGCAGACTGCAATGCCTTTTGAAAGTTGGATGCTGCGATCTCCTTTTGTGTGTTCAAATGCAGTTCGGTTTGCGCCAGTTGTTCCCGGCTGGATGCGGTAATAAGCTCTTGCTGTTTCCATAAAGGTTTCTGCCGGAAAGCTTCCAGTATAGGAAAAGCGATCTGCGCGCCTACGCCATAATTATACCGCTGAAAGCGCCAGCCCTCACTGGAATTGACTGAACCATCAGTACTTATGCCTGAACCCCGGCCATAACCCGTGCTCCAAAGAGTCAAACGAGGCAGAATGCTTTTCTTTAAGGATTTTAATGCCAGCTCATTTGCGCTGACATTCGCCTTTCCCAATTGTACTTCCGGGTGATCGGTTGTTGAAGTATCCGCCAAGGAAATAGTGGGAAGATTGATGAAGAGCAAAGAATCTACGGGCAAGCCAGCAGGTAATTTGCCGCCGACCAGTTCTTTAAGTGCGATCAGCGTGGAATCCCTTTGCCTTTCAAAAGCAATCAGCTGCATTTGGGCCCTGGTATATTCGGAATGAAAAGAAGAAGAATCTGTACCCGGCCTTAAACCGCTGACAACTAAGGTTTGTGCCTGCTTTAAGTTAAAAGCTGATTTATCAATATTGGATTGATAAACCTTGATCAGGTCGCTGACCAGTAAATAATTCAACCAGGCACCAATCACATAAACCTGGTGCTGAAATAAGGTAAGGTTCTCATCCGCCTGGCCATATTGTAGTCGGCCTTTTGCCAAATCAATTTCAGCGCTACGCTGGCCAAAGGTGATGGGTTCCCATTGCAGGTTGAGCGCCGCGGCGCTGCCTGGAACTCCACTGTAATCATTGCCTTTGCTTGGCGGGCCGCTGATCGGGGTGATATACTGCGGATAGATCATACCGGTAATGTTATTCGCAGTTGCGTAATCTACCTGATAGGAGGCATTGAGTGATGGGATTAAGCCGTTCTGCTTATACTTTACCGTATATTGCAGGGCTTGGGTTTGTAGTTTTTTGGCCTTGATCAGAGGATAGTTGGCCGCAGCCGTCCGAAGCAGGGAGTCGAGATAAGACTTCCCTTGCTGTGCGGAGGTTCGTTCTGGCAGTAAAAAACAAAGGAACATTCCTGTAAGTAGGCTGATCTTTGAAATAGTTAATACGAAATCTTTCATAGCTGGGAATCCAGTGCTGTATTTGTAAACACAATGCTATGGGAATTTCAAACTCCAAAATAGAACGGATTTTACCTGAATAGAACCCGCTTTACTTTTTAGCCAGATTTTTTTTGTAGTCGGACGCTTTCATGCTCATTTGTTTCTTGAAAATTCGGTTAAAATGGCTTTGGTCAGAAAAACCAGTCAGGTAGGCGATTTCTGATAAAGAATAATCGGTAGTTTCCATCAGGGCCATGGCTTTCTCGATCCGCATCTTTCTAATGTAGTCCCCGAAGGAAAGATTTTCAAAATATTTGGAAAACTCCCTTGAAAGGTAAGCTGGGTTAATCTCCAGTTCTTCGGATACCTGCTGTAAACTTAAGCTCATATTAGTGTCGATCTGATCCTGGATCATTTCCCTGATCTCCTTTGCCCATTTCGGTGTCTTTTTAGAGCCTTTTTGCTCAAGGAACTTATTGAATAGTTCCAGCCAGAGCTGTCCCACGGGTTCCTGTGTATGCTTTTGTTGATATAGATACTTTGCCCAGGTATATAAGCCATCATATATTTTCATACCAAGTTCCAGCAATTCATAATCGTCCTGAATGTTTTGTGCCAACCCTAAAAATATGGCGGATAAACCAGCAGCCTGGGGGGCAAAATCAAAGCGATCGGTATCCGCTCCCCGCACGATGGCTGCTATCCGGAATAACGCATCATCTTTTAAGCGATGCTTTTTCAGAAAGTAGTCAAATGAACACTGATCTTCATAATGGCTATACTCCACACCTGGTATATCAAAGGGAATTGCATCCAATTCTGTCGCTTTGATCAGTACTTGGTTTAATGGCACATAAATGATTTCTCCTTCCGGATCAATAAACCGTTTGATCAGCCATGGACAGGCAATACGGTCGATCTTAGGGCGTTCTCGGGTGATCCATTTCATATCATCAAAGTTAAAAATCTAAAACTGTATTATGAGATCTACTGATATTCAAGTTCTGTGAGGCGTGAACTGGGCATAAATACATACAAAATCTGTAGGAAAATGGAAATTATGGTCTCCGAAATATTAAAATAGATTAAATTTTTTAAGTTATACGATACCATTGTGCCGGATTCTAAACTTTAAATTTGTGGTTAAGCATAAGATCCTAAAATTCACAAATAAGAAATGAATAAGGTGGATACGTTTACCAGGTAAAATATCATTAAATTACAACAGTACAGTATTGCACCAGTAGCCTGATTATAACCAATATTTAATAAAATATGAATACCCTCGGAAAGTCTGTTAAAAGAGTGTATGTATTCCTGTTTGTGCGGCGGATTTTTTATCCTGTGAACCTTTTGTTGTATAAGCTGAGTTTGTTTGGGTTGGGAATGAAAAATTATGAGAACGATACTGTATCTGGAGAAAAGGCGTTCATTAAGTTTTTGAAGGCCGGGAGGAAGCTTGATTCCGGCGTGATTATGGATGTTGGTGCCAATATAGGAAACTACTCGGTGATGCTGAGAAAGAATGGGCTTACTCTACCTATCTTTGCGTTTGAGCCGCATCCGGTAGCTTTCCGTAAATTAAGCGAGGCAGCAGCGGCATACAATTTCATAGCAGTGCCAGAGGGAGCGGGGGAAGAGAGTAGTGTGGCTGCGATTTACGACTATCAGGGTGATGGCGGATCAGAACATGCCAGTATGTATAAAGGTGTAATAGAGCATCTTCATAAGGGGAAAGCCGAGGAAGTGGCTATTGCCCTTACCACTATTGATGAATTTGTAGTGGAACATGGTATTTCAAAGATAGCATTATTAAAGATCGATACCGAAGGTCATGAACTAAGTGTGCTCAAAGGGGCCAGGCAAACTATCGCCGACGGAATAGCAGAAGTAATACAGGTGGAGTTCAATGAAATGAATATCATCTCCAGAACCTTTTTCAAGGATATTGTTGACATATTACCTGGTTACGATTTTTACCGACTGTTGCCAGACGGATTAAAGGCGCTGGGGCCGTACAAAAGCACCACTTATGAAATATTTTCTTTCCAGAATATTGTGGCGTTGAAACAGCCCCGTCGGTCCTAAGCATTTTTATTTCTCTTGACCACCATATTCATCAGTGGCCAGGAAGTGCTGTCGGAGTGATCATTAACTACAATTTTCATTCTTTTTTCTTTTATATAAAAGATCCATTTGCAGGAATTGTAATCCTTCCGATTGAAGGAGACCTACCGGAGCAATGAATTCAAATCCCAGTTTTTTCACGAAATGGTGCATTTCATCAAAAAGAGGTTCACCCTCATACATCTGAACAAAAGAGGTTTCAAATAACAGGTAATCAATTTGCTGCAAACTATCTACCGCGCCTTTCAATACTTCCTTCTCAAATCCCTGTACGTCAAGTTTCAACAATACTGGTGAAATAAAGGACAGCTCGTTGCGCAGATCATCCAATCGCTGTACGGGTATTTCTATCCGGTGTGATGTGATTGTTTTCGGGAGGATGTCTTTTTGCAGGGCAGATACATGTAGGGCCGAGCTGGCATGGGAGTAAGCATTGCTGTAAAATTCAAGCGTTCCGGTGGAGTTGCCCAGGGCCATATTGTAAGTGCTGATACTGCTTAGCCTGCATGTATTGCGTTGTAAAATGGGAAACACTTCAGGAAGGGGCTCAAAGGAATGGATAAGCGCACCAGGATAGAAGTGACTGGCGGCCACTGCAAACTGGCCCTGGTTGGCACCTGCATCTATAATAGTGCCTAATGCCGGGATGTAATGCCTGCAATTATGCAATATCCGGGTAGAAGCTACGGAAGCCCCTTTTTCCAGCAGCGATTTGAGGCCTCTGCCTGAGACCAGGAATACTTTTACAGCGTCCGCTATTTTGAAAATAATACTCATGTCGTAAATTTGAAATTCCAGCAATCTTTATAAAAATCAATTGTTTCGAGCACACTTTTATCCCATGTAAATTGTTGGACCTGTTTCAGGCCACGGGCAATCAACTGTTGTTTGAATGTTTCATTTTCCAGGGAACTGATCTTCTCAGCAAATAGCAATGGATCTGGCTTTTCGGCCATCAGCCCGGCGTTGCCTACTACTTCAGGTATGGATGTCATGCCGGTAGTAACCACCGGGCATCCGGCTTTCATTGCTTCTCCCGGAGGCAGTCCAAAACCCTCATAAGCAGAAGTATAGAGAAGGCAGAAAGCATAATTATATAATATATTGAGATCTGCCTGATTTATTGTTGGGAAAATATGATAGCGTCCCGCTATTTTTTCTTTCATCATACTTATTTCTTCTTTATTCCAGGGCTCTCCACCTATCACTACCAAGTGGAAGGAAGGAGGAAGCAACTCCATCGTTTTTACCGCCATGGAAAAATTCTTATAGTTCCTGCGTGCGCCTACATACAGGATGAATTTTTCTCCAAGGTCAATATCCAGCGAACAACTGACCGGTTGCTGTTTGTTGATCTGGTAGAAATTGCCAATGCCATGATAAATCACTTTTACTTTTGCGGGGTTAATGGTTGGAAAAAAGTGAAGTAGCTCTTTCCGGGTGCTGTCTGAGATACATATAATGCCGTCGGCCCGCTGTATACCATATGCTTTTTGCATGGTATTAGCCAGTCCCCGCGGAAACTTTGAGGCTAACTTCCGCTCGTGCGCAAAGTCATGCACTGTAAGAATGTTCAGGATATTTTTTTGAGGAGACACGCGCAGGTATCCTCCGTGAAAAACTGCACCGGCGGGAAGGGGATAGCGCAGCGGCAGGTACCGGAGATATTTACAAGGAATCCAACTCTCCCGGATACAATTGAAATCGTTATAATCTATTTTCTTTTCGAAGATATTGTCTGATTGCGGCCGTGCGTTTAAAATGCCAACTGACAGGTCGCTGTTGCACATACCAGACAACAGCTCGTACCAGTAAGCAGATACACCGCCGGCTTTCTGAATAGAGAATACAATATTATCTAAAAATACCTGCATCATCATATTGTCATTAGATCCACATGTGACATTACTGGGTTGCCGGACATATAATAGATTCGTACCACGTTTTTTATCAATGCGATTAGTTCTTCATAATCCCAAGACATCCGGAATTGAATCAACCAGCGAATATTACTTACTTTGTTCATGTCCCTCTTCGTTTATTGGTCCGTTATTATATGCACAGAGTAATGCCACTATTATCAAAAAAAGATCTATCTGGCTAAAAAAGAAACAAACAGCCACATACCCCAGGTAGCTACGCTGAAATGGCGAAGTTCCCTTACCCGTTCTGGTAAGTATCAGGAAAAAGAAAACCAGGGAAACAGCCCCGAATTCTGCCAGGATAAAGAACCAGCGCATGTTGAGATTATGGCCGCCAACACCGGCCACCAGGTTTTGATAAGTAGCTTGCCCGAAAAAATAACCCGCGGGAATGAATGTGCTGTTTCCAGCTCCATAACCAGATATAAGAAGATAGGGTTCATCCCGCAGGAAATCTACCACCGGCAGTTCCATATCCCTCTGCAGCGGAATTCCGAGAATGATATTACTCTTACCCCATACTTCACCGTAATCATAGCGGTAAGCTGATCTTTCAAGCAGAAGCCGATATATGGGCTGATTGCGGTTAGCCATATATTGTTTCAGGATGTACTCTTTGGATGCTGTGATCATAAGGAAAATACCAACGATCATGGCCAGGGTGCCGATTATTTTCAATCTTACCGGCATCAATTTTGGAAAACACAGGAACAGAAGGCCACCAGCCAGAATATTGATCCAGAAGGTTTGTGACGATGTAAGGACACCCATAATAAACATTAATGTCGCCGCCTTATAGTTCCGGTCTTTTATAAACAAGGGAATGGTTAAGGAAAGAAAGGCGCTGAAAACTTTAGGCTCCCCAAACAACGCTTGCACCCGCAGTCCCAGTGGGCCATTGATCTCCTGTAGCAGGTAACGGCTTTGCAGCCCCAGAAATTCACTAAGTTGCACGTTATGGAAAATGAGCTGTACGGCAATCTGGATAAAGGCAATACCACAGGATATAAACGCAATTTTTTTCATGCTGCCCGCGAATTTTTCAAATGAAAGTTCTTCTCGTTCTTGCACTATCCTGGCGCCAATAGCAAAAAAAGGCAGGTAAGTTTTCAGATAAAAATAGATGGGCTTTGTATAAAAAGCGTATAGCCTGCCACCGGGATAACTGAAAGGATCTTTGTAGAATTGTGTGATCAGGAATACTACAATATTCGAGAGCAGGGGTAATATCAGCAGAAAAAAATATTCCTTCCTGATGTATTGCTTGCCGGTAAAGAACCGATGCGCCTGTTCAACGAGGATGAAAATGCCAACAAAAAAAGTAGCAGTAAAAGTTGGCCCGATGACAAGTATGGTATAGGCTTCTGATGCAAAGGCGTAAAGCAGTGTATCTATAATAGAGATCCGCTTGTTATAGTAAAGATACAGCAGTATCGCGGCAATAACCAGGGGCATGCTTTCCCTGAAACATTCCACGAATAGATTACTGCTTTGAAGATCACTGTATCCTACTTCCATATTAATTTACTTATCTGGAGATGCGTTTGTACATATTGTACAGCAGCGTATTGTTTTTCACTATTTTTTTAAGCCCAATGGACAAGCTGCCAGGGTTAAACACTGTGTTAATGGTATATCTGTCTGCTTCTTCATCAATGTTGATTTCGTCAGGGTGCCTGATCTCTGTTATTTTGCCGTATTGTATTTTGTTGAACCACCGGGGAACGGAACGGGTATGGGTAGCCTTTTTGCCATAACCAATGTTTTTAACAAGACTAACATTGGGGGTAATTACCCATCCTTTATTGAACCACACAGTCATAAACCACTGGATGTCCCAGGTATCTACCTGGGCGTTGTATATGGATTGTAGCTCTGATTGCAAGAAAGTGTTGAGGCCTTGCCTGGAAACATGCCGGTACCTGTCAAGAGTGAAATCGTAATACTGCCAGGCGCGTCGCCAGGTTGCCCATCCCCATACATGTGCGTAACGGGAAAAATAATAGGAGGCATTCCCTCGCTGAGTGCCAAACTGGTAATTGCCCCCGTTAATATGCATAATGTTTTGGTTTAGCCGGTATTGCGTCAGCATGGCTGTACAGAAGGAGAAGAAAGTGAGATCCGGTACGCAATCATCTTCCAGTATAATACCTTCTTCTACCTGGCTAAAGAACCAATCGATCGCAGTGCTTACTGCTTTGCCGCAGCCCAGGTTATGGGACCGAAATAGTGTTTCTATTTTACAAGGCCAGTCAATGCCATTTAACACCGCTGCTCTGGTAGCGTCACACATCGCCTCTTCTCCAGGCTGGTCGAACCGGGGGCCATCAGCGGCAATAAACAGCTGTTCCGGCTGTTGCAGTCTGATCTGCTCAAATACCAGTAATGCCTGTTCAGGACGGTTAAATACCAGTAATAAGATCGGCGTGTGTAACATTATTTGGTTGCCTCCAATGCAACGGCGTTATTAAATCTGATTTCTTCTTCTACCAGTTTAAACATGGTATCAGGGCTGTCATTAAATGCACAATTCCTTATATCTTTAAATCCCGCGGCTTCCAGCTGATGGGTTAAAGAAAGTTGATCCCACATGTACAGATGCTCCCGGTTACCCAGGGTCATGGCTATCATTTGTTTAAATCCCCTGATCCTTTCTTCTTTTCCCAGCAGTGTTTCTTCCATAAAAGCGGTATTAGCCTTCGGGTCATTGTTTGAGAGTTGCGCGATATATCTTTTGGCTGCGCTGGCCAAGTCGGGCACCACACACCGGAAATAACCTCCGGGCTTCAGGATGTGAAAGGTATTCCTGAGCGCCAGGAGGCAGTCGTTATAAGCCAGGTGTTCCAGCACATGCGAACAGTAGATGCCATCGCAGGAATTTTCCTTTATACCGGGAAGGCCTTTCAGTATATCACCCAACATTACATCAGGGTGAAAGGACACATGCATAACCGGTTTCAGCAATTTCCCGATCAGAGGAATCTTTTGAATCCTGAGGGTTGGCGACGAGTCGTAGTTTTTCCAGCCAGCGGGCGCTGAAAAAGGGCCACTGCCATATTGTACATATAACTTGTTTCCAGACATTTTATGTGTTCATGTTTTTAAAGAAATAAGTGTAATAAGTTTTGGCAAACATGCCATATCCTACCAGTTTCATAAATTGGTATAATTCACTGCTGTCTGCCTGGAATACCTCTGACGGGGGCGATTCCACCAGTACATATGTTGGTCTGTATTTATCCCAATTGTTGGATCGCAGTACTTCCAGATCAAGCCCTTCGGCGTCGATAGTGAGAAAGTCAATTACCACATCTTTTGCAAGGTATTTATCCAGAATATCTGCCAGCGGCCAGGTGTCGATCTTCTTTTCCGCGATCACCCTGTATTTGGTGTCCTGCGTATATTCTTTTACTTTTTCAGGAGAGAAAGTATTTAAAGCTGTTTCATTAAATATGGAATAGGTGAGTTGCTGTTTTGCTACAGATACGCCTATTTCCAGGTTAGTATCTTTGGGTCGGTGTTTATCAAATAACGCCTTTGAGCCCGGCATAGGATCAATGTTGATGCCGGTCCAGTTCTGCTTGTAAAGGAGGTAAGTGTTGGATACCCGGAAGGGGTGATGAGCACCTACATCTATATAAACGCCATTCTGTTTTTTATCAAAAATCCTTTTTAGGATGAGATCTTCCCCCTCTGAGCTGTAAGCACGCACCCCGTAACTAAGTCGGGGAAATAAAGAAGTGACTAATTTTAATGCTCTATTTTTAATGCCGCTCATTTCATGTAATGTTTTGGTTGATACTAAACAGGTTGCTGGTAAAATCCCTCAGGCTGTTATGTGCCTGTTTTATATCTGCAAGTGCCAGCGCTGGGTGGAACATTTTTTTTGTGAGCAGGTATCCCTGGCCGCTTTTGTCAAGCAGGAGCAGCATACCATATACAGTAGCATAAGCAGCCACCGTGGCAATGGCCGCGCCAATACCACCATATGCTGGTATCAGGAAGAAATTAATACACACATTAGCCATCAGGCCAGCCAGGTTGCCATACAGGTAGATTTTATATTCTCCTTCCACGAAAAGATATTGCACTATAACGATGCTCAGGAAAACGGGAATTCCTGCCCATATATGTATCATCAGCATCCAGGAAGCAGTCGTGTATCCTTTGCCATAAAGGAACGGAATAATGAGGTGTGCAGTGGATGTAACCAGCATAGCAATAGCAGCGCTTAGCCAAAACGACAACCGGAGCCATTTTTCCAGTGTTAATAGATAAGCGTTGCGGCTGATCTTTTTCTTTTGAATGAGGCTCGGGAGTATTGCTACAGATATCACCGTAGGGATGGCGTACCATAATTCAGAAATGCGTGCGGCGCCAACATACTTGCCCAGTTCGGCGGCGCTGGAAAGTGCATCCAATAATACCAGGTCTATCTTCATAAACAGTACTACCACCAGGTTTGAGAGCATCAGTGGCCAGCTTTGCGCCAGCAGTGTTTTGGCCAACGACCAATCAATGCGCAAAGTGAAATCCACGGCATTATGATAACCGAATACTGCCATTATTATCACGTAAGTCACGAGCAATTCTATAGTGGATACCCATAGAAAGGCCATCAGTGTGCCCTTAAAAAATATAATGACAAGCTTTACAATGCAGAAAGTAATGAAAACAGCCACTTTTGGAATGATCACTCTTTTTACATCGTTTTTTGCCTGGTAGAAATAATCCAGTACATCAAAGGATTGCAGGATAATGATCAGCGCTGAAAAAATGGTACAATATAAATAGATCTGCTGATGTTGCCTGGATAACAACACAATGCTTACGCTGATGGCCATACAGATTATGCCAGCACCAATTCTCATTAAAATAACAGTTGTCACAATAGTTCCCTGTCTTTGCTCATTATTGATGATTTCTTTTACAGCAAGCTTGTCCATCCCCAGTATGGCCACACTCCCTATAATAGTGGTGAGTGCCAGCGCATAATTCCAGATCCCGAATTCTTCCGGACCCAGGTGACGGCCAATAAGAGCCATGATGATAATGCCAGGGAAAAGTTTACTGAGCTTATCAATCAAGAGCCAACCGCTATTTTCAAATAGTTTATACAATGCGCTGTTTTATTTTTTTAACCAATGATGACCATGTATGCTTATGTTGCTTATCTTCTGTGTATGAGTAGTGATCGTAATAGTAATACGGGTAGAAGGTATCCTGCTCTATACCGTTGAAAACGATCCCCATTTTTTTAAAGAACCCTTTTCTCAGGTTTTCTGCTACAGGCTGTAGTTTAGACTTGAGGGTGAAATTGTACCGTACCACGAACAGGGCGCAGTCCACGTAATTTGAAATACTTTGAGCATCTGATACGATACCAATAGGTGACATATCAATGATAACGTAGTCGAACTGGTTTTTCAAATGGTTCAGCAGATCTGCCATGCGTTCTCCCTCAATCAGTTCTATGGGGTTTGGAGGAATAGCTCCGGAAGAAACGAGGTAAAGTCCTTCTGTACCCGGTACTTTTTTAATGATCTCTTCTACGGTTTTATTGCCCATGATATAATTGGTGACGCCAATGTTATGATCCAGCCCAAAGAAGTGTGAAAGTTTTGGTTTCCGGAGGTCCAACTCAAGCAATACCACTTTTTTATCGCCCATTGTTAAGGAATTCCCAAGATGGACCGATAAGAATGTTTTCCCTTCTCCCGAAATACTGGAAGTGAACAGGATGGTGGGTGTACCTGAAATTCCTGTGAGCAGGAATTTAAGATTTGTACGCATGTTGAATACCTGTTCCACCAATACCGATCTATTCTGGAGCGACAGATTATTTGCTCCTTCATCCTGCTGATAGATTTCAGCGATTACAGGGAGATCGAATACTTGCTCGATCTCTTTTTTACTGAGTACGCTGGCATTTAAGAAATATTTAAAATAGATATAGGCACTGGTGAGTATGAGGCCGAGAGCTATAAAGCCTATGAATACAATAGGTTTTTTCGGAGAGATAGGTTTGTCAGGTACAAAGGCCGGAGCAATCACTTTATTGTCTACTACATTGCTGGCATAGGCAACCGATGCTTCTTCCTTCTTTTTTAACAGGTATAGATACAGGTCTTCTTTTACGCCCTGCTGTCTTTTAATATTGATATATTCTTTTGCATAGGTAGGTATATTGGCTATTTTACCTTGTATCTGGTTTACTTTACGTTGTGTTTCTTTTTGTACCACACCTGCGTTCCGTCTGTACCCGGCGATATAGTCGCTGATGGTTTTCCGGGTATCATTAATCTGCGACTCCACATTTTTCAAGATCTCGCTGGTAGGCTTGAGAGAGAGGGACAATCGTCTCTTTTCCTTGAGTGCTTCCTCATATCGGTTGATCATAGAAGTCAGTGTCTGATCAATATTGCCAATTACAGGAGCAAAGGGATAATCGTTAGACGGATTACTGATATATTTTTCTACCTGGTCAAGAGCTGAAAGTTGCATATTGGCTTCACTAAGCCTGGCATCTGCTTCCTTTACCTGGTCCAGCGCCAATTTGGAGCTGGCATCAATATCTGTGATACCTCTCTGGATTTTAAAATTTTCTTCCTGTTTTTCCAGCAGCCCAAGTTCTTCTTTTAATGAATCGATCCGGACGGTCAGAAAATTAATTGTTTTGAAGGCAGTTTTGTTCTTGTCGTCCAGGGAATATTCGTTATAAGCGTCCAGCAATGCGTTGAGGAAATTGGCGGACCTCTCAGGCACTGGGTCCTGGTAGCTAACGAGTATTATTGTAGCATCGCGATTAACAAGGGAGGCGCCTATTTCTTCTATTTTTTCATTAGCATACTCCGCCACTGAATCCACCTGGATCCTGAATGTATTTGCCGGATCGGCAGTAGTTAGTGAGCTGATCACGAATTTATCTTTTGCTACAGTGAATGGCTGGCCCGGCTTTACGGTCAATTGCTGGCTGATATCGGTGGTAGCGTTTACCTGTCTTATCTTCAGCAAATCTTTTTCCCTGGTTATATCAAAAATGTAGTTACCTGCTTTGGTGCTGTCGCTTAGCACGCGGATGGTAAGCGGCGGACGGTTATAGATTTCTTCATTTTTTACAGTTCCTTTTATATAATACCGGATGTTAAAACTATTGGCCGCGATTACTTTTTCTACCAGTATAGGCGATTTCAGTATCTCTATTTCATTTTCAATATTTTTACCACTATTGAAAAGCGAGAGTGATTTGAGTGCATCCATTTCATCCCCGCCGCCTTTTTTTTCGTCTTTAAGGTATAATTTAGCGCTCGACAGATACATCGGTTTCTTATATTTCAGGTAAAGCATGGCGCCGGATACCATTACAATCAGTACCAAAAAGTATAAGGGCCAATGAAATATTATCTTCTGGAAAAGGTCATTCAGATCTATTAGTGAGTTCTTATTGTCTGTTGTTTTTTGCTGATTCATAACGCTGATTATCTATTTAAAATCACAATTGTGGTAATAAGTGATATCACGCCTATGATAGCCGGCATGAGCTGTATTATTTTGGAGGTGGCGAACTTACTGCCCGGACCGGGTTTTACATATATTACATCATTATTGCTGAGATAATAATAAGGAGAGGAAAGTGTTTTGCTGTCGTTCAGGTTTACAAATCCATACGTTTTAATGCCATTGATTTCCCGGATGATCATGATATCGTTCCGTTTGGCGGTGAGATTGAGATCGCCTGCCATGCTCAGCGCATCCAGTATAGAGGCCCTTTCTGCTCCTATACGGAAGGAACCCGGGTGGGCCACATCACCCAGAACCGATATCCTGAAATTTACCAGCCGTGTAGATACGTAAGTGTTACGGGCTGTTTTGTCCAGTTCTTGTGATACCAGATCATTAATGGCCGTGGTAGTTTTACCCTTTACATTTATTTTCCCGATCACCGGTAATGCTACATAGCCGGCACTGTCTACCAGATATCCCTGTTCGATGCCGCTACCGGAAGCGGAGTTGGAAACAACGTTGGAGTTATAGATCTGTGATACATCTTTGTCAGGCGTGGTGATAATGATTTGCAGGATATCGCCAGGCTGTATTTTCAGCTGCTGCATGCGGTGAAGGGAATCGGCCCCGGTAGCCGCTGCAATGTCATTAAAATAAGTGAGTTTACGGGTGCTTGAGCATCCCATAACTATTATCAACACCAGGATCAGTGGTAAGCTAAATTTCAATCCCATATTAAGTGATTAATTTTTCATGTTGTATTATGTGAAAATGCTGTGTGAATGCAGGAACCCCGCCGGTAGCTATTCGCTATATTCTTTAACACGGGCGGGAAAAGGCTCCTCGTCACAGATCTGTTATGTTGGTACTTTAACCTCGGCTATGCCAGCATCGGAACTCTTGGTTTTGCCGAATCTGTCCCTGAGTTTTTGTTGGGCAGGTAACTCGAAATAGTTGTAAGCACCTATACTCAGGGGTAACAGAATCAGAAAAAAAATAAGTAAAGAAATTGGTGAGTGAAATGCCAGGCGGTTGATATGAAAAGCATCAGCTATAAGTACAAATGTGATCTGTAATGAAAAATGAATTAAGTACATGGCGTAACTGCAATTACCAAGCAGTGCCCATTTCTTATTAAGCATGCCCTTGTTGGTTTCCCATAAGGCCAGGGAGAGAATGGTAGAGGGGGATACGAAGGTTCGGAAAACGAAGTTCTTACCGAGGTCAAAAACTTTTAATGCTGATTCGGGGTGGCTGTTGTGGAATATATGTGGATACTGCTTCATCCATATATCCCGGATATAGGATAATTGATATTCTGCAAACATTAAGACCCAAAGTAAAACGGTGAAAGTAATAAGAGCCGGCAGGTATTTTTTGACCCTGTTTTCTTTAAGCATCCAAACATAGAGATAGTAAACAAGTGCGCCTAAAAAGAAGGAGTACATTCCTTTCCCGATGAGGGTATAATAATATTGCAAAAATACACCCACAGGGATGAGGAGGAACAGCAACCATTTTTTGTTCTGCAATTTCAGGTAGCAGATAATAAAGAATATAAAATAAAGAAATACTTCCACAGAAGCCGACCATGATGGCCCGTTAAAAGACGCGCCTTTCTCAAATCCCCAATTTTGCATAAAAAGGAGATTCAATATAAAATGGTAACTGTCATTATACAGGATAATAAAGTAATGACCGGTATTTTTGAACATGAGCCATTGAAGCCCCGCCACTGATAATAAAGTAACCAGGTGGATAGGGTAGAGCCTGCTGATCCGGAAAACTATGAACTTACGGAAATTTATTTTTCGCTTGGCAATCCGCTCGGCATACAGCCAGAAGAAAATGAATCCGGAAAGGAGAAAGAACATATCAACCGCTGCCACACCATTATTATAAATGGCCGAAAGGTAAGGATAGAACGGAAGCGCCGTTTTATCAAAACCATTGTGTACCCAGGTATCATTAGCATAGTAAAAGAACTCCCAATGATTTAGAATAACTATTATAGCTGCAATGCCCCTGATAGAATCAAGGGTGTAAAAGTGTGAAGGGGGACTTTGGTTTGAAGTCATTAGGATAATTGGATGGTAGGGAGATTAGGTTATGCAATCCTAATTTAAGTCATAATGCTGATAGTTGTAAGATTGAATAGTTTAATGAATAGAATGAACGTGAATATTGAAAATGAAAAAAGTGAATACGTGTTATGTTTTATAGGAATGTTTTGGAGAGGCCCGATTAAATAATCCGTTCGAATGGATTGATTTTGATCGCTTTTCCGTTGGATAGCTATGCCGGCCATTACCGGCAGTTTGAATAGAGGGATTAGGAACACGCATCCATGGCTACTGCCCTTGCCAAGCGGGATCTTGGTTTAAGGGGGCTAAGGGTGAACTGATTGCTAAGATGTAGATAGGTAATAAGTACCGAATTCAACTATGACATTAATGGTGAAAATCAGACTTGTTTTAAATTAATCATTTGTAAATTACCAATTCTGTTAAAGCCGGTTGAAAAACAGACTTTACTTCATTTTTAACAATAAACAGCGTGATCGATGGACTTTTTAGCTTATCAGCAGATCTTTCAAAGTATTTTAGACGATCCTAATCCCCCGTCTCTTTATCAGGATCCTGCATACCTCAATTACACAAGGTTAAATTGGTCGCGGCAGCAAAGATGGTTAAAGGTTGGTATATTGAATGATAAGTTAGCAGCCGTAATACAAAGCATAAAAAAAGCACAATTTTGGACGATCATAACCGAACCTTGGTGTGGTGACGCCGCTCATTCTTTACCGTTTATACATAGATTATCTGAATTGAATCCTTTGATAAGGATAGATTATCAATTAAGAGATGCCGCGCCGTTCTTGATCGATCTTTACCTTACCAATGGCAAAAAAACTATTCCCAAATTGATCATTGCTGATCATGAAAATAATGACCTTGCTGTTTGGGGATCACGACCTGCGGAGTGCCAACTACTATACAACCGCTTACTTGAAGAACATGTTGAAATGGAGCAAAAAAAGATTGCATTACAAAAATGGTATAATGAAGACAGGGGCGTAAGTTTACAAAATGAGCTTCTCTTAATTTTTTCGGCTATAGTGTAATGGTACAGGCCCTGTCCACTGATGATTACGATTTTTTTTCAAGCACTAAAACAACTTTGTTAAAATCCGAAGATGCGTTAATGATTTTCCTGAAATTGGCAAACTGGGTAAGCGGGTAGCTAGTTTGCCTTTACTCCTCCACAATGTGAACAACCAGCATGTTTCTTTTTACTTCATAATCTAATACAAACCCCATTGCTAATTCACCGTTGTCCTTATAAGTCTGGTTAATTTTAAGTCGTTCAGATTACTCACTTTATATCCTTCGGGAATCATAACCTCAAGTTTTCTTTCTTCCACGTGCCCGAAATCCATATCAACGGGTTCTTGCCTTGATTTTCCCTGATACATTTCAACTTGTGGGCCTATAGCAAGGCCTTCCTCGCAGTGTTTTATGGCTTGGGTAAACTGGCAGTCCGCTTCGCAACTAATTGATTTTTCATAAACAGCCCGCACGTAATTCGTATCGCTGCGATTTACTTTATTAAGCAATTTAAGCGCAGTTTTGTACTGGCAACTTGTGTGAATGCCTGATTGTTTATAAGAAAATATCCCCTGCAATTGGCGATTTTACCCCCTTTATGTTATTTAAAAAAACCTGTATTTAGCAAATACAACCTAATAAAATAACACGACCAATTAATTTTATGCTTTTAAGAAACAAATTACGAGCTCTGTGTTTGGGTATTTTAATTTTAGCAGCCTTATATACCCAGGCACAAACCAAACATTCTTTTGCTTTATCTGATACTGCTTTTGTATTGGATGGTAAGCCTTTCCAGATGATCAGCGGCGAAATGCATTATCCTCGGGTACCTCGTGAGGCTTGGCGTGCCCGCATGAAAATGGCGAAAGCCATGGGACTAAATACTATCGGCACCTATGTTTTTTGGAACTTGCATGAACCTCGGAAAGGTTTATTTGATTTCAGCGGAAATAATGATGTGGCTGAGTTTGTAAAGATTGCCCAGCAGGAGGGATTGTGGGTGATCCTTCGACCCAGTCCTTATGTTTGTGCCGAGTGGGAGTTTGGTGGCTATCCGTACTGGCTGCAAAACGAAAAAGGCCTTGTGGTTCGTAGTAAAGAAGAACGGTATCTGAAAGAGTATGAAAAATATATCAAGGAAGTAGGAAAACAGCTGGCACCTTTACAGATCAATCATGGAGGCAATATCCTCATGGTACAGATTGAAAATGAATATGGATCATACGGCAACGATAAAGAATACCTGGAAATCAATCAGAAGTTATTTAAAGAAGCGGGTTTTGACGGCTTACTTTATACCTGCGATCCGGCACCCGACCTGGTAAAAGGGCATTTGCCTGGATTGTTGCCTGCGGTAAATGGGCTGGATAACCCTGCTAAAGTAAAAAAGATCATCAATGAAAATCATAATGGGAAAGGGCCTTATTATATTGCTGAATGGTACCCGGCCTGGTTTGATTGGTGGGGCACAAAGCATCATACTGTTCCGGCGGAACAGTATAGCAGCAGGCTTGATTCTGTTTTGGCAGCGGGGATCTCCATCAATATGTATATGTTTCATGGTGGTACCACCCGCGGATTTATGAATGGGGCCAATTTTAAAGATGAAACTCCTTATGAACCGCAGATAAGTAGTTATGATTATGATGCCCCATTGGATGAGGCCGGTAATGCCACACCTAAGTTTATGACGTTCAGGAGTGTAATTGAAAAATATTTACCTGCTGGTGAGCAATTACCACCAGTTCCCGCTGCTAAGCCTGCTGTTAAGTTCCCTGCTGTAAAGCTTACCCAGGCAGGGGGGGTATTACAGAATCTGCCGGTACCTAAGAGCAGTCTTAAACCGCTTACGTTTGAAGATCTGAACCAGGATTATGGTTTTGTGTTATATCGCACTATTATAAAAGGAGGAATCAGCGGCGTATTGAAATTAGAGGAGTTAAGGGATTATGCAGTTATTATGGTCAATGGAAAAACCGTCGGTACACTTGATCGTCGTTTAAAGCAAGATAGTTTACCAGTTACCTTACCTGTAGGTAAGGTAACGCTGGATATATTGGTTGAAAATCTGGGTCGGATTAATTTTGGCAAGTATCTTTTACAAAATAAAAAAGGCATTACCGAAAAAGTACGGTTTAACCATGCCGAATTGAACAACTGGAAAATGTATAGTCTGCCATTCAAAAATCTGGATGGTTTAAAGTACCAGTCGATAGCTTATAAAAGTAAAGCACCAGTGATTAAGAAAGGTTTATTTAATTTAGATAAGATTGCCGACACCTACCTGGATATGCGCAAATGGGGTAAAGGTGTAGTATGGGTAAATGGGCACAATTTGGGTAAATACTGGAGCATTGGCCCGCAACAAACCATATACCTACCGGCCGAGTGGCTTAAAAAAGGCAGAAATGAAGTGGTTGTATTAGAATTACTTAAACCAGAACAAATCCTTTTACAAACATCTGAAAGATCGATTTTGGATCAGCTGCAATAAATTGAATAACATGAGGCCCGATGTAGTCTATACATCGGGCCTTATAATGCAATTATCTATAAGCTACTTCATTCCACCTGATCTCATTACGGAACTGGTCAATACGGGTATCTTTTCCAATGCGTAAAAACTCAATTCCTGCCATATCGGCAAAGTCCTGCAGATGTTCTGCGGTTAAATTCTGGCTGTAGGCAGTATGGTGTGCCCCGCCAGCGTATATCCATGCGGCACAGCCGGTTTTCATATCGGGATATGGTTTCCACAGCACCCGGGCAACGGGTAGCTTAGGCAAGTCATTCACCGGTTCAACAGCCTCCACCTCATTGATCAGCAAGCGGAAACGGTTTCCCATATCTACCAATGCCGCGTTTAGCGCCGGGCCGCCTGCTACGTTAAATACCAGCCTTGCCGGATCTGCCTTGCCTCCTATACCCAAAGGATGAACTTCCAACGCTGCTTTATCATTGGCCAAAGAGGCATCAACCTCCAGCATATGCGATCCCAGCACCAGTGCATTATTAGGATCGAAATGATAAGTATAATCTTCCATAAAGGCATTACCGCCTTTTAGTCCGGCTCCCATTACCTTAAAAGCACGTACCAGGGCCGAGGTTTTCCAATCTCCTTCGCCTGCAAAACCGTAACCATCTGCCATTAGGCGCTGGGCAGCAATACCTGGTAATTGTACCATGCCATGCAGATCTTCAAATGTGTCCGAAAAACCTTTAAAGCCGCCGTTGACTAAGAACTTGCGCAAGCCTAACTCTATCCTTGCCGCTTCATAAACGGATGAATGTTTTTCGCCACCTTTTTTAAGCGAAGCATCCATAGTGTAGGTAGCTTCATACTCATCTATCAGCGTATTAATATCGGCGTCAGATACCTCGTTGATCACCGCTACCAGATCGCCAATGCCATAGGTATTTACCGAGAAGCCAAATTTTAGTTCGGCTTCCACCTTATCGCCATCGGTAACGGCAACGAAACGCATATTGTCGCCGAAGCGTACAAACTTAGCGCCTTGCCAGTCGTGCCAGCCGGCCGCTGCGCGTGTCCAGGTTTCTATCTGGTTTAAAACTTCGGGATCCTGCCAGTGCCCAACTACTACCTTGCGGTTAATGCGCATACGCGATACCATAAAACCAAATTCCCGGTCGCCATGGGCGCTTTGGTTCAGGTTCATAAAATCCATATCGATAGAGCTCCATGGAATATCGCGGTTGTATTGCGTGTGCAGGTGTAGCAGCGGCTTTTTCAGGATGCTTAAACCCCTGATCCACATTTTGGCAGGGGAGAAGGTGTGCATCCAGGCGATAACACCAATGCAGTTTTCGGCCAAGTTTGCCTGTTGTAATGTTGTGTATATTTCATCAGTGCTTTTTACAACGGGTTTGTAAACCACACGGACAGGGATTTTGCCGGAACTATCCAGCCCTGCTGTAATTTGTTGCGAATGCTCGGCTACCAGCCTTAATGTTTCTTCTCCGTATAGATCCTGGCTCCCGGTAATGAACCAAACTTCAAATGTTTTTAGGTCGATCATTTTATATTATTGAATTATTGATTTAGTGAATTAGTGATCCACCTACTCAGTTACTGAATTATTGATTGATATTAATTGTTACCCGGCGATAGCCTAAACAGGGCGGCACCATGTGGATTGATATTTTGTTGATACCTTTTTTTTAACTGGCCGATATTTTGTTTTTTCCAGAGGTTGCGGACCTTTACTTTACCTTTGAGGCCGAGAGATGCAAAGTCTACAGCCACCGGTTTTGGATTATCACCAATGTTAAATAAGGCGACATACAGATCTTTGCTGTTTTGTACATGCGAATACCAAACCATGGCACCATCCTTTTTATACAGTTGGCGCGGGTTTTCTCCGTTTTGGTTGGCAGCAAGTACCTCATTGTTGGTAAACAGCTTTAGTTCCAGATCTCGGTTTTCTGGCAGGTTACCACCCAGCATCAGGGGCGAGCGATATATGCTCCAGAAGGTCATATGGGTATAAAGCTCATCTTCAGTAAAACGGCTATACCGTTCAACACCAACCGGGCCGCGTTTGGATAGCTTACCGATCTGTATCATATCACAATCAGGCCAGTGACCGGGGCCGCCTACGCCTTCCCAGCTTTTGGCATAATCAAACATGTGCAGTACCTCTTTCCAGTTATCCCAAAAGTCGTCGGCCATGCGCCACATATTGGCGTATTGGGTGGCATGAGCAGCCTGATTAAGTGGGGTTTCGCCAGGTGAAAGACTTAAAACAATGGGTCGGCCACATTGATCGATCGCTTTTTTATAACCTTCCACTTCAGCCGCGCTATAGGGGCGCGATAGGTCATCAACTTTGATGAAATCTACTCCCCATGATGCGTATAGTTCTAATAAGGAATTCAGATATTCCTGCGCGCCAGGCTTTTTCATGTCGAGCCCGTACATGTGGTTCATCCAGGGGCATTTGGAATTGGTGTCAGCAACCATATCTGCAGTGATACTATTAGTGCCCTTTATCGGCGATTTTGCCCAAACAGCCTGCCTTGGGATGCCGCGCATTACGTGGATGCCGAATTTTAAGCCCTGCGCATGCACATAATCAGCAAGCGGTTTAAAGCCGTTACCGCCAAATGCTGACGGAAATTTATTGGGCTGCGGTGTTAATCGTCCCCATTTGTCCATGGTTAGCCAGGGGATATAGGATCCGTCATCTAACCGTTTTTGGAAAGGGTTGCCGATATTACTGCCGGGAGGATTATCATACGACCATAAAAAATCGACTACAATATATTGCCAGCCATATGGCTTTAAATATTTGGCCATGTAATCGGTATTAGCTTTAACCTCATCTTCATGAACAGCTGAGCCAAAACAGTTATAACTATTCCAGCCCATTGGCGGCGTAGCGGCTATTTTGTTTTGGGCAGATATTTGTGTGTTGAGCAGAATACATGCCACAAATATTATTAAACAATGTAGTTTCATAGAATGGGTTATTGGCCGTAATAAGAATCGGGTCCGTGTTTGCGTTCGTAATGTTTTTTGATTAGCGAATCTTTTAAACGGGGAGCATTATTATCTATTTGTTCTGTTAAGTAGGCCATATGCGCAACAGCTTCTAAAACGGCGCTGTTGTAAACTGCTTTATCGGCAGTTTTGCCCCAGGTAAAAGGGGCATGGTTGCCCACCAGTATCATTTCAATCTCTTTATAATCAAGTCCGTTATTCTTAAAGTGATCCATGATCTGGAAACCTGTCTGGTATTCATAATCGCCGGCTATCCTATTATCGTCCATCGGTGGTGCACATGGAATGTCGGTAGTTAAATGATCGGCATGAGTTGTACCGAAAATAGGGATACAGCGCTGTGCCTGTGCCCAAGAGGTAGCGTAAGTAGAATGGGTGTGTACAATGCCGTTAATACCATCCCAATGTTTATACAAAACAGCATGTGTTTTGGTGTCTGATGATGGCCGCAGATCACCTTCGACCGTATTGCCATCAAAATCAACGATCACCATTTTTTCGGGCGTTAAATTATCATATGGTACACCACTGGGTTTGATGGCGAAAACGCCAAGATCCCTGTCTGCAGCACTTACGTTTCCAAAAGTGAATAGCACCAGGCTAAGTTTGGGTAACTGCATATTGGCCTCATAAGCCGTTTGCTTGATATGTTTATACTTGCTCATGCGGTTTTTAACTGTTTTGAAATTCGGCTTCTGTTATCCTGGCTGTTTGGCTGGCTACAAACGCGCCGAGATCTTTATATTGCTCATAGCGCTTGCTGTAAATAGCTGTACGAGAGGCATTGGGATAGTATTCTTCATCAAAGCCGCCACCCATGGCTGTCATGGCCTCTTCAACGGTGGAGTATACACCGGCTACTACAGCGGCAAACATGGCTGCACCCAGGGCGCAAGTGTGTTTAAACTGATGGATGCGGATAGGCATGCCCAGCACATCGGCCATCATCTGCATCACAAAAGGCGACTTTTTTGCCACGCCGCCAATCCCAATAATGCCTTTAACTGGGATACCTTCGGTAATAAACCTGTCTACAATACTTTTTGCGCCAAAGCAGGTAGCTTCTGCCAGGGCTCGGAAAACACGAGGGGCGTCAGAGCCTAAACTCAAACCGGTTATGGCTCCTTTTAATTCCTGGTTGGCATCGGGTGTGCGGCGGCCGTTAAGCCAGTCGACAGCCAATTCATTGGGCTCATCAATTGGGATCAAATCTGCCTGTGCGCTAAGGTCAGGTATAATCAGATCACTCAGCTCGGCTTTTAAAGCTTTAATAGTAGCCTCATCAATTATTTTTGATTTGGATAACAGGTGGTTGATTGGCCATGAAATGATATTTTTAAACCAGGCATAAGTATCACCAAAAGCCGATTGCCCGGCTTCTAAACCTACCATCCCCGGAATAACTGAGCCATTTACTTGTCCGCATATACCGCGCACCAGTTTGCCTTGCATATTGACTGTTGGAGCAACCAGTATATCGCAGGTAGAGGTGCCCATTACCTTGCTCAGGTAATAAGGTTCAATTTGCCCGCCAACAGCACCCATGTGCGCGTCAAATGCACCGGTACCCACTATGACACCAGTGGACAAACCCAAGCGTTGTGCCCATTCGTCGCTTAGGGTGCCAGCGGCCTGGTCGGCGGTGTAAGTATCTTTATAGAGTTTATCAGTAAAACCTTTTAATAATGGGTCAAGCGATGAAAAGAAATCATCAGGAGGTAAACCGTCAAATTCTTCGGCCCATAAGGCTTTATGTCCGGCGGAGCAACGCCCACGTTTTATGACCTTAGCATCGGTGCCGCCGGTGAGTAAAAAAGGTATCCAGTCGCAATGCTCTACCCAGGAGGCGGCAGCGTTTCGTACGGTTTCGTCAACCCTTAAAACGTGCAATAATTTGGCCCAAAACCACTCGGATGAGTAAATGCCGCCTACATACTGCAGGTAATTGGTATCAAACAAAGCGGCATGGGCGTTGATCTCAGCGGCTTCTTTAATAGCGGTATGATCTTTCCATAACACAAACATAGCGTTCGGGTTATTTTCAAAACCGGGTGTTAAAGCCAGGGGCGTACCATAAGTGTCAACCGCTACTGGGGTAGAGCCTGTTGTATCGACAGAAATGCCTTTTATAGATTCAACAATATTAGGCCCGCCTGCCTGAGTAATACAGTCTTTAATAGTAACCTCCAGTCCATCAATATAATCCTGTGGGTGCTGCCTGAACTGGTTTATGCCCGGCTCACAAAATAAGCCATCGCGCCAGCGGGGGTATTCATATACTGACGAAGCTATTTCTTCGCCATTGGAAGCATTTACGATAACGGAGCGTACAGAATCTGATCCGTAATCTACCCCAATCACTAATTGATCTTTGTTCATGTATTATTAGTGTTTAAATAACACTTATTTTGATTTGTACTTATATAGCTAATTCGAATTTTTAATGATTCTTTGACTGAATAAAGAAAAAAAAATAAACTGACTGCGTTGTTGGTAAAACATTTATAACTGGTTGTGAATATTAATTGTTAATATAACACTAAAACAAAAGTATAAAAAGTTTCAAATAAACAAAATTTAAAATGGAGGATCATGCGACTATTTAAAAATGCTAATCATTTTGTGAAGATACATATTTGAGTCTTCAGTTATATGGAGAGATAACCTGGGTATTATATGTCCCGAAATTGAGAGAGGCAAATATGCGTCTCTACAGGACAATAACTAATTACTTTCGCGGCTTATTTCCAATGCCCTGATAATGGTATATAAAGTTTCATTAACAGGAGTAGGTACGTGGTATTTCCGGCCAAGCTCTATTACTGTGCCGGCAAAAAGTTCTACCTCACTTTTTCGTCCGGCTTCAATATCCTGTAACATAGATGTTTTTCCGTCGGCGCCAAGGCCGTCAACTATGCGGATAAATTCATCAATATCAGCCGGTCCCAGAAAAATATTCATTTCATGCGACAAGGTAATTACCTCTTCGGCAGCCATCAACATCAGTTTACGGGCTTGTTCGTTGTGCTGAAACTGCCGGTACGGCGCTCTCAATACGGCCGATGCCTGGTTAATGCCGGTATTCATCATAAATTTAAACCAGAGGGCTTTGTACATATCGGCGGGAATGTGATAGGGTATAGCTGCCTGTTCAAACAGTTCCTTTACAGCCAGCACTCTTGCTGATAGTGTACTATTGTTCTTTTCACCAAAAACTACCCGGCCCGGATTGGAATAAGAGATCACATTTCCATCCCGAACAGCATCCATTCCTACGCCATAGGCAAAAAGGAGGTGCTTTATCCCAATCTTTTCGCCTATTTGTTCTTCGCTGGAGATCCCATTGAGTAATGAAATAACAATGGTATCATCATGCACAAATCCCCTCAGATCATTTATGGCCCCTGCAAGTTGTGGCGCTTTAACCGCAACAAGAATAAGATCAGCAGGAGGGGCAGAACGATCACCCGGTTGAATATAATTGAATTTATAGTGCCTTTCATTAACCTTGATTTCGGAATTTTGATAGTTCTTAATGCGTGCGGCCGAGGCGATGATCTTTACCAGACCGGGATTTATATCCTGTAATTTGGCTGCATACATACCGCCAATTGCACCCAGACCTACGATATAAATATTATTGATATGATTTTTCACGATATATAAGCAACGATGACATAGTGTCCGAAGTTAGACAACTCCGCAGATGTTTGTGAAATTTTTCGCCCTGAATAATCTGTTATTTACAAATGTGTGAAAAATATCCACACGCATTTTTAAATGTTTCCTTTCCAATAAAAAGCAGCAATTGTTTTTAGCCGGAAAATTGTTGTTAAGAACCATTGAACTCCATTATCAAACGTTTGTGTAACATTTATCTGGGAAAGAGCCAAATACGGTTGAAACCATCGGATACTTACAGCTGAAGTGCCAGGTAGAAAAAATGATATTTATGTTAAATGTTTGATTTTCATATACTTAATAATAAATGTCAATCAAACGTTTGCGTTGAGTTAGAGCCTTGAAACATTAGGTTTTACACAGTCAGCCTGTCTAACTTAGGATTTGGATATCCCTTTTAAAAGGGCAGTCGTCTAATCCATTCAAACCCAATAAAACAATAAATTATGATCAAATTTTACAAAAAACAAGTGTTTTTAACAGGCTTGTTGTTAATGTTTTCTTTATTGACTTTGGCCCAGGTGAAAATTACCGGGGTTGTAAAAGACACAGAAGGACAACCAATGCCTGGTGTTACCGTAGCGGTAAAAGGTACCACGGAGGCAGTAAGTACTACAGACAATGGCAAATTTACCATCAATGTGCCTGCAAATGGTATTTTAACATTCTCATTTATTGGATATAATTCCAAAGATGTTAGCCTCAATGGTAAAACCAACTTAACAGTAGTATTATCGGCATCATCAAAAGCCTTAAACGAGGTTGTTGTGGTGGGTTATGGTACGCAAAAGAAAGTGAACTTGTCTGGAGCTGTTAATACAGTTAACACTAAAGAATTGGTGAACCGTCCGGTTACTTCTTTAACTAACGCCTTAGAAGGTACAGTTCCCGGATTAACGATTATTTCAAGGCCTGGGGATGTTGGCGGTGATATTGGTTCAGTGAATGTACGGGGGCGTGGTAACCTGGGTACGTCAAGTCCGCTTTTTGTAGTTGATGGAATACCTATATCTGCAGGTGATTTTGCCCGTATCAATCCAAATGATGTGGAGAGCATATCTGTTTTAAAAGATGCGTCCGCATCTGCAATCTATGGTTCCCGTGCTGCTTATGGTGTTATGCTGGTCACCACAAAAAAGGGTAAGGAAGGGCAGATGCTTATCAATTACAATGCCTATTATGGCGCCCAAAAAGCAACAGTATTACCTCATTGGTTAGGTGCTTATGATTATGCCACATTAACAAATGAGGCCCTTACTAATGCTGGCAAGTCGCCAAAGTTTTCCGTAGGCGACCTTCAAAAAATACAGGATCACTCAGATCCAGATCATTTTCCTGACAATGACTGGTATAAGCTGACCTTACGAAAATCGGCGCCGATCACAGAGCATGAGATCAATATATCTGGTGGCGGTAAAACCAGGTATTTTGTAAGTGGATCGTTCTTTGATCAAAATTCACTGCTACCGGGAAAAAATCTCCAGCGTTATTCGTTCCGTTCAAATACGGAATCACAAGTTAGCGATAAATTTAAAATAGGATCAAATGTATCTTATATCCGCGATGGCCTGGATAACAAAGGCGGCAATGTGAGCTTTACCACCCTTAACCGGGAAGTGCCTTTAATGGTGAATAAACAAAGTAATGGTGAATGGGGGAGTATTAATGGTGGAATAGTAGATGGAACATTGGCAGCAGGTAACCCATTGCGTACTTTGGCCGAAGGCGGCAGAAACTCGTATGTGAGCACCAGATTTATTGGATCTGTGAATGGTAATTATACCCCTGTTCAGGGTTTAAATATTAATGGATTGGTATCCTACAATACTTATAATTACGTAAGCTCAACCTTTACCAGTACTATTGACCCTATCTTAAGCTTCACTACAGGAGCGCCAATAAGTGGCACTGGGGTAACTCCAAACCAACTGGATGAGTCCTGGGAAACGAGCAGCAAATTATTAACGCAAGCTACAGCCAGTTATGAAAAAACAGTAGGTAAACATTATGCTAAACTATTGGGAGGAGCTTCATACGAACGATATGACGACCGTACCATTGAAGTTGTGCGTAAAAATTTTGTTAATAATGATCTTAACGCTATTAATGCGGGTTCCGCCGATCCTTTAAATACAACAAGTACCGGAAATATTAATGCCAATGCCTTTGAATCGGTATTTGCCAGGTTCAATTATTCTTATAACGACAGGTACCTACTGGAGGCCAGTATACGGGCCGATGGTTCATCACAATTTGCACCGGGGCATCGCTGGGGGTCTTATCCGTCTTTTTCGGCAGCCTGGCGTATATCCCAGGAAGATTTTATGAAAAATATTACCTGGTTATCCGAATTAAAAATACGCGGTTCATGGGGTAAGCTTGGTAACATTAGCAATGTAGGTAATTATGATTTTTATGATGGCTTAAAAACTGGTACGGCCGTAATTTTGGACGAAAGCAAGCAAGATGGTGTTTGGCCGGGCAAATTGTATAACCCTACATTATCCTGGGAAAAAGTAACCATGACCAATGTGGGTTTAGACGTGGGCTTGTTTAATAATAAACTGAACCTGCAGGTAGATGCATTTAACAGGATGACTAATGGTATATTATTAACAAATCCATCTTTGCCAGATGAAGCGGGGCTCATTTTTTCAACGGATCCTAACGTAAATACAACACCTTCTGCAAACCTGGCAAAAGTTCAAAATAAAGGATTTGAATTATCCCTGAATTATAATAATCATATAGGCGAGTTTAAATTTTCAGTGGGAGGAAACTTTAGCCGTATATGGAATAAGGTAATTGATCTTGGTGGTTTGGGTGACCAGGTGAACGGATATTATGTTAACCGTGTTGGCACGGCCATTGGTTCGTTTTATATGTGGCAGGCCGACGGTTTATTCGCCACAAACGCCGAAGTTGCACAACATGCCACCCAGTCAACCAGTACCAAAGCGGGTGATATCAAATACGTGGATCAAAACGGAGATGGAAAAATTGACGGAGATGACCGTGTGATTGTTGGCAATGATGTGCCTTACATTACTTACGGAGTTAACCTCACCGCAAACTACAAAAACTTTGATTTTGCTTTATTAGGTCAGGGTGTTTCTGATGTGAAAGTATACCTGGAAGATGAAGCTTCCCAGGCGTTTTTTAACGGGGCAGGAGTAAAAGCCTACGCTTTGGATAGATGGACAACGGCAAACCCTAATCCAAATGCATCATATCCCCGTTTATTAACATCTGCAGATAATACACAAAACTTAAAACAATCAAGTTTTTGGTTGTTTAATGCCGATTATTTCAGGATCAAATCATTAACACTGGGTTACAGCATCCCTAAATCTGTTCTCCAAAAAATACATATACGTGGTTTACGGATCTATGCATCAAGTAATAACCCGTTCACTATCAAGGGCGACAAGAGATTAAAAGATTTTGACCCTGAAGCCGCCTCTCAACGCGCTGCATATCCTCAAATAAAATCATACTCATTTGGCGTAAACCTCACGCTTTAACTCACACTGTTTAATTGAAGTTTTATGAAAAGAATATTATATATATCCATTATATCTTTTACACTCTATACATTAAGTAGTTGTAAAAAATCATCACTTGATCTGCTTCCGCAGGATCAGGTATCAAATTCTACCTTTTGGACATCAGCAAACGATGCCCGCTTAGCGCTCAACGGCTGTTATGCATACCTAAACACTAATAACAATACCGGCACAGGGTATTATTATGCCTATGATGATGGTGGTTCTGATAATGCTTATGCCCAATATCCATGGGAAAGTAATGCTACATCTATTGCAGCCGGAGATATTGATGCTACTCTTGACCAGGGTTATAATAACCGTTATTCGTTTATCCGTAGATATAACTACTTTCTGGATAATGTAGATAAAACACCGATGGATGCGGGTCTTAAAAAACGGTTTATTGCCGAAGCCCGGGTTTTGAGAGCTTTTACCTATTTTGAACTGGCCAGGATATTCGGCCCTGTTCCGTTGCTTAAAAATAGTTACACAGACCCAGCGACCACCGGAGTTACCCCAACGCCTCAGGCAGATGTTATAGCTTTTGTTTTATCAGAACTGCAAAGTGCGGTAACAGACCTGCCTGCAAGTTACGCGGGTGGAATTAATAATGAAACCGGCCGGATCACCTCAGGAGCTACATGGGCTATTATGGCAAGGGTTCAGCTTCAGTTTGGCAAATGGGCCGATGCCGCAGCCAGCGCCCAAAAAGTGATGGGAGCAGGTTACCAACTATTCAGAAAACCGACCATTACGGCCGATGATATGAAGGATGATTACACCAACCTGGTAACTTTTGCTAACGATGATGATAAACAAAAATTTTACAAGGGTCTGGCCAGTTACGAACAGCAATTTTGGGCGGTAAATGAACAAAGCAGTAAAGAAATTATTCTGGCCTCGCAAAATGTAAGCAATTCATCATATGCAAATGGTAACGGACTCCGCACCTTATTTCCACCATCTGATCTGGGTGGATGGAGCTCGATTACGCCAACCCAGGAACTAATCAATGCCTATTGGGACAGGAACGGTAATATGTTTACACCCCCAAGCGCAGCTACACGTGCAACCAATTATAATAACGGGACAGTAAATTCAGCTTATCTTGCCGAATTTAAAAACCGTGATACCAGGTTATATGCCAGCATATTGTTTCCTACAAATCCGTGGAATGGTTTTACTTCCGGATATAACTTTACCTGGGGAAAAGGGGGCAATAATAATAGCAAAACAGGTTATAATTTCAAGAAACTGGTTGACCCAGCTTACACCGCTGCCGATTGGGACGGGGCACAGGATTTTCCGATCATTCGTTACGCCGAGATACTGTTAACTTATGCCGAAGCCAAGAATGAAGTAAGTGGCCCAGATGCTACCATTTACGCGGCACTTAATGATATCCGCGACCGTGCAGGAATGCCTCCAATAGCACAGGCTACCATCAATACCCAGGATAAATTGCGCCAGGTTATACAGAATGAGCGCCGTATAGAACTGGCGGCCGAAGGGCAACGTTTATTTGATATCAGGCGGTGGAATATTGCACAAAATGTAATGCAGAATATTTATGACATCACTAATAACATTGTACAGGAGCGTAAATGGCAATCAAAATTTGTGTTGATGCCATATCCGCAAAGTGCGCTTGATCATAACGCCAATTTAAAATCGGCACAAACGGCTAAAGGTTATTAAAAAAGTATAGATCTTAATAATTTTTGACTTATCACTTACTGCAAAAGCTCCTTGGATCATATCATCCAAGGGGCTTTATTTTATGAGCTGGTTAAATGTGCCTGTATTCATCAAAGTTAGAATCCTGATTTTTTCTCATCTTAAAACAGCGTACGGGCCATTCAAAATTGTCATAATAATTGTCCTTATGATCTCTGCAGATATTGCTGCTTAGTGCCATTTTATTTCTGCCGGTCAAATTTAAAAGCAATACGGAAAAAAGCCAGGTGAGTTATAAAGAATATTTAAATGAAAAATGCCCCGGAAATGAGTCCGGAGCATTTTGCTATTCGAAATTTTTGATGAATTACTCTTCTACAGTAGGTGCATCTGGAGCATTTTTCTTAACTGATTCAATGCCATTGTCGCGGCTGGCAACACTTTCATACATTTGACTCTTGCCAATCACCTGACCGTTGGATGCTTTCAGATTAAAATAAAACTTCCCATTTTTAGAGTCGGCTCTTTCAAAATGCTTATCATCAGACGCATTCTTTTTAACAGATTCGATACCATTATGCATAGCAGCAGTTGTTGTATATCCTTCGCTTGAAAGAATCACCTGACCATTAGTAGCTAAAAGATTAAAATAATGTTGTCCGTCTTTACCTGTTTTAGTTGCAAATTTTCCCATGGTTGTAGATTTTTGATTTACACGAATATACATTTTTTTGAATAAATGAAATAGTTTGGATAAGGAGTAAGCTTTGTTTTTATAAAAAGAATAATTTGATCAAGTGCTTATATAGGTATTTAATTAAAGCATGTTGATATGATTTAACCATAGGTTATAAGTGGCTAAATGTTAGTCGTTTTTTTAATATTAAGACCATTGAGCTTTTTTTATATTGGTGACTTTGGTTTTTGAAATAATAAGTGGAAACAACTAATTCTTCATTTATTTTTTTTAGATTTAAATAATCATTATGAACATTTATTGAACTTAAATCTATTAATTATGGAAGAATTCATTCAAGAGGTATCAACAAAAAAACAAGTATTTCGATAAATCAGCAAAGGAAGCATCGAAATCTCCATATCCCATCTGTTAGATAAATTATCCGGGGGGTACAAGAAAGTATTAAATCATCTGTTTACAGAATTTCTTCATCTATTGAGAATGTTTTAATAGTAGAGAAAATAAACTGAGGAGCTGTTTTAAACCTATTAGTATAGTATCAAGTCGAAACTGTTAAACATCTAAACCAAATTTCAATTATTTCGTTACAACTAAATTATTTTAACATGAAAAAATTATTTGTATTATTATTCTCAGTATTATTAGTAAGTGCCAATACGTTTGCACAAACAACTGACGCTGCTGTAAAAAAAGCTAAAAAGAAAGCTGCCGATAAAACAGAAAAAGCAGCCGATAAAGCAAAAGCAACAGCCGACGACAAAGCCGATAAAGCTGCTGCAAAGGCAAAAGCCAAGGCCGATGCTAAAGCCGAAAAGGAAGCTGCCAAAGCAAAAGATGCTAAATCCAAAGCCGACGATAAAGTAGCAACTGCAAAAGAGACTAAAGCCAAGGCTGAAGATAAAGCGGATAAAGCCACTGCAAAAGCAAAAGACGCAAAGTCAAAAGCTGATGATAAAGTAGCAGCAGCAAAAGATGCTAAAACAAAAGCTGATGATAAAGCAGAAAAGGCTACTGCAAAGGCAAAAGATGCTAAAGATGATGTAACTGCAGCAGTTAGTACTAAAAAAGCAAAAGCAACAAAAACTGTTACCGAAGCCGCAAATAAATCTGAGGATAAAGCTATTGGTAAAGATGATAAAGGCAGAACTATATATTTAGGCCCAAGAGGCGGTAAGTATACTTTATCTCCAAGTGGCAACAAACAGTATATCAAAAGAACAGAATAATCTTTCTCAGGTTAAAAGATCGATTCTGAAGCCCTGTAAATCAAGTTATTTACAGGGCTTTTGTTTTTATATAGATGTAAAAACCACAAATAAATAATATATTTTACCAGTTCGCTCATTTAAAGAGGACTATGCTTTTGCCGTTTGTGATTTTTAATTAAGTTTAATTTAAGCTAAATTCGTCGTAGATATTATTCATAGATGCTTCACTTAATAGGTTTGTCTATATAAGTAAATTGTTTTATCAGCTATATAAGTAATTTCATTAATTTAATTCTTAGCTAAATATTTCAAGTACAAAAATTAACCCATGATAAAAAAAATACCTTCTCTACTTGTTTGTTTAGCGTTTGTAATACCCGTGCAGGCTCAGGAAATAGCACCGTCTGCCTGGCAAAAGTTTCCGGATAGTACTATAGTCAAAATTCACCCTTCTTATAATGATGTGACAGGCGTACATCGCTGGTTATTTGGTACGAACTTTCGTAAAGAATGGGCCATGTCTGTTAAACTACCGGTGATCAGGTTGTCGCAGGTTAACGGAGGTTTAACAACTATAAAACAAGGCGGCGGCATGCAGTCAAAATCATTACGCCTGGAAGATAAAACTGGCAGGGAGTGGGTATTAAGGAGCGTTGAAAAAGTACCTGATAAGTTATTACCGGAGGGTTTACAAGGTACATTTGCCGTTGATTGGGTAGCTGATGAGTTTAGTGCTCAACATCCGTATTCAGCCCTTATCGTTCCTCCGTTGGCTGCTGCTGCGAAAGTACCTCATGCTAACCCGGTTATTGGTGTGGTTGCGGATGATCCGGCCTTGGGCGAGTATAGTAAAATATTCACCAATATGGTATGCTTACTGGAAGAACGCGAACCTATAGGCGAATCTGACAATACCTTTAAGATGCAGCGTGAGCTAACTAAAAACTATGGTAACCGGCTTGATGGCGAGGCGTTTTTACGAGCACGTATGCTTGATTTATTAATAGGCGATTGGGATAGGCACGAAGACCAATGGCGTTGGGCAGTAACTAAAGATGATAAAGCAAGACATTATGTAGCTGTACCTCGCGACCGTGACCAGGTATTCCATGTTAACCAGGGCTTATTTCCATCTATAGCCGCGCTTCCCTGGATCGATCCTTTGTTAGGAAATTTTAAGGGTGATCTCTCCGGGGTGAAATATTCCTTGTTTAAAACAAGGTTTATGAAGCAATTTCCGGATGCCCAGATAAGTTATGATGATTGGATGCGTATCGCTAATGAATTTGTTAAAGCCGAAACGGACGAGGTTTTAGAAGCCGGCTTAAAACGGTTACCTAAAGAAACGTATGATTTTCGACACCGGGAACTATTATCCATACTGCAAAAACGCAGGGACGATATACCAGCTGCCATGGCCGAATACTATCGTTTTATAAACAGGATAGTTGACCTGCACACCACCGATAAGGACGAACAAATCACCATTAGCGATGCACCCAACAAGGCTATGCATGTAACAGTAGAAAGCCTTAACAAAAAAGGTGAGGCTAAAAATAAAATATGGGATATGATTTATCAGCCGGATATAACCAAAGAATTAAGGTTGTACACTGCCGCAGGTAATGATCATATATTGATCAATAATGCTTCGTCGCCAATTAAACTACGTATTATTGATAGCGTTGATGACAAAACTTTCGATGTAAAACAAACCAACAATAGTGTAAAAGTTTATGGGCCAAAAGACAGTACCAGTTTTACGGGTAGTGTAAACCGGGTTAGTAAGCACTTGTCTGCCGATACGCTGAACAACCGGTTTGTCCCTACTAACCTTTACAATGTTTGGATGCCCCTGGCAACAGCCGCTATTAATGCCGATGATGGTTTCTTATTAGGATTAGGTTTTAAGTATAAAGGTGTAGATGGGTTTCGGAAATTACCTTATTCTACTATACAACAGGTAATGATCACCCATTCGTTTGCTACGGACGCGTTCAGGATCAAGTATAACGGGGAATGGATCCAGGCTATAGGTAAAGCCGATTTTACAATGCAGGCTTACATCCAGGCACCGGATAATACGATGAACTTTTTTGGGCGTGGTAATGAAACCAAGCTTACCAAATTTCCAGGGTATCGCCGGTTTTATCGTGCCCGTTTCGATACCTATCAATTAGACCCTGCTTTGCGCTGGCATACAGGTAAAGGAAGTACATTTAGTGCAGGTCCGTCATTACAATTCTATCATATGAACCCCGGGGATAATGCCGGAAAGTTTATTACCCTGCCATCCACCCATATCAATTCTTATGATAGTACTACTTTAATTAAGGACAAAGCGCATGTCGGATTGATTTTAAATTATGTGAGCAACCGCCGTAACAATTATATATTACCATCCGCTGGCTTTTATTTCAACGTAGTTGTTCAGGGTTATACCGGGCTTAACAATTACTCCAAATCATATATGCAGATTAAGCCGGAGTTTACCTATTACCAGAAATTAAATTCAAAGGGTACTATAGTATTATCAGATCGTGTCGGCGGTGGTGTAACCATAGGCGATCCCGCATTTTATCAATCCCTGTTCCTGGGTGGACAGGGGAATTTGCTTGGTTTTCTTCAAAACAGGTTTGCCGGTCAGCAAATGGTATTTAACAATCTTCAGGGTAGGGTAAAGGTGGCTAAGATAGCCAGTTATATTTTACCGGGTGAGTTGGGCTTAACCGGGTTTTATGACGCGGGCCGGGTTTGGATAAAAGATGAACATTCAACTACCTGGCACCAGGGTGTTGGCGGTGGTTTATACTTTTCGCCAGCCGGCTTAACTATTGTACAGTTGCTTGCCGGGCACTCTAATGAAGGGTGGTATCCATATTTTTCTTTAAATTTCAGAATATAATTTAACCGGGGGTACAAAATTGTAAACCATCATTTTTGGGGTTTACATTAGTAAAAATAAGAAAGACCTGTAGTTTATGTTATCATAGATTACAGGTCTTTTTAATTTGAAAAGTTGTTGTTAATATAAATTTAACATGGATGTTTTGTTATATAAACATGCCCGGGTTTAATTTGCAATCCGATGATGGAAACAGTAAATATGCCCCTATTACATACATTGGATGGATTTGAACGCATATTTAGGGAAAATTACAATCCCTTGTTCAGTTATGTAAAAGCCATGATCAATGATGAGGAACTGGCAAAGGATATCCTTTCCGACCTGTTTCTCAATTTATGGCAGCAAAAGGATAAGTTGCAAATTAATGAGCTGAAACCATATTTATTCCGCGCGGCAAAAAATGGTACTCTAAAGGCCTTGTCATCGCGCTATCAAACATCACAATTGCCCGATGATGCTTTTAATATTCCCGAGAATACCTACAACCCTTTTGAAAAATTTGTTGCCAAACAATCTATCAAAATAGTTGAAGAACTGATCAATAAACTGCCGTCACATCGTAAGGAAATGATCGAACTAAGGTTACTTGGCCTTAAAAATGCCGAAATAGCCCTGGTGCTTGACATTACCGAGAAAAAAGTAGAGTACAATATGCGCGAAGCTATTGAACAGCTTGGGCACGCTGTTCATAATGGAAATTTTGACAAAGCCACTATTGCCGGCGGACTAATGTTGATTAGCATGATACTTACCGCAAACAGCCACATGATTTAATTACTGGTATAATAAAATAGCCCGTAATGAATATTAAAACACCAAAGAGCCGGATCAAGTCCGGCTCTTTGGTGTTTTATCGTATTTAACAAAAAGTTAACAAACTCGTAATTATTTCTTTAGGTGGAAACTGAGTTCCTAATGCTCTTTAAATAAAATTAAAAAGCGTGAACTGGGAAACAATACTAAATTATGTAAATGGTGAATGCCGACCCGGCGAAGCTCAGGAAGTTGTAAACTGGGCTGATGAACAAACCGAATATCGATATCTGCTTACTTACCTGGAACGCAGAAAACAGCAACTGGAGCAACCTTTAAGGCAAATTGATATTGACGAACAATGGCTGCATCTGCTCGATAGGATTTTTGAGCTATCAAAACCAGGCAATAAAAAAGCCAGTCAAAGGCCATATTGGTACTCAGGGATCGCTGCCAGTTTATTGTTGTTTTGCTTTTTAGGCTGGTTTTATGTACAGAAGGCCAAACAGGTAGGTAATAATCTGCAAACGCTGCAAAGCGCACAAAATATAGGAGGCCGACTTACTTTGCCCGATGGTACGCAGGTGTTTATGGCGCCTGATTCGAAGATCAGTTATACAAACACATTTGGTATCAATAAACGCGAGATCCAGTTAACCGGAGAAGCTTTTTTCGAGGTCAAGCACGATCCACAGAAACCTTTCATTATTCATACACTAAACCATTTAGCGGTAACCGTATTGGGTACATCTTTTAATGTTTATTCGCGTCCCAAATCAAATATCGAGGTTAAGGTAGCCACTGGCCTGGTAGGTGTAACCGCCAATAGTAAAACCAATTATTTAAAGGCCGGTCAGCAGCTTATTTATCAATTAAATAGCCAGCAAGTGATCATTACGAAAGTAAATACTCATGATGCTTCGTCCCTGCAAAATCAAACCCTGTTTTTTAATAATAACAATGCCGATGAGATAGCCGAGAAATTACAGCGCTGGTATAATGTAAAAATCGAAGTACAGCCATCAGCCCGTAAACGAGCCCGTTTCAGCGGCGAAATGAAAGATACCGGTATTAATAATCTTTTACCGGGCTTAAGCTACGCTACCGGCCTCAATTATCGATATAAAAACCCTCACACTATTATAATATTCTGATTAAACATGAAACAACCAAAACGCTCATTTTTTGTCCGGAAAAAGCTGTACTCATTTTTGCTCCTGTTACTTTTCTCAGTAACTGTACAAGCACAGGTAGGTCCATCCGGCCAGTATAATTTTGAAAAGAGGCGCATCAGCGTACAATCTATTATCAATACGCTCAAAGCTAAATATGGCTATAAAGTTTCTTTTGATGCCAATGTAAGTATGAGTAGCATGGTTACGTTGCCCGATGAAAGTTTGCCGTTTGATAGGCTCGCACAAGTATTGCAGCAACAGGCTGGCATCGGTATTAAGAATATCGACGGTAACCTGGTAATCAAAAAGCTGGATATGATTATTGTAAGTGGTACTGTGATATCTACTGAAGATAAATTACCACTTGCAGGCGTTAGTGTAAACGACGAAAATAAAAAACTACTAACTTTTACTAATAATGATGGTAAGTTTTCGGTACTGATTACCAATGGGGGTTCATTAAATTTTTCGACCGTTGGTTTTGAAACGCAGAGCCAGACTTTTAATAAAGCTACCACAGGGATAACTATTAATTTGGGTAAATCAAATGCTACTTTAAATGAGGTGGTAGTTACTGCCCTGGGTATTAAACGTGATGAAAAAGCGCTTGGTTATGCTGCCACAGTTGTGAAAGGGCAACAGCTTACTGATGCGATTTCCAGTAACTGGAGCGATGCGCTTTCGGGTAAGGTAGCCGGTTTGAATCTGGTTAGGTCAAATTCGGGCCCTACAGGATCAAATAAGATCATATTACGTGGCGAAAATAACCTTACCGGTGATAACGAAGCCCTGATTGTAGTTGACGGCGTGGTGATCAACAACGGAAGCGGGCGGCGTACAGGGATCTCCGGCGAAACGGTTTATGGCACGGGAAGTGACAACATGCCGGCTGATTATGGCAGCAGTATTAATGACCTTAATCCGGAAGATATCGAAAGCGTGTCTGTACTAAAGGGGCCGGGTGCTGCAGCTTTATATGGTCAGCGTGGTGCAAATGGGGCGGTTATTATTACCACTAAATCCGGAAGTGCCAAGAAAAAGGGCTTAGGTATTACCATTAATTCCAACGCTTCTATAGAAAAAATAAATCGCTGGCCCGATCTTCAGTATGAATACGGGCAGGGCCTTGCCGGTGCATCTTATTATTCCTATGGCGCGGGTCCGGATGGTGCAAGTACCAGTGGAACAAGTTCGGCTTACGGCCCGCGGTTTGACGGGCAAATGTTCTACCAGTTTGATCCTATAACCCAAAAACAATCAACCGTCAGAACGCCCTGGGTACCGTATAAAAATCAGACACGCGACTTTTTTGATACGGGCCAAACCTTTACCAATTCTGTAAGCATTGATGGGGGAACCGATAAAACCACCGCCCGGTTTTCGGTAACGAATGTAGACAACAAATGGATAGTGCCCAATACCGGTTATGGACGAAATACGGTAGCATTATCTGTAAACTCCAAAATCAATGACAAACTAACCATAAACTCCAAAGTAAACTATCAGAACAAATTCAGTGATAATTTACCTGGTGCAGGTTATGGTAATCAATCGCTCATGTACTGGTACATTTTCTGGCAACCCAGTGCCGATTTGAACTGGCTTAAAAACTATTGGAAAAACGGACAAACCAACCGTGCGATCGAGTATCCGTTCAGCTCATTTCCCGAAAACCCTTATGCGGTTTCCTATGAGTTTATAAACAGATCCAGCCGAAACGCGGTAACCGGGAACGTGCAGGCTACTTACAACATTACCAACGAGCTTAGCCTGCAGTTGAGGACCTCGCTTGATATGAGCTATGAGCAGCGTGCCCAGGAGCGCCCTTATGATGCCGGAACAAAGTTTCCAAAAGGCTCTTATCGCACCCAGAATATTTATTCGCAGGAGGTGAGCGGCGATTTCCTGTTACGGTATAATAAAAAGATAAACAAAGATGTTACCCTAACCGGTACTGCGGGTGGCAGTATGCTCAAAAATACTTATAGGGTAGATGAGGTAAGGGCGGATTCACTGATCAATCCGGGTGTGTACACCATGGCTAATAGTGCCGGTACATTGATAACCATACCCAATAGCAGCAAATACGCGCTAAACAGTTTTTATGGTCTGTTATCAACCAGTTTTAAAAACTATCTGTACCTGGATCTTACCGGCCGTGAAGACTGGAACAGCGTTTTGGCAACACCCAGAAGAAGCGATAAGGCTGGGTTTTTCTACTCTTCGGCAAGTGCCAGCTTTATTTTGTCTGATGCTGTTAAGCTGCCCGAAGCCATCAGTTTTGCCAAGTTCAGAGCATCGGTTTCAAGCGTTGGCAGCGGGGGGCTTATAGCATATACCACAGCATATACTTATCCTTCAGCAGGCAGTACATACCCGGGTGGCGTAAAAAACCCGACAACATTGCCGGATGAAAACCTGGAACCATTAAGAACCAACACTGTTGAAATTGGATCGAACATGCAGTTTTTTAAAAACCGTCTGGGTTTCGACCTGGCATTGTATTCAGGCGTAACCAAAAATCAGATCCTTAACCGGGTTGTTGATGCTTCATCTGGCTATAGCAAACAGGTTCTTAACATCGGTAAGGTTGCTAACAGGGGTATAGAGCTGGCTGTAAACGGGAGTCCGGTATCAAACCCTAAAGGATTTACGTGGATAACTAATTTGACATTCTCTGCCAATCGTAATAAAATAAAAGAGCTGGCAGATAGTGCGGTTGTATTGCAGTCGGGCCCAACCGGTGGTGGTCAGCTGGTAGCCAAGGTGGGCGGCAGTATGGGCGATCTGTATGGCAGAGGTTATCAGCGCTCACCTGATGGCCAGGTTGTTTTTGATGCCAAAACAGGTGTTGCCCTTATTTCACCCGATCTGGTATATCTTGGTAATACCTCCCCCAAATGGAAAATGGGTTTGAACAATGATTTCAAGTATAAACAGTTCCATTTTAGCATTTTATTCGATGCACAATATGGCGCTGTAGCATACTCCCTCACCTCATATAAACTGGCCGAACAAGGCAAAACAACCAATACTTTACCGGGACGGTACAATGGCATCATTGGAAACGGAGTGGTACAAAACGCAGACGGAACTTATCGTAAAAACGATGTTGTAGCATTGGATATCGATCAGTACTACCAATCAAATTTTGGAGCCAATAATGCTGAAGGAGCTACGTATAGCACTAATTTCATCAAGCTTAGAGAGGCCAGGTTCGATTATACTTTACCTGCCAGGCTTTCTTCCAGACTGGGTATACAACGCGCCACGATAGGGGTGTATGGCCGAGATCTGTTCATCTGGACAAAATGGCCAGGCTTTGATCCGGAATTTGGAACGCTTAGCGGCTCTGATATTACGCAGGGTTTTGAAATTGGCCAGTTTCCCTCAACCAGAACAATGGGTGTTAATCTTGTTATCTCACTTTAATTTGCTAAACGATGAAAACAAATATTTATAAAATTATTGGTGTTGTAATGCTGTTTGCTATTATACTGCCATCGTGCAAAAAGGATTTTGAAAAAATTAATACCGATCCTAACACCTCGCCCACGGCATCACCAAAACAATTACTGGCACCGGCGTTGGTTAGTGTTTTAACTGCCAATATGCTGCGTTGTCGTACCTATAATAACGAACTGATGCAGGTTACTGTGAATCAGAGTGATTCGGAAGGACAGGTTTTTAGGTATGACATCAAAAACACCTGGGGCGATTACACCTGGAATAATTGGTATCTGCAATTAACCAACTTTAAGGCTATCCAAACTATAGCCAGCGACTCACTTACATTGGATAAAGGGTATCAGGGTATATCGCTCATTTGCCAGGCCTGGATCTATTCCATGCTTACCGATACCTATGGCGATGTTCCGTATTCACAGTCAATTCAGGGAAAAGAAGGAAATTTAACGCCTGCCTTTGACAAGCAGAAAGATATATACCAGGGTATATTTAAACAACTGGAAGACGCAAACAAATTGCTCAACGGGGCTGTCAATGTAGCAGCATCCAGCGACCCTGTTTTCAATGGAAACACCACACTGTGGCGAAAATTTGGCAATTCATTATATCTGAGGTTATTACTCCGTATCTCGGGTAAAGCAGAGGTTTCTGCTGATTGCATCGCGAAAATTAAAGATATCGTTGACAACAATCCGGGTACATATCCTATCATGGCCAACAATTCGGAATCGGCAGTTTTAAAATGGACTGGCTCTGGTTACTTAACCTCACCATTTATTGCCGGTGTACGGGCGCAGGACTTCACTGCCCCATCTTTATGCTCATTCTTTATTGATAATTTAACCAAATGGGCCGATCCCCGCTTGTTTAAGCTTAGTTGGAGTATAGCTACTTATGGCGGCGGATATGTTGGCGTACCAAGCGGTTATGCCCCGGGTAATGCGCCTGTAAAAAAATCTTACTTTATCTCAACCAGTACAACCGCAACGGTAAAAACACTAATGACCGAACCTTTGATAGGTAATATCATGAATTATGCCGAGCTGCAGTTTATACTTGCCGAAGCGGCTGCCAAAGGCTGGATATCTACACCCGCAAAAACTTATTATGATAACGGTGTTATCAATGCCATTACTTTTTGGCTGCCTACTTTTACTACTCCCGTAGCTGATTATGAAGCTACTGCGGATATAACCTGGGATGATTCTTTACCTCTTGATGATAAGATGGAGATGATACATGTTCAAAAGTATTATACCCTATTCTGGACCGATTTTGAGCAATGGTTTGAATATCGCCGCACTGGTCACCCGGTATTGCCAAAGGGAGCAGGTTTGCTAAATGGCGGCGTAATGCCGGCCCGTATAGTGTATCCGGTTTATGTGCAATCGGCTAATCCAACAAATTATAAAGCAGCTGTAGCCGCTCAAGGTCCCGACCTGCTGAATACACAAGTTTGGTGGCAAAAGCCTTAATTATTTTAAATGACTGATTTATCACGATATAAATTGACAATGAAAAAGATACTTTTTTACACTTTATTATTGCTTTACTCAGCTGCCATGATACAGAGTTGTACCAAGGCGAATAATTACCCTGGTGGCGAGCTGGCATCTGTTATAGCAGTAGCCGACATCAGAACCATATATAAAGGGGCAGACATTACCCTCAATACCAAAAATATGTTTGGCGCGCACCAGATGACCGGTATTGTGATTTCTGATCAATCGGGTGGTAACATGCCTGCCGGTTTGCTGGTTGTTCAAAACAACCGTCGTGCAAAACTACGGGGTATAGCTATACCCCTTGGCGCCGCGGCTGCCGGTTATAGCCCCGGCGATTCGGTGGTGATTGATATTGCCGGCGGAGTTTTGAAAAGGCTTAATGGTACTTTGCAGATAACTGGTATCCAGGCAAATGCCGTTACTAAAATTTCTTCCAATAATGCTATAGCCAGTCAAAAAGTAACAACCAATACTTTGCGGGCCAATCAGGATAATTATGAAAGTACCCTGGTTACCGTTTCTAAGGCCGGCTTTGACCCTTTGCCTACGTCGACAGATACCTATGCCGGCGACAAAATTATAAGCGATGGCAATGGCAAAGTAACTTTACATACCGAGGCTGCGGCCTCATTTGCAGATAAAAACTTACCATTAAGCGCTAATTTCTCCGCGATAGCATTTGGTGCTGATAGTAATAATATCGTGATACCACAGCTACGTATGCGTACCATTGATGATGCATTTGTTATAGCAACCGATATTGCACCTATGGTGATCAGCGGTTTTTTAACAGACCCAGCCGGTACTGACGCCAATTATGAGTATATACAGCTTTTGGCAACGCGCGACATTGATTTCTCGACAGAGAATTTTACCATTGTGACTACAAATAATGCAGGTGCGTCAACGCCTTCCGGCTACCCGGTTAATGGCTGGGCAACTGGCGATCTGAGAACTTACAAACTGGAGCTTAAATCCGGTACGGTAAAAAAAGGCACCTATTTTTATGTTGGCGGAACCGGGCAAAAAATAGATGGCTCGGCATCAACCAGTATGAGTTCATCAAACTGGATAGGGGCATTTAATTATTCCACAGCCAATAGCCCTAATTTTAACAGCGATCCGTCATCAGCATTTGGTACCAAAACATCCAATTTATTGGCTAATAGTGGTAATGCTGCGGGTATAGCCGTGTTTGCGGGTACCAATATTACAGCGGCGAGCAAACCTGTGGATGTTATATTTTATGGAACGGGTGGCAGCTTATATGATGCTAATGCCAACGTTGGTTACCGTATTACCAATAACGATTTTTATGATGTCAAGAACCCGGTAACCCAGGCCGATCAGCCATTTAACAGACAAGGTACCAATACTGCCGCTTGCACGCTCCCGGTATCGGGAAGTTTTGACCAGCTGGGCGGCGAATATAACCCGGTGATAGGTCGATGGACAGTTAGCAGGAGTACCACCAGTTTACCATTATCCAATAGCTCGGTAATTACAGACATTGAAGGCGATAAAGCTACCAAGCTCAAATAGTTAAGTCGCTTCATTTGTGTAAGAGGCTGTATCATAAATCATGATCAGCCTCTTTTTTATATGATCTATCCGGATACTCAATCACGAATTGATGTACAGTTTTTAGTAACTCAATTAACCAAAAGTGGGTTACATGCTTTTTATCTGCTTAATTTCAATTCATAATTGACATAACACTATGGGTGGTCAATTTAATTTGAGATACAGCCTCTTTTTATGACCACCATTTCAGCGGGAACTCGATCTTATCAACCGAACCCACTATCAGGTCGGGTTTAAAAGCATAGTGGCTCAACTGATCTTTGGATGATATCCCGGATAGTACCAGGATGGTTTTGTAACCCATTTGTACGCCGCCTTGTATATCCGTTTCCATAGTATCACCAACTACAGTAGTTTCGGCGGTTTCAAGCCCCAGGAACTTGCGGGCCGACCGCATCATTACCGGGCTTGGTTTACCGGTTACAAATGCCTTACGACCGGTAGCTTCTTCGATCATGGCGGTAGTGGCCGCTATGCCAAGGTTATTCCACCCCGGTTTTTTGGGCGAGGGATCACGGTTGGTGGTGATGAATTTGGCACCTGCCAGTATCATATCTACCGCGCGCTGAACCATTTCCAGGGTAAAGTTGCGGCCCTCGCCCAAAACCACAAATTCAGGGTCGGTATCAACCAGGGTAATACCGTTTTCGTGCAGGCTGGTGAGCAAGCCACCTTCGCCTAATACATAGGCGGTACCATTAGGACTTTGGTCGCCAAGGAATTTGCCGGTAGCCATAGCGCTGGTATATATGTGTTTAGCTTCAACGGTTATACCCAGTCTTTTCAGTTTGCGTACCACCTCAAGGCTGGTTCGCTGGCTGTTGTTGGTCATAAAGGCAAAGGGGATACCCTTGGCCAGCAGGTGGTTAATAAATTTATCGGCACCATATATCAGCTCTTCTCCGCTGTATATTACACCATCCATATCAATAAGCAATCCTTGTTTCATTTTTTTAAGATTATAGGTTGTTGGTTTTATCCAACACCGTCAAATGTAATATTAACATGTTTAATGATCGAATAAAAATTAAAGAACATATTTGAGGCCAGGCTTGCTTTCAAAAACTTTTTAAACCTTAAATTTTAACAATTTTTAGCCAGAAACAGCGTGAAAAGACTTCGTTTTTATGCGTTTTAACTAAACTTTAACGCCATTTTAACACTTTTTAACAAATTTTTGAAGGGTTTTGAAAGGTTTAAAAAGTATTAAATAATTGATATCAAATAAAACATACAAACGGTCGGTTTTTGTACTTTTTTATCCTTTAACAAAACGGCCCGGTTTTCCTTTGATCAGAAAAACCGGGCCGGTGTATGTACAAATATACCGAAAATTATTGGTCGGCTTGGTGGCAATCTATCGGTACATAAAAACTGTGAAATCTTCATTACTATAATCGTTTTTTAAAACTACCTGCGGGCATAACTGCCGGCAATGCTCCATGATCACATCAGGATTATAGGCTGCTAACAAACCATTGGGAATAATATGGCTTAGCAGGTTAAAGGCAAAGCCTTTTCTGCAATGTTCATACAAACGGGTAATGGCCTTAAAAATGAAATCGGGATCTGCGTTATAATAGTTGAGCGATCCGCTGGCCATCACATAATCGGCAACAGGCATATCGTCGGTCATAAAATCGCCCCGGATAAACGCGGTTGCTTCCCAGTCCTGGTATCGGCGTGTGGCTTCGTCAAGCAATTCGGGGATCTGCTCCATGCCATAATAAACAATATCGGGATATAAGTTGTGCAAGTAGGAGCGAAGATCCCCATGTCCGCAACCTGCATCCAGCAGGGAATGGCCATTAAGATTGGCCATAGGAGCCAGGGCATCAAAACGGATGATCTGGCTTTCGGTATCGCGCCAGCCCAAGGCCGCGGGACCACGGTTGCCGTGCAGGGCGATCATATAGCGGTGGTAACCAAATACGGCCGCAGAATCGGGCGAAATACTCATGGATTTTATTAATTATATCGAAAACTCTTTTTACTTTTACTTAAACATTACCTACCTATGAAGATCACACGCTTTTACCTCGCGCTATTACTACCGCTTTGCTTGCTTTTGGGCTGCAGCCCAACCATTTCAACCTTCGATCAAGCCGCTTACACACAAGTAACTTCCCTGAAAGTAGATGCCCTTGATTTGATGGATAAAGCTACCGAAAATTATACAGCTCATGAAAGCGAAGTAAAAACGCTTCAGCTGAACATCGATAAAGCCATCGAATACGATAAACACCGTCCGCATAATGAGATCACCACACAAATGTGGACGCTCCTGAACGATCCACAAGGCCATTTATTTGGCGGGTTCCTGGTAAAATGGAAAAAAGATGGGAAATGCAACGCGGCTTACATTGTAGATAAAAAGAAACAGATCAGTAACTCCTTTAACCAGATAGCCGAACTGGAAAGTAAAAAGATAAAACCCGCACAGGTAACCCAATAAATTGAATCATGGCAATAAATTTTAAAAACGTATTGGCTACGCTCAAGCAGGGTATAGCAGACCTGGCTGGAAACAGTTTAAAGGAATTCATCACCGAGGCAACCGCCGATGGACAGGCGATCCTGAACGATCTGAAGGACGACCTGAAAACCTGGACAAAACAGTTAGCCAAAGGCGATATCAGTAAAGATGACTTTAGCGACCTGGTATTAGGCCAGGCCGATGAAATAAAAATGATAGCCCTGAAACAAGCCGGTTTGGCAGAAGTTGCTGTTGACCAGTTTAAAAGCGATGTTTTTAATTTGATCATTAATACGGTGGTAGGGTTGATACCGTAGTCAAAAACTACGTCATTGCGAGGTACGAAGCAATCTTTAAACTGTACAGGGCGAATACCCGCTCTTGGCCGCGGGAGGGCCAGTCACTTTTGTCGCCACAAAAGTAACCAAAAAGGCTGTCACCAGAAATGCTTCTTTGCGCACAGGGCCTTTATCCCGCAAAGCAGACAGAACCACGGCTGCTAAACCTTACCCCCACTTCGTTCGCTCAAATCCCAACTTTGGCAAGGTTTGCTAATGCCCTTGCAGCCGCACAGGCCACCATTGTTCTGCCCGCTTTCGCCCGAAGCTGTTCTGCTGACGGGGGAGAAAACACTAAAATATGTCATTGCGAGGAGGAACGACGAAGCAATCTCGTAGCTATTCCATTCCTATTCAACATGCGAGAAGATTGCTACGCTGCGCTCCAATGACATGGTTTTGATTTGTTATTAAAAGTTTTCCTGACCCTCTTTCCGCCACAGGCGGAGAGAGGGTCGGCAAGCAAAGCGATGCCGGGGTGAGTCTTCGCCGCTGTTCTATTCACCCATCCCTCACCATTCTCATTTACAAATACTTAATTTTAACGGCTTTAAACGCTTTCAATCCTGTTTTTCCATCATTTTAAGCCAAAAACACTACGAATTTCATAAAAATGTATACTTTGTACATAAATTCTATAGAAGTAGTAGTAATTATAAAAACAATTATATACATTTGCCGGAGAGATAAAAAAAATACAACGTAAAACAGTTTTAAAAAGCTCCAGAAAATGCAACCCGACCCAACCACCAATCCCGGCTTTGCTGCTTATCAAATGCAAACTGCTATTTTCCGTCGTTTTTGTTGTTGCTGTTGATCCTGGCGTTAGAGGATCCATCTTTCTCTGTGATCGTTACCTGCCGGTACTGATCTGATTTCTACAAATTATTCTTATTCAATTTATATACGGCATGACCATCTGTGTACAGCTGGGTTTGCTCTTTTATACCTGCTTTTTAATTACCATATATAAAAAATACTACTATTATGACCCTCAACGACGTTTCCTTGCTGGGAAAAAAGATACTGGTAGGGGTGATCATCACCCTGATTCCCTTTGTGATCATTTTTGGCGGTTTATGGCTCACGCAAAAACTGCTTTCTGATAATCCTAAGTCTTCCCCGGCATCCACAACACCAACTAAATCAACCGCACCATGAAACTGGAAGAAGCAAAAAAAACGCGCATCATTAAAAACGCATTCCTGAGCCTGCTGCTTTATGCACTGCCTTTGGTGCTCATGTTTGCCACATTTTACTTTACCGGGCAGCGCCCATGGGAAAAGAAAAAGCAGGTGCAAAAGACAGCACAGCCCGCCTCAAAAACTAAATCTGAAAATCCTTAAACATAAATACCATGATTGAACTGATAAAAAAAGTAATTGATAACTTGAACGGATATGGTTTTTCTGTTCTGGTGCTGGTACTCGGAGTGCTTGAATTTTCGTTTGGCCTGTATAAAAAACGCTGGACAAAAAACGAACGTTGGGTGGATATTGCTTGCTTTACCATCCCCAAACTGATTGTTAAACCGGTAATAGCCTATTATGGGTTGAAAGTTTTACCATCCATACTGCCGGGCTTTAAAAACGCGTTTGACTGGGTGCCATTTTTCTGGGGCTTTATCATCATTGCCGTGGCTGATGACCTCACCCAGTACTGGTATCACCGCCTGCATCATGAAGTGCCATGGTTGTGGCGTTTTCACCGTACGCACCACTCGGCATCGTACATGGGTATGGCAATGGCCAGCAGGCAAAATGTGATCTATACTTTGTTTTTTTCGCAAACTTATTTAACTACCGCGTTGGTTTACCTGGGCCTGGGTATCCCTGCTATTGTGGTAAAGGGTATTAAAGGCACTATTACAACGCTCGCGCATTCCAGCATCCCATGGGATAAACCTTTTTATCAGTATAAAGTACTGCATCCGCTGGCCTGGGTATTGGAGCGTACCATATCTACCCCGGCAACGCACCATGCGCACCACGCTGCAACAACAGATGACGGCGTAGGCTATTATAAAGGCAACTTTGGCAACATGTTTTTTTTGTGGGATGTGATCTTCGGTACGGCGCATATTTCGCGTCAGTATCCTAAAGCCTATGGCATATCACACTATGAAGGCGACCAATGGTACGCCCAGCTGTTATGGCCTATTTTTAAATCGAAAGTACCGGGAAGCGAGCTGGCTGCCGATGGCCAAATGGTGAGGGAAGATGTGCCTTTGCAGGAGCACCAACTGTATCGTGCAGAAAAACAAGAAAGTGTGGAGCAGGAAATTTCTGAAGAAACATATAACTTACAGCCGGTAAAAGCGTAAGGGGTGCGGGAGGCGTGTTGCCTGGATCGGCGCTCGGGAAGTTAAGTCCCGAACCACACAACCCGAACCTCGAACCTTGACTTTAAAAATATGAATCTTAAAAGAACTTCCCCGGTATTGTTGATGATGATTGCTGGCCTGTTGTTTTTTCCGGCCTGCAAACAAAAGGAAAAAGCTAAAACTGAGGTTAAAGTCGACAGTGTAGCGTCAAGTAAAAAAAAGGCGGTATGCTGCGAGTCGAACATTCCCAGCAGGTTTAAGCCAACTCCTTTAGCGGGAGCGGCGGTGATGGCAGGGCCAGATACCAGTCATAGCGGTATGGTTTGGATCCCGGCGGGTACTTTCAGGATGGGCGCGGATAACAGCCAGGCCGAAAAGGATGAGTATCCGAAACACCAGGTTACTGTTGATGGCTTTTGGATGGATCGTACCGAAGTAACCAACGCGCAGTTTGAAAAGTTTGTAGAGGCCACCGGTTATATAACCACAGCCGAACAAAAACCTGATTGGAATGTGCTCAAAAAACAATTGCCTCCGGGAACCGAAAAGCCGGCTGATAGTTTGCTGGTAGCTGCCTCACTGGTGTTTGTACCCTCAAAACAACCGGTATCGCTAAGCGATTACAGCCAGTGGTGGACCTGGAAAAAAGGTGCAAGCTGGAAACATCCGCATGGGCCGGGAAGTGATATCAAAGGAAAAGGGACTTACCCGGTAACACAGGTATCGTACGATGACGCGATAGCCTTTTGCAAATGGGCCGGTAAACGTTTGCCAACCGAAGCAGAATGGGAACATGCCGCCAGGGGAGGGTTGAAGGATAATATATATCCCTGGGGAAATGAAAAAGTAACCGACGGCAAGCCAAAGGCGAATATATGGGAGGGGGACTTCCCTTACCGGAACACCCAGCGCGACCAATTTTATTATACCGCGCCGGTAAGCTCATTCGCTCCAAACGGCTATGGTTTGTACGATGTGGCCGGGAATGTTTGGGAATGGTGTGCCGACTTGTATGATTACCGGTATTACAGCACCATCAACAAGCCCGAAGGTGTTAAAAACCCTAAAGGGCCATCAAAATCATATGACCCGGATGAGCCTTACGCAATAAAGCGGGTGGTAAGAGGCGGTTCGTTTTTGTGTAACGACAGCTATTGCTCAGGCTTCAGGGTATCCCGGAGAATGAAAACCACCGAAGACAGCGGTATGGAACATCTGGGTTTCAGATGCGTGAAGAACTAAAGATAGTATGGTGCACAGGCGACTCACCCGGTCTACGCTTCGCTGGACCACCCTCTCTGCGGCTTTGCCGCAAAGAGGGTAAAAAAGTAAAGCCCCTCTATGCGCGAAGCGGAGAGAGGGGTGACAAGTGCAGCGATGTCGGGGTGAGTCGATAGGCGTCTAATTTTCGTGTTGCGCATGCTAATCTCGCGGTAGCTGGAAATTAAATAGTGAATAAAACGAAGGCTGGTGCGAATCCCCTCTTGAGAGGGGTGGAGGGGTGTGTTTGTACAAGCGAAATATGAACGCATAAAACACATCGCGTTGTTCGAAGTCTGAGACTTCGAACCATTATGCCTGTAGTCTTCAGACTACAAGAAAATATTAGACCAGCCAGCTGTAGTTTTAAACTACAGGCATAGTCGTCCGAAGTCAGAGACTTCGGACAGCGAAGTGCGTGAAGAATTAGATAAGAGATACCTCTGCAGGAGGTGTCATGCTGAGCCCCGTCGAAGCATGGTGGGTGGGCCTTGCGCTCTACCCTTCGACGGAGCTCAGGGTGACAGCCTCTCTTGGAATAGTTAAAGAGGGGAATTAATACAACAGTAAGAACAAACAAACGATCAATATGAAAAAATAATAACAAAACCGGCTCTATAAATAAGGGAAAAGCGATCGCTTTTCCCCTCCAGAATTAAAACAACGAAACAGGGATCGATTGGCGTTGAGCCTGTTTCAATGGTGTCATTTTAAACTATTCAAATTTATGCAAAATATTGCAAAAGTTGGGCAGGGCTTTCTATTGCCACAGGCCCGGCTTGTTCACCTGGTCACGGCAACGGCCGTCCATTTTTACTACCGCTATAAAGGTAGCAGGCTCGTACTAAAAGCCTCCATATCGTCCGGTTTATTCACCAACTTAAACTACCAGGCGATATGAAAAAACTTTTATTTATTCCGCTTTTAGCTTTATTGCTTCCCGTTATTGTTTTTGCCCAGCAAACACAACCCATTATCAATTCAAAACTGGTGGGCCGGGTGTTGGATGGTTCCACCAAAGAACCATTGCCCGGCGCGGTAGTACGTATTGAAGGCACAACGCACGTAGTATCTACAGATGTAGAAGGAAAATTTAGTTTTGTTACCGGTCAGAAGTTTCCATACAAGCTTATTGTCACCTTTATAGGTTACGAAACACAATCATACATCGCCAACGGGAGCCCTGTAGAGATATTGATGAAAGACGCGCAAAGCCAGCTGAACCAGGTAGTGGTTGTTGGCTACGGATCACAAAAACGTAAAGACATTACAGGTTCCGTAGCATCGGTGCCGCAACTGGCGCTCAAACAGCCCATTCCCTCCTTAGACAGGGCCCTGCAGGGCACCATATCGGGTATACAGGTAACCCAGGCCACCGGGCAGCCCGGTGCAGGTGTTAGTGTGCAGATCCGCGGTGTGAACTCTATAAACGCGGTAGCCGAACCATTGTATATTATCGATGGTTTTCCTACCTCTAACAGTAACTCGCTGACGGATGCCGGCGTGACCAATGGTCCTAAGATCAATCCGCTGGCTTCGCTAAGTACCTCTGATATTGAAAATATTGAAGTGCTGAAAGATGCTTCGGCTACGGCCATTTACGGAACACGGGGCGCTAATGGTGTAATTATCATCACCACAAAAAAAGGTAAATCAGGTGTGTCATCTATCAATTACGATGGCAGCTATGGCTGGCAAAATGTGATCAAAACCCTGCCCTTGCTTAACTCCGATCAATGGGGCGCCTTGCGTAACGACGCGCTGGTTAACTCAGGTAAAACCCCGCAAACCGCAGCCCAGTTGAATCCATTTAACGTAAATACCGATTGGCAAAATGCAGCCTTTAGGGAAGGGAATACACAAAATCATAACTTGTCTATCCTTTCGGGCACAGACCGTACCCGCCTTGCTTTCTCGGGCAATTACATGAAACAGGATGGGATACTGCAAAATACCAATTTTGAACGTTTTGCCGGTCGTGTAAATGTAGAGCATGATTATAACGACAGGTTCAAAATATCATCCTATATCACCGGCAGCCGTATCAGCGCGCAGGTGGCGCCGGCCGGTGTTGTACCGGCGATATTACTGATGACGCCAACCACCCCGATATATAACCCGGATGGAAGCTTCTTCATGAAAAATATATTTGAGGGTAGTTATGGTAACCCCATCAATACGCTGTATAATCAAACCAATACCACTACTACCAGCAGGGTTTTGGGTAATATCTCCGGTGATTATAAGATCACACCAGATCTGACCGCCCGTGTTTTGGCAGGCGTCGACCTGATCGACAACAAACAAAACCGTTATTTACCGTCCACCGTTTATGAAGGCCAGGGCTATTCGGGTATTGGCGAAGTAGGTACGCTGAATTCCTTTAACTGGCTGAATGAAAACACGCTGACCTATACCAAGAAACTGGGCAGGAGTAATCTGAATGTACTGGCAGGTTTTACCCAACAAAAATTTAAAGCCGAGGGCGCCATTACCGGTTCATCGGGTTTCGTAAGCGATTACGATACATATAACAACCTGGGCTCGGGCAGTATTACATCCATTTCGGCTGGTGGTTTTGCTATCGCGCCGTCGTCATCAACCAACACCTGGGCATTAAAATCATACCTGGCCCGTGTTAATTATGGCTTCGACAGCAAATACCTGTTAACGCTGACCTTGCGTGCCGATGGTTCATCCAAATTTGCACCAGGACATCAGTGGGCGTCATTCCCCTCAGCAGCTATCGCCTGGAATGCTTCGAGCGAAAATTTCCTGAAAAATGTGGAGCAGATCAGTCAGCTTAAATTCAGGCTGAGCGCCGGGCAAACCGGTAACAGCGATATCCCGGCATATCAGTCGTACTCCCAGTTGGGTTATTACCGCTATAACTTTGGTAACACCACCGTGGCCGGCTTTGCCCCTAACAGTTTGGCCAATCCCAACCTTACCTGGGAAAAAACAACCCAATATGATTTTGGCTTCGACCTGGGTTTGCTGAAAGACAGGATCACACTTACCGCCGATATCTACTACAAAAAAACAACCAACCTACTGCTGTACCTGCCCTTACCGGCTACCAGCGGACTTACCATTATTACCAATACCGCCATCACCAATCCGCAGCAGTATGAAAACGTGGGTTCGGTACAAAATAAAGGTTTTGAGCTGAGCCTGAACTCGCATAACCTGATCGGTTCATTTGTGTGGAACACCAGCCTGGTATTCGCGGTGAACCGTAATAAAGTGTTGAGCCTGGGTGGCAATGGAGTAAACCAGTTTATCCCGGATTCGTCCCTGCCTTCCATCTTAAAAGTAGGTCAGCCTATTGGTTCATTTATCGGGTATAAAACCAACGGACTGATCCAGGCGGGCAGCCCGGCGCTTACCCCGGCTGCCAATATTTCGCCGGGCGGACAAGCTTATGTCGATATCAATGGAGATGGCAAGATCACGCAATCAGCTGATAGGGTGATCCTGGGCAACGCGCAGCCTAAGTTTACAGGCGGCCTTACCAATACGTTCTCCTATAAAGGTATCGATCTGAGTGTCTTCCTGCAAGGTTCGTATGGTAACAAGATCTACAATCAGCAACGCAACGTGCTGGAACTGGGCACGGGCTATACCAATGCTAGCGCCACATTGTTGAACCGCTGGACACCAACCAATACCAATACTGATGTACATAGCGCTTTCCAGGATCCCGCACCAACCATTTCCGACAGGTTTATCGAAAACGGATCGTATCTGCGCTTAAAAAGCCTGAGTTTGGGCTATACCATCCCAACATCGGTGGTATCCAAATCGCCTATTAAAAAGATCAGGATCTACATAACCGCGCAAAATCTGGCCACCTGGACCAAGTATACCGGGTATGATCCGGAGGTAAGCAGCAATGAACAGTCGGCCATTACATCAGGCGTGGATAACGGGGCTTATCCCAACAGTAAATCCATTGTTGCCGGGTTAGGTATCACCTTATAATATGACCAAACATGAAACTCCATAACATTAAATATCTCATTATACTGTTTGCTTTTGGCGCTACCTCTTGCGCCAAACTGAATGAAGATCCGCGATCTTTTATTCCGGCAAGCCAGTTCTATAAAACACAAGCCGACGCGGTAGCCGCGGTTACGGCTGCTTACTCGCTGTTAAACGCGGGTTCCAACTCCATACAAACACCATACAACACCCTGTTCAATACAGGTATGAACTTTATGGCCGATGACGAAGGACCCGGTCCGGGCGCTACCAATGCAGATGTGCGTTCACAGGCGGTGCTGGGACATTCATCATCAGGTTTACGTATCCTGCAGATCTGGCAGCAGCATTACGCGGCTATCAAAAAAGCCAACATTGCTATTGATACCATACCGCACATCCAGTTTGACGCCACCCTGAATAAAAGACTGGTGGCCGAGGCTAAATTTTTACGTGCCTTGTTTTACTTTAACCTGGTACGTTTATATGGCGATGTGCCGCTGGTGCTGCATGATCAAACTTCTATTAATTTGTCAGATCTGCAAGTTCCCAGAACAGCTGCCGCGACGGTTTACAAACAAATAGAAACCGACCTGACGGCTGCCGCGACTGATCTGCCAAACGCCTATACCGGTGCGGATGTTGGCAGGGCAACGGCTGGTGCAGCTAATGCGTTACTAGCCAAAGTTTACCTGACCGAACGTCAATGGGCCAAAGCGGTAACCCAGGCCGAAGCTGTGATCAATGGTCCATACGGGTATGATCTGTTCACCAATTATGCGGATGTGTTTTTGCCGGCCTCTAAAAATGGGAAAGAACATATCTTCTCGGCCCAATTCAAAGCCAATTCGCAGGGACAGGGGAACAACCAGGCGCCACGATCGATCCTCAACGCAATACCGGGTATGGTAAGCAGCTATGCCGACCAGGTTGTGTTTTATTCAGTGCCTGACGCCACTAAACCAAGTGGGACAGACAAATTCTTCAGCATTTATAAATTGTATCCTGCCAATGATAAAAGAAAACGTGTAAGTTTTGTTACCCGTTTCCAGAGCCCGAGCACTAATCTTTGGTATGGCAAGCTGAATGATAACAGCATTCCGGGTGATTCTACACCGTTTTTTAATAAGTATTATGATCCCAATGTGGTTGCCAACGAGGCCGAGTCGGGTGCCAATGTGCCTATCATCCGGTTTTCGGAAGTATTGCTGATCCATGCTGAGGCCGAAAATGAGCTCAATGGACCAACAACAAAAGCGTATGCTTCGGTTAACAGGGTGCGTAAGCGTGCCGGACTGGATGATCTTTCGGGCCTTACACAGGCACAGTTCCGTGACGCGGTTTACCTGGAGCGTCGCCTGGAATTTGTGTTCGAGTACCAGCGCTGGTTCGATCTGATCCGCGAGCGTGATGCCAACGGCAATGGTATACTGGAAGCCAGCTTGCTTAAAGTGGGCAAAACTAATGTGACTAAAGGGGTAGGGGGCAAATTTTACCTGTTCCCGATACCGCAGCAGGAAATTGATAACAGTAATGGCAAGCTTACACAAAACCCGGGCTGGCAGTAGGACCAAGCAAATAGTAATGGTTCATGAAAAGGCAGGTATCAAACTTAAAGGTAAATCGCATAGCCGACTCACCGCGACATCGCTACGCTTGTCGCCCCTCTCTTCAGCTTCGCTGGAAAGAGGGGCGTGGGAAGCTTTTTTTCCACCCTCTTTCCGCCGTAGGCGAAGAGAGGGTGGTCCAGCGAAGCGTAGACCGGGTGAGTCGATTCTGGAATCAGATGTCTTTTTATGGGCTATTACCCTCAAAAAGGACTGTCACCCTGAGCTTGTCGAAAAGGCGTGCGCAGAGGCCTGCCCACCATGTTTCGATGGAGCTCAGCGTGACATCCTTTTTAATTGATAACATGAAAAAATATATATGAAAAAGTTCACCATCATCACCCTGCTGCTTTTTTTTGCAAGCACCGCTTTACGGGCACAGCAAACAGCTTACGTACAGACTCACTCAGGTAAAATCACGGTAACACCGGCGATTGAAAAAAAACTGCTTGATGATGTAGCGCAAGGTAAAGCATACCTGGTAGATGTGCGTACGCCCGAAGAGTACAACCAGAAGCATCTGAAATACGCGGCAAATATTAATATCAGATCGGCTGATTTTGCCGATCAGATCAAGAAGCTGGATAAAAGCAAACAAGTATACCTGTATTGTCATTCTGGTAACCGGAGTGGCCGAGCAGCCGATTCGCTACAAACATTGGGCTATCATTTAAGCTATAACATTGGCGCGCTTGACAGTTTAACCAAAGCAGGTTTCCCGGTACAATAGTTAATAACTAAACTAAATGATATAACATTGAAATCAGAATCAAACAAAGCGTTGGCTGTGTGCGGTTCCCCTCTTGAGAGGGGGGAGGGGTGTGTTCTTGTACGATTGACACACCCCAGCCAACACACTATTCATCGCGCCCCCTCGGGAGGGAAACTATCTATTCGCTAACATCTAAAATAAAATCATATCATGATACATTTAAAAGTACTCAGCTCAAAGCCACCTCGCTATTTTAAATCGGGCAGTGGTAAAATATGGCCTGTTGCCTTGCTTATCGGTATACTCGGTTTGCAAAGTGTAAAGGCTCAAAATAGTCAGCCATTTGGCGGCACGGTAGGGAAAACGCTTAATGATTCAAAGGAGTGGTGGCCCGAGCCTCATAAAGCGCCTGCCGGTGCGCCAAACGTGTTGTGGATCATATTGGATGATGTGGGTTTTGGCGCTGCAAGCACCTTTGGCGGTATCATCAAAACACCCAATTTTGATACGCTGGCCAACAATGGACTGCGTTACACCAATTTCCATACCGCGGGTATCTGCGCGCCAACGCGTTCGGCCCTGCTTACCGGGCGTAATCATCATTATGTGCACGAGGGCGGATTTTCGCATGTAGTTTTATCAGCCGGTTTTCCTGGGTATGACGGCCGCATCCCATCAGATAAAGGAACGGTTGCGGAAATACTGCGCGAAAATGGTTACAATACCTTCGCGGTAGGCAAATATGGCTTAACGCCAGATGAGGACGCTACCGATGCCGGTCCGTTTGATCGCTGGCCAACGGGTAAAGGTTTTGATCATTTCTTTGGATTTTTGGGTTCGGCGACGGATCAGTACAAGCCCGATCTGGTAGAAGACAACGCCCATGTGACTCCTGATGGCCGTCACCTGAACGAGCAGATCACGGATAAAGCCATTTTTTACCTTACCCGTCAGCATAAAGCAGCGCCCGATAAGCCTTTCTTCCTGTATTATTCGCCGGGAGCAACCCACTCGCCACACCAGGTAGCCAGGGAATGGAGCGATCTGTACAAAGGTCAGTTTGATTCTGGTTGGGATGATTTCCGCGAAAAAGTGATCGCCCGTCAGAAAAAACTGGGCATTATACCGGCTTATGCTAAATTACCTGAGCGCAATACCCGTATCCCCGCCTGGAAATCACTTCCACCGGCAGAGCAAAAACTCTACGCCCGTTTTATGGAAGTGTATGCCGGTTACCTCACTTATACCGATCATGAGGTTGGCCGTTTATTGGGTTATCTGAAACAAAGCGGTCAGCTCGATAATACCCTGGTATTTGTCATTATCGGCGATAATGGCGCCAGTAAAGAGGGTACCCTGCATGGGGAGATTAACCCCAAAAAGAATTCGGCCAAATTGCTTGCCGAGGCTCCTTACCTAAAAACAAACATCGAGGATATTGATGATATCGGTACGCCGCAAGCTTCAACTAATTACCCGCTGGGCTGGGCGCAGGCAGCCAATACACCGTTTAAATACTGGAAACAGGATGCCAATTCTGAAGGCGGTACCCGTAACCCGCTCATTGTGTACTATCCAAAAGGTATTAAAGATAAAGGAACCATCCGCACGCAGTACGGTCACGTGATCGACGTGCTGCCAACTACATTGGAGTATACCGGTATTAAACTGCCCGAGTATATCAGAGGGATTAAACAGGATACGCTGCAAGGCACATCGCTGGTTTATTCCTTTGATCATCCGGAAGCCGCAAACCGGCACAAATTACAGCATTACTACATATTTGGCTCACGCTCCATTTATAGCGATGGCTGGAAAGCCGAGGCAGCACACCATCCGGATTATGTGGAACTGAACGACTTCACTGTCGGCAAAAACGTTCCCGATATCAGCTTTGATGATGACGTATGGGAACTGTACAACCTGAACGATGACTTTAACGAGCGTGTCGATCTGGCTAAAAAATATCCTGAAAAATTAAAAGAGCTGAAAGCGGTATTCGAGGAGCAGGCCCAAAAGAATAACCTGTATCCGTTTATTGATTGGTACGATGTGTATCACCGGAGGATACATCAGAATTATAAGAAATAGACTTTTGAGGGGGAGCAAAGAGCAAGGATAAAAGGAGCAAGGATAAATAGACCAAAGAACAAGGACAAAATAAAAAACGCGTCATTGCGAGGTACGAAGCAATGACGCGTTGGGACTGTAGCGTTCCCCACCCTCTTTCCAGCGAAGCTGGAGAGAGGGTCAACGAGCGTAGCGATGTTGGGGTGAGTCGACTTAACATAAATCAATATTAAACCTATCCATATGAAACAAGATCATAATAAAACGTTCGTGGCAATAGTAATTGCCCTGGGTTTTGCGCTGCCGGCCGTGGCGCAATACGGCCCCGTAGCTCCGGCCAATATACCGCCATCAACTCCATCAACTTACAAAGGCGTGGTGGGTAAAACCCTGGCCGAATCAAAAGAATGGTGGCCCAAACCGCTTAAAGCGCCCAAAGGCGCACCAAACGTAGTGTGGATATTGTTGGATGATGTGGGTTTTGGCGCTTCGGCCACGTTTGGCGGGCTAATCAGTACGCCAAATTTTGATACGCTGGCCAACAATGGCCTGCGTTATACCAATTTCCACACGGCAGGTATTTGTGCGCCGACACGATCGTCATTGTTAACAGGGCGTAACCACCATTATGTGCATGTGGGTAATTTTTCGCATGCTTCAACGGCGGCTGGGTTTCCTGGTTATGATGGGCGGATCCCGGCCGATAAAGGTACCATTGCCGAAAACCTGCGCGAAAACGGATATAGCACTTTTGCGGTAGGCAAGTGGGGCGTAACACCCGATGAAGATACTACCGCCGTTGGTCCATTTGACCGCTGGCCTACCGGTAAAGGTTTTGATCACCACATCGGTTTCCTGGAATCGGCTACCGATCAGTATAACCCGCCGCATTTGGTGGAGGACAATTTCCATATCAAACCGGATGGCCGCAACCTGAACGAGGTGATCACAGATAAGGCTATCGCTTATATTGATGCCGCACACAAGGCCGCACCAGATAGGCCGTTCTTTCTGTATTATGCGCCGGGTGCCACCCATGCCCCGCACCAGGTAAGCAAGCAGTGGAGCGACCTGTACAAAGGCAAATTTGACGAGGGCTGGGATGTATACCGTGAAAAGGTTTTTGAAAATCAGAAAAAAGCCGGCTACATCCCTGCTTATGCCAAATTACCCGAACGCAACGAGCGCATACAAGCCTGGAAAAGCCTGCCACCGGCCCAACAAAAACTATATGCACGTTTTATGGAAGTGTACGCGGGATACCTTACCTATATCGACCACCAGGTTGGCAGGATGATCAGTTATCTTAAAGCATCCGGTCAGTTTGATAACACGCTGGTGTTTGTGATGATAGGAGATAACGGCGCCAGCAAAGAAGGGACTTTCCACGGGGTAATCAATCCAAAGAACTCGGCATTGACCACACCTGAGGCCGATTATATCAAAAAGAATGAAAGCGATTACGAATCCATCGGTACACCAGAGGCATCAACCAACTACCCGCTGGGATGGGCACAGGCTGCCAATACGCCGTTTAAATACTGGAAATCTGATGCCGATGCAGAAGGTGGTACACACAACCCGCTGATTGTTTACTATCCAAAACTCATCAAGGAGAAAGGCGGTATCCGTAACCAATATAGCCATGTATCGGATATATTCCCCACCACTATTGAAGCCGCAGGCTTAAAGCTGGCCGGGTATATTAAAGGTATTAAGCAGGACACGCTACAGGGCAAATCATTGTTCAGCTCGTTTAATAACGCGCAGGCGCCATCGCTGCATACCAAGCAATACTATTACATCTTCACTTCCCGCTCCATTTATAAAGATGGTTGGAAAGCCGAAGCAGCGCATCGCCCGGATAATATCGATCTGCTCAATTTTCCGCAGGGAAAAACCATTCCGGAGCGTAATTACGATAAGGATGTATGGAAACTATATAACCTGAACGAGGATTTTAACGAACGCATTGACCTGGCTAAAAAATATCCCGAAAAATTGAAGGAGTTAAAAGACTTGTTTGATGCCGAAGCTAAAAAGAACAATATCTACCCCTTTATTGACCGCGATGATATCAACAATAAAAGGATCCATCATTTGGAAAATAACGAATAAGGTGGTGAGTAGTGAATGGTGAGTGGGGAGTTAAAAGAGTTAAGAAGTTTTTAAAACTTCATAAGTCGGGCTATTTGCATTTATAAATTTCTGTCTTGATACATGATACTAATTACTTGATACTAAATAGATACTAAAAACATGAAAAAATTAAAAAGCTTTTTGCTGGCGGTAATAGTTGCCGCCACCGGTGTTGCTAACGTGCAAGCCCAAACCGATAAACCACTGTTATCATTAGAGGCTTTTGCTGCCAAACTGAAGCAATCTAAAGATGCGCAGATACTGGATGCCCGCTCAGGCGAAGAATTTACACAAAACCACATCAAAGGCGCTATTAATGTAAATGCGAAAGCCGCCGACTATCAGCAGCGACTGAATGACCTTTCCAAAGACAAACCAACCTTTGTATACTCCATTGCCAATGGCCGCAGTAAGGTTTTATCCAATGAATTGCGCGCAAAAGGATTTAAGGATGTAGAAGAGCTTCCGGGCGGTTTAGCCAACTGGATTGGTTCAGGCTATCCTATTGTTTCGACCACTAAAAAAGGTGTTTCTTTAACCAAGGCACAGTTTACCGAGCTCACCGGTTCATCGCAGCTGGTACTGGTTGATTTTGGCTCAAGATATTGCGGCGCCTGCAAAAAACTGGTGCCTGTACTGGATTCGCTGAAAGCTAAAACCGGCTTTACGCCAAAGATCATTAGTATTGAAGTATATGACAATACCACTTTGGCAAAGGAGCTTAAAGTAAACGTATTACCAACCCTGGTACTGTATCAAAACAAAAAAGAGGTTTGGAAAAAGCAGGGATTTTCGTCGGTTGCCCAGGTTGAGGCCGTGGTGAATCAAACCAAAACTGGTTTAGCCAGTGTGAAATAGTTTGCTAAACGACTCACCCGCCCGTTGCTTCACTCGGGCACCCTCTCTTCGCCTACGGCGGAAAGAGGGACTTTTTAATAAAAGTTGTCATTCTGAACGGAGTAAAGAATCTAATCGGCGGTTTTGTATATAACCTAATAGATTCTTCACTCCGTTCAGAATGACAAAATAAAGAGATTAGTGTTCCTACCCTCTTTCCGCCGCAGGCGAAGAGAGGGTCGACAAGCGCAGCGATGTCGGGGTGAGTCCTCGCCAGTTTGCAATTTTGAGTTTATATATACCACCATGTTAAAACGTTTACCATTCCTCATTTTATACCTGTGTTATACAGGCATTACCTTCGCACAAAAGCAATCGTCCAAACCCAACATTGTGATCATTTTAGCCGATGACATGGGCTTTGCAGATCTGGGTTGTTTTGGTTCGGAGATCCATACACCCAACATCGACCGGCTGGCCCGCGAGGGCTTAAAAATGACCCAGTTTTATAACGCTGGCCGGTGCTGCCCTTCGCGCACCTCTTTATTGACCGGTTTATATCCGCACCAGGCCGGCGTAGGCGATATGGTAAAATATAAAGGCTCGCCGGCTTATCAAGGCTATCTGAACGATCATTGCGCGACCATTGCCGAATTGCTTAAAAGCCAGGCTGGTTATAATACCATCGTATCGGGCAAGTGGCATGTAGGTTTGCAGCCATCAGCATTGGCTTTTAATCGCGGGTTTGACAGATCATTTACTATGCTGAATAATGGCAGCAGCTACTTTAATTCGGCCCCGCTATATAACGATGGCAGCAAGATCACCTTTATGCTAAACGACCGGGAGATCACAAGGAACGATACTTCTAAATATCTCACCCAGGCTATTACCGATTTCGCTAAACAATCCTTGGAAGAGATCAAAGGTGATAAGGCTCCCTTCTTTTTATATGTGGCCTACAACGCCCCGCACTGGCCAATCCAGGCATTGCCGCAGGACATTGCCCGTTACAAAGGCAAATACCTCAAAGGATGGGATAAGCTGCGCAAACAGCGTTATGAAAAGTTGTTAGCCAGTGGTATTATCAAAAAGTACTGGAAACTATCAACCCGTGACAGCCGCGTACCCGACTGGGATTCACTATCGCCCGAAGAAAAAGATAAATGGGATACCCGCATGGCCATTTACGCGGCAATGATAGATAGGATGGACGCCGGTGTGGGCGAGATCATGAACAAGCTGAAACAACTGGGGAAAGATAAAAACACCATCGTGCTTTTTGCATCAGACAATGGTGGCAGTGCTGATGAAGTAAAAAGTCTGGCTACCGTGATTCAAATGAACGGTACGCCTGGTTCAGTAAATTCTATCGACAGTTACGAAATCCCCTGGGCTAATGTGAGCAATACACCGTTTAGGTTGTTTAAAAGAAATACGCATGAGGGTGGTATAGCCACACCGTTTATTGCCTGGTATCCGGGTGTTATCAAAGCGGGCAGTACCAATACGCAGCCTGCCCATTTTATCGATGTTATGCCTACCTGTCTAGATCTGGCGGGTGTTAACTATCCGCAGGAATTTAAGAACAGGCAGTTGACACCATTGGAAGGGTTCAGTCTGAAAAACGTATTGCTCAACAAACCCTGGAATGGTCACGATGCCATCTTTTGGGAACATGAAGGCAGCCGGGCCATCCGAAAAGGGAACTGGAAACTGGTTGCCGAAATAGACCAGCCCTGGGAACTATATGATCTTGACACCGATCGTTCTGAAACCAACAATCTCGCGGCCAAATATCCTGCTAAAGTAAAAGCCCTCGAAGCCGAATACCTGCTATGGGCGCAAAAAGTTGGCGTGGTTGACTGGAACAAGATCAAATCATTGTAACAAAAATAATAAAGTAACCGCTTGTAAAGTAAAACGGCAATCGGTTACTTTGGATAAATTACACAAACCTGTATGCAACCTTTTCCGGGCAAATTACCTGCTAAGCTGATATGGCTTATATTATTTTTTACACTGAATGTCAAAGCTCAGCAACGGCCAAATATCATTTTTGTACTGGCGGATGACATGGGTTACTCCGACCTGAGCTGTTATGGGAGCCCGGTTATCAAAACACCGTTTCTGGATAAAATGGCTCAAAAAGGGGTACGTGAAACTAATTATGTGGTATCAAGTCCAAGCTGTACGCCATCACGGGCGTCGTTATTAACTGGGCGTTATGCTTCACGGATGAACCTGCCTTATCCTATACCTCCGGGATCAGAATTGGGCCTACCAGATCAGGAAGTAACCATTGCCGAAATGCTGAAGGCTGTTGGGTATAAAACCGCGATGATAGGTAAATGGCATCTCGGTGATCATAAGCCATACAACCATCCCATGGCACAAGGTTTCGATTCTTATTATGGTCTTTTGTATAGTCACGATTATCGTGCGCCTTATGTGAAGACCGATACCACGCTTAAAATATTCAGGGGACATAAGCCAGAGGTGATCAAACCTGCCGATTCATCCCTCATTGATCTGTATAAGAACGAAGCGATCAGATATATTAAAGAACAAAAGAAAGGCAAGCCATTTTTCCTGTACCTGGCGCATAATGTACCGCATTTGCCGGTAGCCTTTGCCTCGTCGAAAAAAAATAAAGGTCGCTCCGACGGCGGTCATTTGGGTGATGTGGTAGAACAGCTCGACGCCAGTTTGTCCGAAGTTTGGGCGCAGCTGGAAAAACAGGGGCTGGCTGATAATACCATATTTATGTTTTCGAGCGATAACGGGCCATGGATCGAATTTCCGTCGCGCATGTCTGGTGATGGCGCTACCAAACCCTGGGACGCCGGTACCGCAGGTGTTTTCCGCGGCAGCAAAGGACAAAGTTACGAGGGCGGTGTACGCGAACCTTTTATTGTTTATTGGAAAAATCATACCCCTGTTGGTGCGTCCATTACCAGCATGGTGAGCAACCTGGATGTGTTGCCAACCCTGGCCCAGTGGACTAATGCGCCATTGCCAAAAGGGCGGGTCCTCGATGGGCAGTCTATTTCTGATGTGGTGTTAGGCAAAGGCGGTCGCCACCCTAAACATCGGGAGATCTATTATGTTAACAATGGTATTTGTGAGGCAGTACGCCAGGGAGATTGGAAGTACCGGGAAGTAAAATCGGCCAATACCAATGCAGGAATATCCAGCCAGGCACAGGAATCTAAGATAGAATTGTTTAACTTGTCATACGATCCAAGCGAACGAACCAATGTTATCCAGGAGTATCCTGAAAAAGCAAAAGAGTTGAAAGCTTTATTTGATAAGTTCCCCGGTAAAACCGAAAATTAAATTTTTGCAATGCGTAAATTTTTCTGTTTGTTATTATCCCTGCCACTATGGGGCATGGTCATGGCTCAATCGCCGGCAAGTAATGATGCCGGGCAAAAAGAACGGGCTTACCTGGTTAAATCTTTAGTGCGGATAGCTGATCCCGTACTGATGGCTTTGAGTAAAAATGAGCTCAAGCAGCAAATGCCGGTGGAGGCCAAAACCGGCGACCGTAAAAGTTATACTTACCTGGAAGCATTCGGCCGGTTGCTGGCAGGCATGGCGCCCTGGTTGGAATTAGGCCCGGATCAAACACCTGAAGGCATATTGCGCAAAAAATATATCGAACTAGCGCGTATAGGCTTGCATAATGCTACCGACCCCACAAGCGCCGATTTTATGAATTTTAACAAAGGAGGACAACCCGTAGTTGATGCCGCCTTTTTGGCCCAGGCTTTATTGCGTGCGCCGCATCAATTATGGGACCCATTGGATGCAGCAACCAAAGCCAATATTATTGCCGCGTTCAAATCGTCGCGGGTTATTACACCGGGATATAATAATTGGCTGCTGTTCAGCGCAACTATTGAGGCCGCCTTGCTGAAATTTGATAACTATGGCGACCGGATGCGGATGGATTACGCTATTAAACAACATCAGCTCTGGTACAAAGGCGATGGCCTGTATGGCGATGGTGCTGATTTTCATTGGGATTATTACAACAGTTTTGTAATACAACCTATGCTGCTGGATGTATTGCAAACCCTCCAGAATGCCGGTGTCGATCAAAAAACAACTTATGATACCTCGCTGAAACGTGCCCGCCGGTATGCCGCTATTCAGGAGCGGTTGATATCGCCCGAAGGCACCTATCCGCCCATTGGCCGTTCCCTGGCTTATCGTTTTGGCGCTTTTCAATTATTATCGAAAATAGCTTTGATGCACGCTTTGCCTGATGCGGTTAAACCTCAACAGGTGAGAGCGGCTTTATATACCCTCATCAAAAGACAACTGGAAGCGCCCGGTACTTTTGATAACAAAGGTTGGCTGCAGGTTGGTTTGTACGGGCACCAACCTGACATTGGCGAAGGGTACATCTCTACCGGAAGCCTTTACCTTTGTTCCGAAGCTTTTTTGATACTGGGTTTACCACCATCCGACGAATTTTGGCAAAAAGCCGATGAGGATTGGACCGCCAAAAAGGTGTGGAAGGGAATAGATATCGAAACAGATCATGCTATTGACTAAATCCGGGATCTTATTTATATCTGGACTATTTTATTTGTAATGTCTGGACCATGTAAATAGTCCAATAATGTCTGAAATTAGATGATAATTAATCTAACCAGACATGAAACGGAGAATGAACATTGACGAGGCTGAGCCCCGTATTTATAAGGCCATGGCTGTTGCCGATAAACAGTGGGCTGAATTTGAACTTGACCGCCGCCTGCAGGAACTGATCAGGATAAGGGTATCCCAGATCAATGGCTGTGGTTATTGTATCGATTATCATACCAAAGATGCCATCGCCCTTGGTGAAACTACTCAACGACTTTTTGCATTGGCCGCCTGGTGGGAGACCCCATTTTTTACCGAAGAAGAACAGGTCATTTTACAATTAGCCACCGAAGTAACCCGCATTGCCGATCATGGCGTATCTGACAAAACTTATCAGCGGGCACTGGAATTGCTGGGCGAAAAAAAATTAGCACAAGTGATATTTGTCACTACAACCATCAACAGTTGGAACCGGATAGCCATTGCCATGCACCTGGTTGCGGGAGAGGATTAATAACTGGAAAGCATCAAAATTATGGAGCAAGTAAAAAACACCTGCTGTACCTGTGGTACACAATATAAAGCAGAACTATCATCACCGAAGTTTTGCCCGATATGTAATGACGACAGACAATACCTGACCGAAGATGGTCAAAACTGGACTAACTCTGCCGAAATAGCGGCCAATCACGAGGTATTGATCAGGGAGCTTAGTCCCACGCTTTTCTCTTTTCAGGTAGCGCCATTATTCGCGCTTGGAAACAGGGCTTTATTAAACCTTTCGCCCGGTGGGAATATTTTGTGGGATTGCATCCCGCTGCTTAACCAGGAGATCATCGATTTTATCAGGTCAAAAGGAGGGATAAAGGCCATCGCTTTTTCGCACCCCCACTTTTACAGCAATGTGAACGAGTGGGCGCAGATATTTGACTGCCCGGTTTATATTAATGCTGCCGATGAGCAATGGATGTTTAACAGAGGACCACGCATTACTTTTTGGCAGGGAGCTGAATATTCATTATGGGATGGCATTTCTATCATTAACATCGGCGGGCATTTTCCGGGTAGCAGCGTGCTGCGGGTGCCGGACTTATCGGCAGATGGGGCATTGCTTACCGGCGACAGCATCTATGTGGCCAAAAGCAAAAAACATTTGGCATTTATGTACAGTTATCCCAATGTTATTCCCTTACCGGAAAAGGAGCTGAATGAGGTGATTAAGCGGATTGAACAGATAAGGTTTGATACCATTTATGGCGGTTTTGAATGGCAGAATTTAACTCAGATAGCCAGGGAAGTTTTCAACTCATCTGTGAAACGATATGGGATCAGTTTAGGAGAGCCAGTATATTGATAAAAACGATAAGTGATTGTATCGAAATGTTTTAATGCAGCGTAATGGTTATAAACCTGCATTTTATGAAATCACTTAAACCAACCTTTATCAGCGTTTTGCATGGCTTGTTGATTTGCTCCATACTGACCACTGGGGCATGCAAAAAGGAAAAAAAGCCGGTACCCTGGTTTGCTAAAACGCTGGTTGGGCACTGGGGACTCACAGATAAGGGGCCTAACACAGAGACTCATTTATATTTTGGTGGGCTTGGCGAATTTACGTACACGTTTGTTCATTACGACAACGGACTAGCTGATCAAACGTCTTATAATGGTACTTATACTACCCAGAGCGGTAATTTAACAGCCATAGTCAAGGAAAAGGTTGAGCAAAAGGGGAATAACCCTGCGGTAAAAACGGTAAGTAGTATTACATTTTATGACAATGTCCCATTTAAGCTTGATGGTGATATATTAACGCTGAAATTGGTTACTTATCCCGCCGACGCCCCGATATTAACTGAGTTTAAATTCTACAGACAGTTGCCTGATTAATGATAGGCTATTAATATGAAAGGTCCGGTTCTATTGAACCGGACCTTTTATAGTTTTTAGTTGAGCCAGATAAGCGGATGCCTCACCGGTAAATTTCTGATGATCTCTTCATCAGTAGGAGTATGATCCAAATTTTTCCAGGTATTGAGCCAATCGGCATTACCATAGGCTGCTGCGCCAAATACCAATGAGGGCTGTGCCACCGGCCAGCTTTCCCAGTGCATTACATCATGTGCATAAGGCCATGTATTTTTATCCTTCAAAAAGGGATATAGAAACTCAATTCCTTTTTTGATGGAGCGACCGTCCGGTGTTTGATAGGTCCACAAATTATCGTTTTTATCACTCAATATCTGGCAGAGGGTGGTCATGGCATCCAGGTTAAATATGGAATAGCCGTAAGGCTTGGTACGTTTTAATTCTAAGGGGAAACTGCCATCTGCGGCTATCTGGCTGGGTAGCAATACCTCTTTAAAGCGGTTGCGGCAAAAATCCATAACCTCTTTATTACCCGTAAATTTGGCAAAGCAAGCGGTTTGCATGGCCCAGCAGGTACCATGATTATTTTTGGCGTTCATTTCGTCTTTACCGTATGGATGCGTAGTAAGCCAGGTGATATATTGATTGAACCAGTCTTTGATACCTGCCAGTGTTTGCTGATCGATCAATGCTGAGTTTTGCATAGCCTCCAAACCCTGTACCACCTCCATTAATTGTATGGTATCAATAATGCCAATGCCCCGGCCAGTGGCCACACCTTTAATGGCTTGCGCATATTGCAGGTTGGGGTTCATCATGGTTTCGGGGTTGATGAACCAGGCTTTCAGGTGCCAGAGGGCTTGTTTAACATACTTTTTATCGCCGGTGATCTGATAAGCCGATGCTAATGCGCCGATAATACGGCTAAAGCGGATCATGGCCAGGCGGTGTGCTACAAAATTCTGAGGATTAGTTAAGCCATCCTTTTGTATATACGGTCCGTTTGGATCCTGCGGGTTAGGCCACCAGTAATCGCCTTCAGAGTAAAAATCATGCTTACCTCCCGAGCTGCGCGGACAAGTTTCGGCGGTAACGGTTACCGGATCCTGTTTGAGTGCCCAGGCCGCTTCTTTTAATATATCGGCCTTTAATGTAGCTGTTACCTCTTGTTTAACAGGCAGTGCTGTATCTGTTTGCCAGCTTAGTAAGAGCAGGGGCAAACAACAAAATAATAGATACCGTATTTTAAACATAGCTTATAAATTAATAAATGCAGTTGGCAAACCCGGCGATTGTACACCCACCACGCTTTTGCCGTTATTGGTTTTTATACTGATCAAAGCGCGACCATTATAGGCTTGCACTTTGCGTGAGCCTCTTGAAGTACCCAGATCATCTATCAAAGTACCGTCGCCGGTTAGTGAAAACGCTATCCAGTTTACAGCATCCAGGCATTGCACGCCTTTGCTGTCCTGTAATTTTACCTGTATGGTAGCTCCTCCATTTTCATCTTTAACTTTTTCTATCACTATTTTAGCCGGTTTTCCCCATTTTTCGGTCTGGTATTGCTGACTGATCTGGTCTGTAACAATTTGTTTGCCTTTATGGGCCACTACTTTAATATCGTTATTACCCACTTGTAAAGGTACCATCCAGCGTAAACCTGCTGCCGGAAAATCCTGGCTGTTGCGTTTTTTTATGCCATAGCTTTTACCATTCACAAAAAGCTCGGCATTATCGCAATTGGAGTATACTTTTACCATCTTTTCTTCGCCGGCATCACCCCAGCGCACGGGCCAGCTGTGCCCGTAAATTTGTGCCATGGGTTTATCTGTCCAATAGGATTGGAAAACGTAGTACGACTCCTTTGGTGTAAGATCACGCTCAACCACGCCTTTTTGATTCATGTAGGGGATAGGGTTATCCGGGCGGATAGGGGTCGAGAAATCTTTAAATACCCAAAACGCCGATCCCGTAAGCCAGGACATGGTTTCCTGCTCTTTTAGGTGCCAGTCGAACAGGTTACAGATATAACTTTCGCTCCAGTCCCCATCTTTGGAGGCACGTGCAGCACCGCCGTACAGGGAAGCGTCGCCCAGGCGCTCGTCTGTTCCCGTTCCTGCCTTGATGTTACTCAATGCTTTATCCGGATTTTCGGAATGCCGCAGGGCATGACTATCGCCGCCCCATTCGGCATGAAAAAAGTGTTTTACTTTTTTAAATTCTTCTTCGGAGGTTTTTTTGTATTCGGTGAACAAGCCACGATACCAGCCTGCCCAGATGGAAGGGGAGTATACATCAGGTATATCTTTGCAAAAATCACAGCGCCTGATGGTTGTTTTGCGCGAAGGATCCAAACGATGAGCCAGATCATTTTGTGCTTTCATAAACCCGCGGATCTTTTCTTTGTCGAACACCGGGAAATCGCCTTCCCAATCGTTCTCGTTACCTAATCCCCAAAGAATAATTGCAGGATGGTTAAAGTGCTGCTCTATCATGTTGGTCATCATTTGTTTGGCCTGGTTCTGATAGATCTCGCCGCCTAAACCACCACGGCACCAGGGCTCTTCTTCCCAAACCAAAATACCCAGGCTATCACATAAGTTCAATATAGTGCGGGACTGTTGATAATGACCCAATCGGATAAAGTTAACGCCCATATCCTTCATCATCTGCATCTCCTTGCGCATCATGCTATCGGTCATGGCTTCCGCTACACCAGCCTGATCCTCGTGGCGGTGTGTACCGCGCAACAGCAGGCGTTTACCATTCAGGTAGAAAGGTCCATTATCGGCAAATTCAAATTTGCGGAAACCTACTTTTTCGGTTTGCACATCAACCTGGCCGCCGGATTTTATAGATATCTCAACCGTGTACAAAGCCGGATTGGCCGGTGACCATAATTTTGGTTTTTTTACCTGGAATGAGCCAATCGAAACATCGCCGGTTAAACTGCTGAGTTGAAAAGTTTTATCAGTCACAACTTTACCCTGCGGGTCGATCAGCTTAATTAAACCATCGGCTGTGGAGCTATTAGCCGGATTATAAAATCTGGCTTTAACCTGTAACTCGCCTTGTTTGCCTTCTTTGTCCGTTTGTGCCGAAGCAAATATTTTATCCAGTGAAACAGGTGGAACATATACCAGGTTCAGATAACGGTATAAACCCCCATAAACATTAAAATCAGATAATTGCGAGGGAATGGTTTCCAAATCGCGTGAGTTATCGCACCTGATCTCAACAGGGATGCGTCCCTTAAATCTTTTTTGATAAACATCAGTCTTTTTAAAATCTTCTATGGCCTTGGTTATATCTACTGCCCACTCATCGTATCCACCTAAATGAGTACCTACTTTGGTGGTATATACATATACTTCGGTTTTTTGCCCGGCACCTTCAAAATGTAAGAGGGTATGGCCATTGGCATACGGATTTTTAATATCCAGTTGGGTGCGGTACCAGCCCGGCCCCTGGTAATAGTTGATATCCGGATCAACAGCGTCGCGGGCGTTGAAACAATGGGGCAGCGTAACTTTTTGCCAAACCGGAACACTTTCGGGGTTACCAGGAGTAACCGGGCGAACAGCTTCCCATACACCGCCGATGTCCTGCTTCAAAAACTCCCAGTTGCCGGTGAGACTTATTTTTTGCTGAGCATAACTTAACTGGCCAAACGCCAAAATAAGTGTCAGAAAGAATAATACTGATCTTTTCATAAGTATATAAAACCTGCTAATTGATATCGTTTAAACGATTTTTCAGCGGGTGCTCTTTTAAATATTGTTTAAAGCTATCATCGGGATAAACCAGGGCCGCCGCATGAACGATATGGGTAAACGTGCCATAGGTAAAGGGTTCAATTTGCTCATGAGTCCATGTTTTTTGTTTAAGTGCATAAGGCATAAGCCAGTTGATGGCCGTTTTGATGCCTTTGCCGTCGATGGTTTGTTCATGCCAGAGATCTACATTGACCAATGTCGCCATTTTAGCCAGGCGGCACCAGCCCCAAAGGTTCATGTTGGCATAACCCCAAGATTTGGTGCGGATGAGTTCCAGCGGCATAGCGCCATCAGGCGTAAACTGCTGATCGATCCTGGCGATGGTGCTTTGCTGCAAGGTTTGTTTTGCCAAAGCCGGGTTACCGGTGAACAAAGCAAAATCAACCACCTGCAGGTCATAATAAGTACCATGGTTATTGATCTGGCTATGTTCTGATTTACCGTTTTTGCTGGTCAGCAGCCAATCCAGGTATTGTTTATACCATTGTTTTATACCATTTATCAAACTACTGTCGATATTCTTGCTTGACTGCAGCAGGGTAAGCATATCCGGGATAACTGTCAATCCTGTAGTTTCAATAATGCCAATGCCCCGGCCATCATTAAGCCCGGGAATATATTGTGCATAATTTAAATTAGGATTCATTCGGGTGTCGGCATTGATGAACCAAACCTGCAGTAAACTTTTAACTTTTTCAGCGTATTTTTCGTTGCCCGTAAAATACCAGGCCAGCGTAAGTTGCTCCACACTATTGCATAAGCTGCCCATCTGACTGCCATCATGCAATAAGTAAATTTCGGGGTTTCGCCTGCCATCTTTGCGGATGTAGGGTTTACCATCTTTTTTGGAAGAGTCTGGCCACCAATAGGGTGCCTGGCTTACATAGTCGTGTTTATCGTTGCTCGGCGCCAGTTTTGTTTTATGAAAGGTTACGGAATAAGGACCGGCAATCAGGAGGCTATCGGCATGGGTAATCAGTTTGTTAACCTGCGCTACCATAGCTGTATCTTTATTTTGATACTGTTGTTTACATTGCTCAAGTGTTTGAGCATCAAGCAGTATAAAAACAGTTTTACCGGCTTTGCGTTGTGCAAAGCCGGTAAAATATAAGGGTATTAACAGAAATAGGGTGATATGTCTGTATGTCATAATGGTTAATATCCTGGGTTTTGTTTTAGGTTTTTATTTACGTCGAGCTCGGGTTGTGGTAATGGTAACAAAAATTGGAAATCCTGCGCAGTAAATCCGTTTACTTGCTGCTCTACTTGTTTAAACCTGCCCAGGCGAATCAGATCCCAGCGGCGATGGCCTTCGATGCAGAGTTCACGTGCCCTGTCTTTAACCAGTGTATCTATAAATGCTGATGCTGTAGGTGTATTTGTCAGGTCTAAATGCGATGCAGTTAAACCCGCCCTGTCACGAACGGTATTCATGCCATTAAATTTGGCAGGATCGCCTGGATTTATATTATTCATCGCTTCAGATTGCATCAGTAATACATCAGCGTAGCGCAGTACAAGCCAGTTTACCCTGGAGTTATTGGAGTTTAATACCCATTGCGGATCGCGGTATTTACTGATATAGAAGGGGACAGATGAAACTACGCCTTTGGCATCAACAACGGTATTTGATATATTCCAGGTCTTTCTTTTATCGGGGCCAAAGTAAAGCTGATTGGCCATATATGGGTTGGCCAGGAACGACCCCGATCCGTTTTTAGGGGTAAACATACGTACAATGATGTTTTGCGTGGTCGTGTTACTATTACCAAATTGTACATCAAAAATGTGTTCTGTTTGCTGCGGGAAATATTTAAGATCACAATTAAATACATCGCTGTAATTAGGCATCAGCTTATAAATACCTGAATTGATCACCTTATTGCAGGCATTTAGCGCGTTCTGATTATCGTTAGGATCAGCAAACGTGGTGCTAGCCCTTTGCAAATAAACCCTGGCCAGCATAGCTGAGGCGGCACCAGATGATACCATGCCTTTATTGGCAGCCGCTATCTTGTCTTCAGATAAACAATTAGCTTCTGCGAATTGTAAATCGGCAATTACCTGCGCGTATATTTTATTAGCAGCGGTTCTTGACGGAGAAAAATCCGGATCATCTTTACTGGTAATAGGGTGAGTGATCAACGGAACATCACCAAAGCTGCGTACCAGGTCAAAGTAGGCAAGGCCACGTAAAAAACTGGCATTTCCTAATAAATTGTTCTTGGCCGCAGCATCCATGCTGATCTTCGGCACATTTGCAAGTATATCGTTAGCCCTGCTGATTAGTTTGTAACTGTTTACCCACCAGTTATTGATCTCGATATTTTGTGCGGTATAGGTTAACTTATACATATCAATACGTTCCTGGTTTTGAGTAAGCAGGGGTACAAGACCATCGCCAGATAGCTCACCCATGATATAAACCGTGCGTTGATAATATGCCTGCGGTTGTAGCTGGCTTAATGCGCCAACTACTGCCGATTGCGCATCGGCGGCATTAAGGTAAAAGTTTCCGTCGGTTAAAATACCAACGGGTTTTGCGTCCAGTGCCTTTTTGCAGGAAGATAATCCCAAACCTGCCAAAACACATAATATATATATCTTTTTCATCTTTATCGTTATTTAGAGTTACGGTTTACAAACCCAATTTTAATCCCATGGTGTATGTTTTAACATTTGGATACGGATTATAATCGGTACCCAAAGAAGTATAATTACCGCTCGCTGTATCGTAAGTATTTACCTCCGGATCATACCCTGTATATTTGGTAATGGTGAACAGGTTTTGACCGGTTACATATATAGAAGCCGATTTAAATACCTTGCTCCACTTTGGTAAAGGCAGGTTATAAGTAAGGGTAATGGTTTTAAACCTCAGGTAGCTGCCGCTTTCCAATATATCACTGGTTGGGCCAAGGCTGCGGCGTAAAGTGCTGCCCACGCTTGGTAGTGTATTGTCAGAACCAGGCATACCAAAACTACGGGTCAATACATGTGCCAGCTTATTATCGTTAAGCGTGCCATTTTCTCCCTCGATCAGGTTTTCATTCATGATCTGGTTGCCGTAAACACCTTGTATCAATACAAACAGGTTAACAGGGCCTACAGTTAAATTACTGTTAAAGCCGTAGCTGAATTTTGGCAAAGCCTGCCCGATGATAGTTCTGTCGGATGCGTTGATGGTATGATCGCCGTTAAGGTCTTTATAACGCGGATCGCCGGGAACAACAGCATTGGTGATACCGCTTGCAGTGATTTGTTGTTGTGATTGCCAGATACCGTCATACACATAGCCATAAAATGATCCGATAGGCTTGCCAACCTGTAATATGGCTGAATTTTGACCGCCGGGATATAAGCTTGAGCTTACATTACCGGTTAATACGCTTTGAGTACCACCCAAGTCTAATATCTTATTGATATTTCTGGAAAAATTTACCCCGGTTGACCATTTAACAAGCTGACTATTGATGTTGATGGTATTTACAGCCAGCTCGATACCGCGATTGCTTATACCACCCAAATTATCCTGTATTGTTTGGAAACCGGTTGTTGAAGGTGCCGGGCGTGCAAATAGCAGTTTGGTTGTTTTTTTGTCGTAAACATCGGCATTAAAGGTAATGCGGTTATTGAATAAACCAAGATCAAGTCCGAGATTGTATGAACGGGTTTGTTCCCATTGTAAGTTGTCATTAGGGATATTACCCGGCGAAAAGCCTACAATACGAGCTCCATTAAGCACATATGTATTTAATGCATATTGCTTAAGCGGTGAATTAACAGGTATGTTAGCATTACCTACTATACCGTAACCTAAACGGAGTTTCAGATCACTGATCTCCTTGATGTTTTTAATAAAGTCTTCACTTCCAACTCTCCAGGCTAATGCAGCTGATGGGAACGTGCCCCATTTATAATTTGCACCCAGGGCAGATGAGCCATCTCTGCGCACAGAAACTGTTAACAAATACTTGTCAAGCAAGCTGTAATTGATACGTCCGATAAAAGAGGCGAGTTTGCGTCCATTACCACTTGACGAAACAGTTGCACTTGAACCGGCACCCAGGCCGTCAGGTCCTAAGTTGTTGGTAGTTAATCCGGTTGCCGTAGCAGAGTTTGTTCTGAAATTAAACTCCTGGTAAGTAAAACCGGCTAAAGCCGTAATGCTGTGTATTTTATTAATGGTGGTATTGTAAGTCACTGTGTTTTCACTTAACCAGTTCAGGTTTGTTGGGGTTATGATCTGTGCATAGCCGCCACCGAGGTTTGTGCCCAGGTAGGTATTGCTCGGTCTAAAGATCTTTTCCTTTTCAAATCGGTCATCAGTACCCACACTTGCCCTGAACTTTAAATTTTTTAATATGTCATACTCCGCATAGGTGTTAACAAATAAGCGTAAAGCATTATCAATATCAGTGTTTAAAGTAGCCGCGGCTATTGGGTTACCTAACGGATTTGTATATCCAAGGGGTCCGTTTTGGAAGGTAAACTGTCCTTGATCATCATAAACCGGAACTGTTGGGCTTATACGTAAAGCATCAAGCAATGTACCGCCGTTAGCACCTCCGCTGGTGTTTACGTTGGCCAGGTTTTGCTGATCGTAAGATACTTGCGAGTTTACACCAACCCTGACCCTTTTACTGATGTCATGTGTAAAGTTGAAACGTAATGTACCCCGTTTATAACCCGAATTTAAAATGATACCTTGTTGGTTGAAATAGCTAAAACTAACCAGGTATTTGGTCAAATCATTTCCACCGTTAATAGATACGTTGGCGTTGGTGATTGGGGCTGTTCTGAATAATTCTTTCTGCCAGTTAGTACCTTCACCTAAAGCGTTGATCTGATCGGTAGTAAACGGCAGCGGCGATGGTGTTTTTGAGCTCCTGTTCAGAAAAGAGGTAACGGAATCAAGATAGGTGGCAAATTGGGTTGCATTCATCATGTCAAGCATCTTTCCTACTTTTTGCACCCCTGAATACACATCGGCCGAAACATTATTCTGGCCGGCTTTACCTGTTTTGGTAGTAATAATAACTACACCATTTGAGCCACGGTTACCATAGATAGCCGCTGCCGATGCATCTTTTAATACATCCATAGTGGCAATGTCATTGGGGTTAAGGGCTGTTATATCGGCACCTGCATAACCGTCAACTACATATAATGGTTCGCTGCTGTTGCTAATGGAGTTTGTACCCCTGATACGGATGCTGAAGCTTGCACCCGGCTGCGAGTTGGTTTGTGTAACCTGAACCCCGCTAACCTGACCTTGTAGTAACTGTGCTGTTCCAAATACGGGTGTTTTGTCAACATTACCTAAATTTGCCGATGATACAGAACCTGTAACATCGCGTTTCTTTTGAGCGCCATAACCTACAACTACAACCTCGTTAAGGTCTTTGGCATTGTTTAGTAACTGAACATCAATGGTTTTACGTCCGTTAACGGGTATTTCCTGGGCAGTGTAGCCGATGGTTGTGAATACCAGAACAGCGTTATTATCTGCTACTGTTATGGCGTATTTACCATCAATATCAGTGGTGGTACCCGCTTTTGTACCCTTTACCCGTATGCTGGCGCCGGGAAGAGGCAAACCTTTCTCGTCGGTAACGCGACCGGTTATTTTTATGTCCGCCGCGATTTTTAAATTGCCGCCGGTTGATTTAATAGTTTTCATTGGCGCAGCTCCTGGCCTTGCGCCAACGCTGGCAAAAGCGCCTGTTAGCAAAAAGCAAATAAGCGCTAATTGCAGTGAGGTGCTTCTGAATACGCTAAAAAATAAAGCTTTTCTCTTCATATTCTTTGTTTATGGTATTAATTAGGTTTAAAAAATTGGCAATAGGATTCCCTGGCGACTTTCGTTGCTGAATTTTTTGAGGAAACCTTGATGATGGGGGGAGGGGCGTCTGCTACCAGACTTTTTTGTCTGTTATTCTTTCATATTCAATCTGTTTTGGTAAGCACTGGTTTTATTGGTTTTTAGTACGTTATATTACACTGTCAGTAAATTTCATGACCGTACGCAGGTATCCTTTCATTAACGCAAACGAGTATTAGTTACACTTACTATGTTTAATGGCTGATCAATAGCATTTACAAAATATGAAGGTACAACCTGATACATACAGCAAACTTTAAAAATTAATACAGAGTTTATAATGGGTGATCGCCTTATTCAGACGAATGGCACATATCAAAAGTACCTACATTTGACACGGTGTTTTACACTTTGCCTCAATTTTATTTACGCAATCGTTTTCGAAAAACAAGGAATGTAAAAATGTCCTTACACTAAGGTGTATTTCACAAAGAGATATTGTTGTTAAGAACACTTCGGGAGGCGAAGGTTTTATTTATGCTTGCTTGCTGATGAATTTCTGATAAATAGTTCGGTGGGTAATATCACATTCTCAAATTCAGTAACCGGGCGTTTGCTGTTAATGATACTTAACAACATTTCGGTAGCCTTTCTGCCAATTTCAAAAGCGGGCTGATGTACCGATGTAAGCGATGGGTTTAATACATCGGCCAGTACAGTATTGGAAAAACCAACCAGTGCTATGTCCTGGGGTATCCTGATGTTTTTTTTATGCAATAAGGTCATTGTAGATGTCGTGATCCTGTCAGAGGCTGTAAGGATGGCATCAGGGCGTGGCTCTGTTTGCATTAATTCATTAACCGCTTGTTCCAACTCATCCAGGTTAAGGCCGCCATGTAGGCAGTATTTGATGTATTCTTCATTTACGCCCACGCCTCTTTCAACCAGTGCATCTACGTAGCCGGCCAGTCGTTGGGTGGTAACAGATGATGTAACCGAGCTGGTGATATGGGCAATGTTTTTATAACCAGAGTCGAGCAGGTGCGTAGTGGCCTGGTAAGCGCCGCCCCGGTTATCAACTATAACTTTATGCGTATCTATTTCATTGCTCACCCTGTCAAAGAAAACAATAGGTAAGCCCTGTTGCTGTAGCTTTCTGAGGTGTTCAACATCGGCGGTTTCGGTTGCAATGGAAATAAGCAGGCCGTCAATTGCCCGGTGGATGAGGTGACTTACGTTTTGTACCTCCAGATCGTACGATTCATGACTTTGGGTGATGATCACATTATAACCCTGACTATAAGCCTCAGACTCCATGCCGTTAATTACCTGCGAAAAAAACTGGTTATCGATACTGGAAACTACAATGCCGATGGATTTGCTATGCCCTTTTTTGAGACTTTGGGCCATGGGATTTGGCCGGTAATTGTGCTTTTGAGCAAACTCCATGACGAGTTTTTTGGTTTTTTCGCTGATCTCATAACTGTCTCTCAGTGCTTTAGAAACAGTAGATACGGATAGGTGTAATTCCCTGGCAATATCCCTTATAGTAATGGCATCAAAATTCATAATTGGCTCTCTCCCGGCAACTCAACAAGTATATGAGTATTTTCTTAAAATTAGATAAAAACATCGACTAAACAGCATTTTTAACCGCTTTTCTTGAAAAAGGTAATGCCTGAAAAGGCATTGAAGACAAGGTTGGAGAACACCAACTCAAACGTTTGCGTAAAAATTAACCGGCGATGCTTTTATTTTGGCAGGAATACCTCGTAATATTGAACTCATCATCAGTGTCTTTTATCCCCTGAACTGAAGACAAACCAAACTGGTTATAAATTTTTTATAAAACCCATGAGAACCAAAAACTTGATCGTCTTTTTTGTGCTGACTTTTTTGTCCACGAAAGTATTTTCACAAACCGATGTAGCCAAAGCCTTTTCATTTGCGCAAAGCCAAACCGCTTTGATGTTAAAAGAAGTGGACACTATAAAATCAGACCCGGCCAGCTCGGCACTGGTATCTCCGCGCAGTTTAAACGCTGATGGAAAATTGGTCATGGTACCTTCCAAAGATTGGTGCAGCGGCTTTTTTCCGGGTGAGCTATGGTTTTTATATGAGTATACAAAAGATAAAAAGTGGATGACGCTTGCTCAAAAATTTACCGCGAATATTGAGGTGGAGAAAACAAATGGCATTACCCATGATATGGGTTTTAAGGTATATAACAGTGTGGGTAATGGTTATCGTTTAACCAAAGACTCGCACTATAAAGAAGTACTTATTGAAGCGGCTAAAACATTATCAACCCGGTTTAACCCGATTGTGGGGTCGATTAAATCATGGGATAACCGTAAACAATGGAAATTCCCGGTTATTATTGATAATATGCTTAACCTGGAGCTGCTGTTTGAAGCCACCCGCTTAACCGGCGATTCTTCCTTTTATAAAATTGCGGTAACGCATGCCAATACAGCCATGAAAAACCATTTCAGGGCCGATTATAGCTCCTATCATGTAATTGATTATGATCCGGAAACCGGGAAAGTACTGCATAAGCAAACCCACCAGGGCTATGCCGACGAATCGGCCTGGGCACGCGGACAGGCATGGGGCCTTTATGGTTATACCATGTGTTATCGCGAAACACATAATAAAGCCTATTTAAAACAGGCCGAAAATATTGCCAAATTCATTTTCAGCAATCCCAATTTACCAGCAGACCTGGTACCATACTGGGATTATAATGACCCGGCGATACCCAATACCCCGCGCGATGCTTCGGCCGCGGCTGTAGCTGCTTCGGCATTATATGAGTTAAGTACTTATAGCACAAACGCAAAGGAATACCGCTCAACCGCCGATAAAATTGTTAAAACGTTAAGTGAAAAATATCGGGCAAAACCGGGTGGCAGCAAAGGTTTTTTATTGATCCACAGTACTGGCCACAAACCAGCCGGTACTGAAATAGATGTACCTATAATTTACGCAGATTATTATTACCTGGAAGCTTTGTTGCGTAAACAGCATTTGTATAAAGGTCAGCCTGTAATTAACCGTAATTAATCCATGAAAAAAGTAGTTTTATTGATAAGTTTTCTTATTGCAGGCCTATGTGCACGAGCGCAATACGTTAGCTTAAGCGATGCCGAAACACAGGCGTTAAAAAAGAATATAGAAAGTAAGGAAGAGGTTAAAAAAGCATTTGAATCCTATAAACATACGGCAGAACAGGCTTTAAATGAGCAGCCAAATCCTATCGAAATTATTGTATCGCAGGGGGTATTGGCGGGTAATCCGGCAAAAACAGCCAGTCTTAAAGCACTGCAGGATGGTAATAAGATTTATGCTTTGGCTTTATGCTACAGATTGTATCAGCAAAAAGCATATTTGCAAAAGGCGCAGGATTTTCTGCTGGCCTGGGCCAATACCAATAAGCCGAATGGTGATCCCATCAATGAAACCAAACTGGAAGATTTCATCACCGGGTATGATCTGATCAGGAATAACGTTTCCACGGAATTAAAACAACAGATTGATAACTGGTTGATCAAAGTTGGTGAAGCAGAGCTCAACAGCGCCTCTGCCAAACCAGGTAAAACAACAAGCTTTAATAACTGGAATTCGCATCGTATCAAAACTATCACCTTGGTTGCATTTACATTGCATAACACAGGTTATGAATCCCGGATTTACCAGGAACTGGAAAAGCAGATCAACGCTAACCTGAATGCCGATGGCAGCGGCTTTGACTTTTTGGAAAGAGACGCACTGCATTACCATACCTATACGCTTGAGCCCTTGTTGCGAGCCAGTATGGTTATTTACCGGGCCACAGGCAAAAACTATTTTAGCTATCAGTCAGAAAAAGGAGCGTCTATTCAAAAATCGGTTGACTTTTTAGTGCCCTTTGTAACAGGAGCCAAAACCCATGGCGAGTTTGTAAACAGCAAAGTCTCGTTTGATAAGAAACGCGCCGAAAATCACGAAAAGGGATATGAAGCAGGTACTTTGTTTGAACCGGCCAACGGTGTTTATACTCTTTCGCTGGCCGCTTATTTTAACCCGCTTTATATAAAAGATATACAACAGGTTAACAGCGTAAGACAAAAATTCAACTGGCAATTGATCCTTAATCAGATAATGAAACCGGTAACCAATAATTAATAAGCGGATCCAGACATTCAGCTCCACTGAAAATAGTCATTTATACGAATGCGTAAAACCCGCATACCAATAGCGTGTTTGTACTGTTGTGAATAATTGATAGTAAGCAGACTTTTACAGGTAAATGTTAAAGTCGAAATGAAAAGGGTCATCACTTTCCTCACGCTGCTGTTCTTTGGGTGTCAATTAGCCATAGCGCAAAATTGCAACCAGTTTGTTGGTGCGGTGAGTGGAAAAAAATTGACCTATTTAAATCAGGATGCCAAAGGAAATTCCACCGGAAAACTCATATACACAGCTACCAAAAAAGATGCCTCTACGGTAACCGTACACAGTGAAGTTATTGATAAAAATGGTAAATCAGCAGGTGGTGGCGATTCTGAAATAATTTGCGATGGCAACGCCATTAAAATTGATATGAAGGCCTTTGTTCCGGCTTCTTCCATGAAACAATTCAGCAATATGAAAATGACCGGAGACGCCAAATACCTGGCTTACCCGCTTAATCTGAGCATTGGTCAAAAGCTGGATGACGGAGCGGTTACTATTGATATCAGCAATAACGGGCAATCCATGTCGCAAATGCAAATGGATATTGTTAACCGGACGGTTGAAAAGGCTGAAAGTGTTACCACTAATGCCGGGAGTTTTGATTGTTACAAGATCACCTATGATGCTACCATGAAAATTAAAATGATGGGCATCGGTATTCCCGTACATATCAAAGCCGCCGAGTGGTATTCCCCCAAATTGGGTCGCTTTGTAAAATCAGAAACATACGATAAAAAATCAAAGCTCATGGGTACCATGATGCTTGACACTATAAATTAATACCCCGCCGATTGAGGTGCGATAACATTAACAACGAAGAATTTATACCTACCTTACCGCAAGAAAAGACAGGCCGACATGAATAATGAAGGCCTTCTTTTTTTACTTATTTTTTACTCACAATCAGTAAATTACAATATTTCTTAAATTTCTTGTAACCATTTCTTTTTACAGATGTCTCCAATGTAAATTAAAACAACTAAACCTGTTTGAATACGCTAAGTGACAATGCCATCATGCTCCGGGTTAAAACCGGTGAACTGGAAAAAATGGGGCTGCTTTTTGAGCGGTACCACAGGGCTCTTTATGGCTTTTTGTTTCACATGACCTATAACCGCGAGGGTAGTGAAGATATGGTTCAAACTGTTTTTTACAAGATGCTCAAATACCGTAACAGCTTTACCGGCGAAGGCGAGTTTATGGCATGGATGTACCAGGTAGCACGCAACGTATTAAAAGATAGCTATAAAAAGAAATCGGAGAATGTTTCGCACTTTGATGTTGCGGATTTTGCAGATAGGATTGAGGGAGGTATAGCGGCCGATGAACAATTTGAGCTCAGACAAACGCGTACCGAGCTTCATGGGGCAATGAAAAAATTAAGCGATGATCACCGTGAGGTTTTGATCATGAGCCGCCTCCAGGAGCTAAAATATCAGGAAATAGCACAAATACTTCAAATTACTGAGGGTGCTGTTAAAGTAAGGGCACATCGGGCTATGCAGGAGTTAAAACAGGTTTATTTAAAAAGGAAATGCTAAACAGGAATAAGATGAAGTGTGATCAATACCAGGAACTGTTTACAGATTATATAAATAAACAGTTAACCCCTCAGCAACAAACAGAACTGGAGCATCATGTTGCCGGTTGTGCTAATTGCGGGCAGGAATTGGCGGCCATGAAAGAGCTGTGGGATGAACTGGGCGATTTGGAAACACCAGAGCCATCTGTAAATGTAAAGGTGAAGTTTTACGCCATGCTGGATACTTACGCGGCATCGGTCGCGGAAAAAAAAGGCTTTTGGGATAAGCTATCGGATAACTGGAACCGGTTATGGCAATTGCAGCCACGCTGGCCGCTGGCCTATAGCCTGATTGTGATATTGATCAGTTTTGCTTGCGGGTACTGGGTTTTTTCTTCAGGCCGTAGTAACAAGCAAGATGAGCAATTACAGGTACTTTCGTCACAAGTGCATGAGTTAAGGCAAACAATGATGCTGGCCTTGTTAGAGAATCCATCAGCATCTGAGCGAATGAGGGGGGTAAGTTATACCAGCGAGATAAAACATGCCGATAAACAGGTGATCAACGCGCTGCTGACTACCTTAAATAACGACCCTAATGTAAATGTACGCTTAAGCACCTTGGATGCCCTGGCGCATTTGTCTGATCATCCCGAGGTTAGGGAAGGGCTTATCCGTTCTATTTTAGACCAAGACTCGCCACTAATGCAATCTGCCATAGCCGATGTAATGCTCAAGCTGCAGGAAAAACGTTCGATAGGCTCATTTAAAGAATTATTAAAACAAAAAGATCTGGATCGCGGTGTGCGTGAAAAGATCAAGGAAACAATAACACAACTTATTTAAAACCAGTTTATGAAAAAAATATGGATCCCCGTTTTGGCGGGAGCAGGGCTTTGTTTTGCCCAATTTTCGGCCTCGGCCCAGGAGTTTAAGCAACATATCAGCAAGCAGTTTACCTTTCAAAGTGGTGTTGTAGCTATTTACAATGTGTATGGCTCCATCAATGTAGAGGGTTATTCGGGCGATAAGGTTATCATGGAAATTGATGAAACCATCTCTGGCAGGGATCAGCAGATTGTGGATCAGGGAAAAAATGAAGTTAAGCTTGCCTTTGATCAAAAACCCGATAGTGTGATAGCCTATATCGCGAAACCCTATAATTCAAAACCGCATCATAGCTGGCATGATGGTAATGATACAGAAGTTAAGTATAAAATTAAGCTGGAATTTACAGTGAAGGTACCGTTCAATGTCAATCTCCGAGTATCAACAATTAATGATGGTCATATCACAGTTAAAGATGTTTACGGGGCGTTAAGCATCAACAATATCAATGGTCCTATAGATATCATAAACGCCAAAGGTACCACAGATGCTCATACCATTAACGGAGGGGTTACGGCCAACTATCTTAAAGTTCCGGCAGAAGCTTCATCCTATAAAACTATCAATGGAGAGGTAAAGGTTACTTATCCCGCAGGTTTGGCCGCTGATTTGGAGTTTAAAAGTATGAACGGTCAGTTTTATACAGATTTCCCCAACGCAGAGGTAATGCCCGGTAAGGTAATTACCACACAGTCAAAAAATAATAAAGGCACAACCTATAAACTGAGCAAAAACTCCGATGTAAGGATAGGGGCAGGCGGTAAACTATTCAAGTTTGAAACCCTCAACGGGGATATCTATATTAAAAAGCAATAATAAAAGCTAAGGACATGAAAATGATAAAAACTATAAAAATTACCGGGATACTGATTGCCGTTTTATTAACAAATACACGTATCCAGGCACAAAATGGTTCAGGGCAATTGGTTGTTCCCTTAAGCGATCCAGGTAAGCCTTACAAATTAAGCGCAGGGTTGGTACGTGGCTCCATTACCGTGACAGGTTATGAAGGTAAAGACATTGTAATAGACGCCCAATCGGGAGAAGAAAGGCAAGGGCATGTGAAAGAGAGCGGAAATGGCATGAAACGCCTGATAGGCAACAATAATCTGGATGTTACTGCCGAAGAAAAGAACAATGAGGTGAATGTAGGCGGCAGTGCAGGCAAGTTTGTTAACCTTACTATCAAAGTGCCGCAAAATGGAGGCAAACTAAAGGTATCAACTATAAATGACGGCAATATCATTGTCTCCAATGTAAAAGGTGAGCTGGAGATAATTAATGTGAATGGTCATATCAAACTAACCGGTGTTTCTGGTTCTGTAGTGGCCAATACTATAAATGGTGATGTAACAGTTACATTCAGATCTATCGATCCTAAGGCGGCTATGGCATTTACCACATTGAACGGGAATGTAGATGTTACTTTCCCAGCCACACTGAAAGCGAATGTAAAGCTCAAATCAGACCGGGGGGATATTTACACCGACTTTAATGTAGTAAGTAGCCTGCAGAAACCGGCTGTTACCCGTACAAATAAAGGCGGTATGTACAGCCTTAAAATTGATGATTGGGTTTACGGAAAAATTGATGGTGGTGGTCCGGAATTGCTGATGAAGAATATGAACGGTAATATTTATATCCGTAAAGCAAAGTAGGCAACCCACTTGCTATTGTAAAAGCATAAGCGTTATCTTGGTAGTTTAACTTTGGAAATCATTTAAAGAGTTGAACATTGGAAGAACTACTGGAAAAGTTTTGGAAAGGGATAAACAACTATGCCAAATTATCAGATGAAAGCCGGGCAGCCTGGGAAAAAGGTTTAAAAAGAAAGGTGTATAACAAGAATGACCTTTTTTTAACAGAAGGACAGATACCCCGAACGGTTGCCTTTGTTGGCGAAGGGTTGTTTGCACAAAGCTATACATCTGAAAATGGTGATACCATTATCAAGCGGTTTTTCCCCGAAGGATATTTCGTAGCATCAACCAGCGCCTTATTATTAAAAGGGCCAAGTATGTTCACCATTAAGGCGCTGGAGCCAAGTGTGGTGCTGGAGTATAATTTTAATGATTTTAAACAGTTAACAGAAAAATACAGCGATATAGCAGCCATGTATATTCGGTATATGGAACTGCACTGGATCATTGAAAAAGAGCCGCTGGAGATCGCCTTCCGTTCCGATACAGCCAAAACCAGGTATATTCAATTTTTAAAAAACTATCCCACACTCGAACCCAGGCTAAAGCAGCACGAGGTAGCGGCATTCCTGGGTATAACGCCCACACAATTAAGCCGTATCAGGGCCGAATTATAAATTTTTAGAGTCTCAACATTTGTAAACGTTTTTACTCAGGCGGTTATGGAAATTTGTTTTATCAAACAAAAACAAATTATCATGACACAGATCAATGCCTATTTAAAATTTAATGGAAACTGTCGCGAGGCGATGACTTTCTATAAAAATTGCTTTGGCGGGGAGTTAACCCTTCAAACCGTTGGAAACTCGCCAATGGCCGAATTTATGCCGCATGAAGCTCCGGAAACCATTATGCATGCCAGCTTAATTAGTAATGGTATTACCCTGTTTGCCTCTGAATTGACCGAGCCCGAAGGTATTAATCATGGCAATGCAGTTTATTTATGTATCGGCAGTGAAAATAAGGAAGAGGTTAAAACTTTTTTTGAAAAGCTTTCGGCAGAAGCCCGGTTCATCTCGCCATTACAGGATACGCCATGGGGCGCCTTCGGGGTAATTACAGACCGGTTTGGTTTCGGCTGGTATTTAAATTATGAAGTTAAAACTCAGGCATAATATCAATATCATGAATACTTCAACAAATCATTATGTCGACGAACTGAAAAATGAAGCGGTGATTTTTAATCCTGGCGAAGGGGAAATATTGGCGATAGCCGGCAACAAGATCACACTAAAAGTAACCAGCGAGCTATCAAATAATCAATTGGGTGTATATGAAATTGTATTGCAACCCGGTACCGTTGGCGCACAACTTCATTATCACCGTTATATGGACGAAACGTTTATAGTGAATAAAGGCACGTTAACTATTCAGCTGGCAGATAAAACTATAGATGCTGTAGAAGGTTCGGTGGTTTACATTCCCAGGTTTACGCCGCACGGGTTTCGTAACAACAGCGATAGCGTTGTTACCTCCACTTTAATATTTAATCCGGGGCAAAACCGGGAAGGTTTCTTTTTTGGCTTAAAAGAAATATTAACCGAACAACCTATTGATCAGGCTAAATTTTTAAAGCTTTATGAAAAGTACGACAGCATCCCTGTAAATACAGAAAATGTGCTGCCTGGTTAAAAGCTTAAGCTACCGAACAGGCCGTTCTTATAATCGGAAATGGCCTGTTCGTTTTCTTCTGGCGTGTTCATTACAAAATTATCTTTCGCGGCAACGGGCTCTTCAATAGGCTCTGCCGAAAGGTATAATATCTGAGTATCAGTAGCGGCGGTTACTGAAATATCCTCATTTTCTTTACTGAACACGATGAGGTTATGAGCAGATACCACAGTATCGTTAACCACTACATCGCCATGGATAATATACAGCAGAGTCCAGTAACCAGGCGTCGCGGTAAAATGGGCTGCTTTTCCCGCTGATATTTCGCCAACTATGGAAATTACAGGCGTAAAGTTTTTAATAGGTCCGGTTTTATCTTCATACTCACCGCTTAACAGGCGGAAATTCAGGCCATCACTTTGTAACACCTGTGGTTGCTGGTCTTGAGTGGCAGCCTGATAAAAAGGCTCATCCCATTTATGGGCTTTGGGCGCATTTATCCAAAGTTGTATCAATTCCTGTGTACCGCCTTGCTTTAACATTTCGTCAATTGGGCCTTCGCTGTGTAAAATGCCTTTACCTGCAAACATTTGTTGCACATCGCCGGCCTTAATCACTTTATCATTACCGGCATTATCGCGGTGATAGCCTTCGCCCTGCAGCATAATAGTATAAGGACTAAAACCACGATGCGGGTGCGGGTGTATCCGTGAGGTTTGTCCCGGTTTAATAACAACAGGCCTCATGTGGTGCAAAACAATAAAAGGGTTAGCAAACCTGAAATTTTGATGAGGTAAGGGTTGTATCACTACATCTTCCTCCGTTATTTTTTTCTCACGGCCCTCCAGTATATGGTCGATAGCTTTTTTCATGGTAGAATGCTCAAAACTTGATAAAGATAAAAAAACGGGATAGGCTTAAGGTTTCTGGACTGTCAAATTTAAAGTGAGCCTTACCAGATACTGTTTAAACTCATCTTCTAATAAAACCTCCATATCGTAACCCATTTCCCCGGCAATCCCAGTAAGTGTTTGCTCATCTATGTACAACCAGGGGAACCAATCGCTTTTTTGCTGGTTATATTGATACTGATATTGTATTTCACCGTAATATGGACCGTTTCCGGGGAGCTTACCCTCATACAGATAAGCGATGTCTGATGAATCAAACAAAAGCTGTCCGCCCGGTTTAAGCAGTTGTTTGGCGTGCTGTAAAAAAGTTTTTAGCCTGAGTAGGGTACCCGTCAAACCAATGCCATTCATGAGTAGCAGCAAAGTATCATATTGCTTCTCCTGATATTCAAATATATCGGCAGTGATCACTTGCTGAACTCCGCGTGCTTTCATCACGTCTGACGCCAGATTGGATATTTCCAGTGCGGTAACATCAAAACCACGTTCCTGCAGCAGCAATACATGCCCGCCCGCACCGGCGCCGATGTCCAATATATCGCCCCGACACTCGTTTAAGGCCAGCCACTCTATATCGGGCATATCGTCTTCTTCGCGGAAATAGGCCTCCACCGGCATCTCCTCAGGGGGGCCATATTGATTATTGATCCAGAGCTTGTGCTCCTGCTTTTCATAATAATGATCATGAATGGCCTGGCCTAATATATCTTTCATAACGCCGTAAAAATAGGGATTATTACAGAGTCAGGAATCAAGAGACAAGAATCAAGAAAAATAATATCAGCAGGTCACCCTGTTATTGAAGATTTTAATGGGAATACCTTTTCTTGCCTCTTGGTTCTTGTCTCTTGATTCTCGACTTTTGGCTCTTGATTCTAATCTCTTGACTCTAACATCCATGCTGTCTCACTACGGTTTATTAGTTCTTATCCTGATCGCGGGTGTAGTTTATAGCGTATCTACCCGTAAACTAACCCCGGTGGCGGCGTTCACAGGCGCTGTGGTTGCCTGTTTGGTTTTCGCCGGGGCGGGATATACCGGCGTTGCCATGATGACCTCCTTCTTTATTTTAGGTTCGGCTGCCACATCATGGCAAAAACATAAAAAACAAGGTTTTGCCAATCCCGAAGAACACCAGGGTGGCCGGAGCGCTACGCAGGTTCTTGCTAATGCCGGCGTGGGGGCTATTGCAGGTCTTTTGGTTTTAGTATTCCCTGCATATACCACACTATGGATATGGATGATGACTGCCAGCTTTGCCTCAGCAACAGCGGATACTTTATCTTCGGAACTGGGCATGGTTTATGGACGTCGTTTTTTCAATATCATTACGCTGAAACCTGATCAGCGCGGATTGGATGGTGTGATCAGCATGGAAGGTACTTTAATAGGTGTGGCCGGCAGCTGCATTATATCCCTGGTTTATGCCATTGGCTTTGGATGGAGCAGCAGTTTGATCTGGATTGTTATTGCCGGAACAATAGGTAATTTAACTGATTCTGTACTGGGAGCCCTGTTAGAACGCCGCGGATACCTGAGCAACAATGCCGTAAACTTTTTGAATACGCTGATAGCTGCCCTTACGATGCTGTTGATATACCTGATTTAATGTTGATATTTGACCGTTGATGGAGAGGATTCCGTTGATTCCGTTGATTTTTAAATCTCATGACGCCAATCATTATATTGCTTGTTATTGTTGTTTTTATCGGATACTTCTTTTTGAAAGGTAAGCGTAAGCCAAAAATAACGGCTTCCAATGCGGCTTATAAAGCCATCTTGGAAAGGTATATCCCGTTTTATCAAAGCCTGAATGCTGTTGATAAGCTCCTGTTTGAGCAAAAGGTAAGTGATTTTTTGGAAGGCATTACCATAGAAGGCGTGGGCACAACCATTGAAGATACCGACCAGGTCATGATCGCTTCGAGCGCCGTGATCCCTATTTTCAGACTGGGCAACTGGCGGTACAGCAACCTTACCAATGTGATACTATACCCGGATACTTTTGATGCGGAGTTTCAGTTTGAAGGCGAGGGCCGGAATATCATGGGAATGGTGGGTTCGGGCTATATGAACGGACAAATGATCTTGTCGCGGGCGGCGCTTACCAAAGGTTTTTCGCGTTCGGCCGGTAAAGAGAATACGGCCATACATGAGTTTGCGCACCTGTTGGATAAATCGGATGGGGCTACGGATGGTATCCCCGAAAACCTGATGGCGCATGATTATGTGCTACCCTGGTTAAAAATGATCCATCACGAGATCCATCAAATAGAAGAAGGTAAATCCGATATCAACCCATACGCTGCTACCAGCGAAGCAGAATTTTTTGCCGTAGCCGCCGAATACTTTTTTCAGAAACCCGAAGAACTGAAACACAAACACCCGGAGCTATATGAAATGTTATTTATGATGTTTATGCGGATAAAGCGGTGATTTTTTTTAGTATCAAGTAGTTAGTATCAAGTATCAAGACTTTTATTGTTGCCATGAAACGTGCTAAGCTAATCTCGCGGCAGCGAATTAATTCAGTAATTCACTAATTCAATAATTAATTAAAGAGGCCCAAATCAAGCTGCCCGGCAAATGAGGGTACTTTGTCGGCTCCACCAATATGAAAAACGGGTGTCTCCTCAAAGCGTGAAGCTACAACCACATGGATACCTTCGGCGCAAGCCATAAACAGATCTTCAACCAGTTTGGGATTATTGTTATTGTGCGATAAGTGGGAGAGCAGCAGATGGCTCATGTGTGCTGGCCTATGGGTGGTGAATAGCGCCAGTGCCTGTTTGTTTGACAGGTGACCTTTGCCGCCGCGGATGCGTCGTTTTAGGTGATAGGGGTAGCCACCGTTATCCAGCATGTCGTCATCGTAATTTGCTTCCAGAAAAGCGGCATGGCACTGACTAAAATAGCGGATGAGCCTGTCGCACACTACGCCGATGTCTGTAAATATACCTACGTTGATATCCCGGCAGCTTACAAAAAAGCTATGTGGCTCGGAGGCGTCATGTTCTTTGGGGAATGAGGTAACCTGCAGTTCGCCAATATTTACGGTTTCAAACTCGCGCAAATGATGCACCAATTGCATATCTACACTGTTGCCCAAATGTAACAGCGTGCCCGGCGTAATGTATACCGGCAAATTGAATTTTTTGGCCAATACCGGTATCCCGCGGATATGGTCTGAATGCTCATGCGATACAAATATGGCTTTTACCTTTTGCATGGATAAGCCCAGCCGGGCCATGCGTTTCTCCGTTTCGCGGCATGATATGCCGGCATCAACCAATATAGCCTCCCGCTCGTTTCCCACGTAATAGCAATTGCCGTTACTTCCCGAATTTAGTGATGTGATGAATAATGACATGTAAATACAAAGTAACGGATTTAAGCTAAATTTTATGTTTACTTAACGTGCAGTGTTTAAAAATAATTACTAAAATTTCGCGGCTATAAAAAGCTGCTTATATTTAGCCATGGATTCACCCCAAACTTTACCAGTACTTAATACTACAGAGCTGCGCGTTTTAGGCTCGCTAATGGAAAAAAGCAAAACCACACCCGATTATTATCCCATGACACTTAACGGCCTAACCGCTGCATGCAACCAAAAAACATCGCGGAAGCCTGTTGTAAATTATGATGAAGGCACGGTTACCGAAGCGTTAAATACACTTAAAAGGCGCGGATTGATCTCGACCGTTACCGGCGGCTCTATTCGTAATATCAAATACAAGCATAATTTTGCTATTGTTTTCCCGGTGATACCGGCCGAGGTGGCTTTGCTTTGCCTGCTGATATTGCGCGGGCCGCAAACGCCTGGCGAATTGAATACCAATTCTGGCAGGTTATACGAGTTTGAAACGATAGAAGAAGTGCAGGAAATGCTCGAGAAACTGGCCGATCCGGCTTTGCATTATGTAGTTCAGTTACCCAAACGGTCCGGACAAAAAGAGGCCCGTTATGCCCATCTGTTAGGCGGTACACCCGAGATAAGCGACGATGACGAAACCGAAGAAACAGGCGGCCGTTCAAACAGCGGTTTGGAAGCCCGTGTAAGCCATTTGGAAAATGAACTGGCGGAGGTGAAGGAAAAACTGGTTAAGCTGATGCAGGAATTAGGGGTGGGGGAGTAAAAAAGTTTCGGTTGCCAGTATTATTTAAAAGCGCGTCATTGCGAGGTACGAAGCAATCCCCGATTGGAAAGTCCGCTCTGTAGGTAGGGGATTGCCACGCTGCGCTCGCAATGACGCGTGGGTGAATGTAACACCGGTGATATCTCAATTCTATTTATACTTCTCTTTATTCAAATTCTTCTTTTCCACTATTCCGTAGGCCCTTTTGAGTATCGTTACCAGGTCATCGGTTTTCATGGGTTTGGCTATGTAATCGTCCATGCCCTGGCTTAGGCAAAGTTCACGGTCATCGGGACCGGCGTTGGCGGTCATGGCAATGATGTATGGTTGTTTAAAGGCATATTTACGGATGTGCCGGGTGGCTTCAAAGCCATCCATTTCGGGCATTTGCACATCCATGAATATCACATCAACAGGGTTTAGTTTTAGCTTATTCAGAGCCTCGAGCCCATTTTGCGCCATGATGAATTTGTAACCCAGTTTGTTCAGCATTTTGTCGACTAATTTTTGATTGATGAGGTTGTCCTCAGCCACTAAAATGCGCATCGGAAAATCATCGGCAAAGTTTTCTTCAAATAACCTGGAAGATTTGGGCTCAGAAAAAACTGTGGCGGGCTGATTTTGAAATTCCGCCTGGATACTTTTCCCTAACTGATTTTGCTTAACGGGTTTGGTAAGGATAGCGGAAAACAATCCCGGATACTTTTTCTTTGAACCATCGCCTATAGAGCTCAGCATAATTACAGGCAGGTTTTTGTAATTTCTTTTAACAGCCCGTGCCAGGTCGACTCCATCCATATCCGGCATTTCCATATCGGTAATAATCAGGTTGAATTTTTCTCCTTCAGATAAAAGATCGAGAGCTTCCACCGCCGAGGATGCGGATACGGTGAGTATTCCCCATTGTTCCAGCTGTGTTTTTAATATGAAGCGGTTGGTCTGGTTGTCATCGATCAATAGGATCTTTTTGCCTTCCATGTCGGCCGGATTAAATACGATGGGCTGATATTTCAACTGCTTTTTACTAACCGCCGCCCTGATCGTAAACATAAATACCGAGCCTTCTTTGTAAACGCTCTCCACCCAGATATCGCCGCCCATGAGTTTCACCAGGCGCTGGCTGATCACCAGGCCCAGGCCGGTGCCGCCATATTTGCGGGTAGTTGACGAATCAACCTGCGAAAAGGCGTTGAACAAGCCCGGGAGTTTTTCATCGGGGATACCTATTCCAGTGTCCATCACACTAAACCCGATCCCGATATCACCATTTTTAAAGGTTTTGGACAGGAATACTTTTATAAATACTTCTCCTTTTTGAGTGAACTTCAGGGCGTTGCCTGTTAAGTTGGTGATCACTTGTTTAAGCCGGAGGCTGTCGCCGATAATTTGTGTGGGCAGAGCAGGATCTATCTGGTAAACCAGTTCCAGGTTTTGCTGTGAGGCCTGTTGCGAAAAAAGATCCATTACCTCTTCGATACAATGACGCAGGTCAAAATCGTCCTGCTCAATATCCATTTTACCCGATTCTATTTTCGAAAAATCAAGAATGTCATTGATCACATTTACCAGGCTGTCTCCGCTGGCAATAATCGTATTGGTATATTCCCGCTGTTCGGGGTTCAATTCCGTTTCGCTTAAAAGGGAGGCCATGCCAATCACGCCATTCATGGGTGTGCGTATCTCATGACTCATGGTGGCCAGAAATATGCTTTTGGCTTTGTTGGCCTTATCGGCTTCCTCACGCGCCTGCCGCTCCTGCTGGCGCTGCAGCTCTAATTCTTCAGATTGTACCAGCAGTTCTTCATTCAAAGCCTGTAATTCTTCAGATTGCGATTGTAATTCGGTATTCAGGCCTTGCAGATCGGCTGATTGTTTTTTTAACTCGTCAGATTGTTGCAAGACTTCTGCTGTACGTTCAGATACCTGTTGTTCCAGCAAAGCTTTTTGTTTAATGATCGCATTAACCTTTAAGCGATATAAGCTATATATGGCAGCAAAAACAAGCAGGGTTACCAGGATAATAAACCACCAGGTTAGCCAAAACGGAGGCAGAATAGTTAGGTCCAGACTCAGCTCGCGGGTTGACCATACGCCGTCTCCGTTATGGCTTTTTACTTTAAAAGTGTAATGGCCTGCCGGTAAATTAGTATATGTTGCCGTGTTTTTACGCCCAACATGATTCCAGTTCTTATCAAAACCTGCTAATTGATAAGCATAAACCGTACGGTTAAATAAGGCATAATCCAGCGAAACAAATTCAAAGGAAATTACTGATTGATCATAATTTAAAGTAATAGCCTTGGTAACACTAATATCTTGTTTTAAAGGCGATGGGTCCTTGTCATTTTTAGCCACCGGTATGGAGTTGTTAAAGATCTGGAAGTCGGTTAAAACCAAAGGCGGATTATAATGATTAGGGACAATCTTTTCAGGGTCAAATATGTTAAACCCATTCACCCCTCCAAAATACAATAGGCCATCCTTGGTTTTTAAAGCCGATTTGGCTTTAAATTCATCGGCTTGCAAACCATCATCAACGGTAAAGTTTTTGAATTTTTTGGTGATAGGATTGTATTTGGATATGCCCTTATTGGTACTGATCCAAAGATTGCCACTATTATCCTCTTTAATAGCGTAGGTGTAATTATTGGGCAGTCCGTCTTTTGTTTTAAAAACGGTGAACCTGCCGGTTTTAGGGTCAAGGCGGTTTAAACCATCAAATGTACAAACCCATATATTGCCGTTAAGGTCTTCCAGCAGATCGACCGCTTTATTATTACTAAGGCTATTTTTTGAGTCATCATGTTTATAAGAGGTAAAGGTGCCCGTTTGCTGATCAAAACGGTTAATGCCCCCCGTGCCGGTGCCTATCCAGAGAATACCTTTGGAATCAACCAGCAACGAATTGATGACATTATCACTGAGGCTTTTAGCATCATCAGGATTATGCTTATAATGAATAAACTTGTTGGTTTTAGGATTGTACAGATCAAGACCCTGTCCAAAGGTGCCTATCCATATTTTATGATCGGGCGTTGCTGTAATGGCATATATATTATTACCGGCCAAACTGGCGCTGTCATTAGGGTTATGTATGTATGATTTAAACCGGTGGGTTTGCATATTCATAACGCTAACGCCATTTCCCCAGGTTGCTACCCACAGGTTACCTTTGCCGTCATCCTGCGTGCCCAAAATATAATCGCCGCTTATGCTGCCTTTATCATTATCGAGATGTTTGTATGCTGTAAAACTCCCATTTTCGGGGCTGAAATAATTTAGTCCTCCACCATCCGTACCAATCCATATATCTCCCTTATTATCCTGGTAAAAACTTAAAACATAATTACTGGATAAGCTTGTAGGTAGGGAGTTATGTTTGTAGAATAAAAAATTTTCAGTGGTTTTCCTGTATAAGTTAACACCCGAAGAAAAAGTGCCCACCCACATATTGCCGGTTTTATCCTTTAATATCGCATTGACAGAATTGCTGGCTATGCTGGTATTGTCGATATCATCATGCAAATGCGTCATGAACTTGTTTGCAGCATAATTAAATATGCTTATCCCTCCATTGTTAATGCCTATCCATAAATTTTGATTGCTGTCTTCTGCAATGGCTTGTATGTAATTGCCCGAAATAGAATTGCTGTTGCCGGGAATGTTTTTAAAGTTTTTAAAAGTACCGGTATTGCCGTCGTATAAATTTAAACCGCCGTTATCCCATGTACCTGCCCATATATGGTGGCTGCTATCTTCAAAAACACAGGTGATGTAATTGGATGATATGGATCCGGCAACCTTATCATCATGTTTAAAAGAGGTAAAGGTTTTAGTTTGGATATTAAAAAGATTTAACCCGCCAGATATGGTCCCGATCCATAAGTTATTGTGGCTATCGAGATAAATGGTTCTGGTTTTATTATCACTCAGGGTGTTATGATCAGTGTTGTTGTGTTTATAATGAGTGAATTTGTTTTGGCTTATCTTAAATTCATCAAGCCCATCCTCTAAATAGCTGATCCATAAATTACCATCCTTATCAAGAACAAGTCCTGTTAAATTATTGCTTGCTACGGTATTTGCCTCTTTTTTGTTATGTAGATAATGATAGAACCGGTTCTTTTTCCGGTCATATTTATTAAGGCCCCCGCCCATAGTGGCTATCCAGAGGTTTCCATCCTTGTCTTCGGCAATATGGTTTACGTAGTTATTGCTGATGCTGGTGCTGTCGGTAATGTTATTCTGGAAAACTTTAAATTTATTACCGTCAAAGCGGTTTAAACCATCGAGGGTTCCCACCCAGATAAAACCATAACTATCCTGAAGAATGGTATTGATGTTAAGCTCCGATAAATTAGAGCGGCTGCCAATGCGCTGAAAGTGTAAAGGCTGGTTTTGAGCAGAAACATATAATGATATAGCCTGAAAAAGTAAAACAAGATAAAACTTACAGCCCCTCATTATAGCAATAATTACGGTTTATACGGTAGCGGATAATAACATGAAATGATTATCTAATTTACTAAAATATGGTTAAATAAATGGTAATTAAGTATGGCTATTTAAACGCAACAACATGATAATTAGTTGTAAGCCAAAATACGCCTGCTATTAACCGCTTAGCCAAAGTATATTAAGTATAATACCTTAACAAGCCGTACTTTTGCATGATGCAACAACAAAGCAAAGATCCGCTGCACGGTAAAACATTACAGGTAATATTGGAAGAGCTCCTGGCCAGGTTTGGATGGGAAGAGTTAGACAAACGCATCCGCATTAATTGTTTTCATGATAACCCCAGCATATCATCCAGCCTCAAGTTTTTACGCAAAACTCCCTGGGCCCGTAAAAAAGTGGAGGACCTTTATATTGCTTACTGCGTAAAGGCTTAGTACTTTTAAGTCCGATTTGAATTTTGTTTGGCTAAAGCCTTTTTGCATATTAGAATTTAACCGTTGGCTGAAGCCGAACGGCAATGAGTAAAAATTCATTCTGCGGGTATTGAAATTCATTGCCGTCCCATTTATGGGGCGGAAATGATAAAATTGAAAAACGGCCTTAGCCGAATGGAGCTTTAAACGCTGTCTTACCTGTAAAAACTTAATGCTTACGCTTATTGTTCATCTTGGCCTTTTGACCAGAACTATAATTGTAGGTTTTGGCATTAGCAGCCTTTTTTTCATGAAAAGCAGCACCAATAACAGGCGCATCGGGGTTTGACTTGGCCGGTTTTTTATCTGCTTCTTCTTTTTTTGCTTTTATCTCTTTTTCAATAACCAGTTCATCGGGCAGGGCGGCTGTTGGTATCTTTTTACCGCTGGCTTGTTCTATCTTTTTAACCTGACTTAGTTCCAGATCGGTAGCAAAAGTAATGGCCAGGGTTTCCTGTTCATTATTGGGGGCTTGATTAATGATCCGCTCTATAAAAGTTTCTTTTTCCGGAGGCAAGTCAAAATGGATCAGGAAGGGGATACCGCTTAAATCAACGGTTTCGTTATTTTCATTGGTCACAATTAAAACCCTTGAATTTTCGGCAGTTTTAAAATCTTCGATGTTTTTAAAACCGTTGGTATCAAAAAACTGTGGGTTTAAAAAAGCTACAGCATCACGCAGGCGGCTAAAAAGGCTTTTATAAAGCTTATCGGCAGTAATTTTTGTGTTTACAAAAACCACCGTTTTGGTGAACAGTTCCTCATCGTACAGGAACAAATTAAGTAAATTGAGCTTGGTGCCAAAGTTGGGTACGTTGTATAACAGTTGAGGATGTGTTTGTAAGGGCTGCTCCTGAAGTTCCTCTATCTCAATAATGGCAGGCTGATTCATGAAGGGATCCAGCATTTTTTCCAGCCGGCTGTGCATTACCTCTGTAAATACCAAATGCTGACCTCTGCCTATGCTATTAGCCAGCTCCACAACCGGTAGCTGCAGGCCCTTTTTTACCATCATATCGGCATCATCAATTACCAGCAGATCAACCTTGTTTAAGTTAAGCGCCAGTTTCAGGTAAATAGCCCTTGCCCTGTCGGGAGTGGCCACTACAATATCGGCGCCATCGGCCAATGCATCCATCTGGGCCTCAATGCCCGGGGCCACATACAGGCCAACTATCGAGATGGATTTATTTTTATTGAGCAGGTCAAATTGTTCAATTACTGCCATTACCTGTTCTTTTTCGGGTACCAGGATCAATACACGCGGAACACCTTCGGGCGCATAATTAAACCGGTTTAAAACACCCAAAACATAAGCGGTAGTTTTGCCGCTCCCTTCGGGACCTATAGCTATAATATCCTGACCGCCAACTATACGGCTCAGTGTTTTTAATTGCAATTCTGTAGGGTTTGTAAAACCTGCCTCATTTACCGATCTAACCAGTTGCTTATTCAGCTTTAATTTTTCAAACCACACCATCAGAAATTGTATTAATTTATTTAAGAGGGCAAAATTACCAATTTAACCGGTTATATTTTTATAAAGATGAATCAGGTGGATGTGTTTAAGAACAAAGGCTCCTGAAAAAGCAAGTTGCAGACATTAAACGCGGTATCGACTCACCTTTGGTCTATACTTCGCTGGACCGTCCTCTCTCCGGCTTCGCCGCAAAGAAGGATAAGGAAAGAAATAAATCCCCTCTATACGCGAAGCGGAGAGAGGGGTGACGAGCGTAGCGATGTCGGGGTGAGTCAACCACGCCAGCATCCTGTATAAAACAAAAGTCCCCGCTGTGTAAAACGGAGACTTTTGCTGATCATATAACCGCGGCTTAAACTTTTTTAGGCGGCAGATCAAATGCTATAGCGTCATGCTCAAAATGGCCTTTGTGTGAACCATCGCAAAATGGTTTGTTGGCCGACAAGCCGCAACGGCAAATGGATAGTACGGTACGGCCTTGTAAACCATATACGTTGCCTTGCGCGTCAACAATTTCAAAGTCGCCTTCAACTTTTACAGATCCGTTATTATTAATGGTAAGTTTGGTTTTCTCCATGTGTAAATTTTTTGCCAAAGTTAACCAATGCTCTTATCCGTAAATGGTCTATTTGTTATTTAGAGTTGTTCCTGATTGGGATAACCCATGGCTATAAATGACAAATGGATGATACGTAAAATTTAATGTCGAAACCCATAAGCTTTAGCTTTGTTAGGAAAAGGGTGGAAGGGAATCAAGAGTTAAGAGTCAAGAATTAAGAGGGAAAGGTATAACGGGATAATTAAAATGCCCATCCTTTTTTACTTGTCTTGATTCTTGACTCTTAACTCTTGATTCTCTTTCCTCAGCGTTACATCAAAAAAATACTACACTATGGAATACAGACAATTAGGAGCATCGGGATTAAAAGTGCCCGTATTAAGTTTTGGAACGGCCACCTTTGGCGGAGGTAATGAGTTTTTTAAAGCCTGGGGAAATACACAGGTTACTGAAGCTAAAAAGCTGATCAACATGTGCTTAGATGCGGGTGTTAACTTTTTTGACACAGCCAATGTTTACTCGCGCGGGCTATCCGAAGAAATATTAGGTAAGGCGTTGGAGGGTTTACGCAACCAGGTACTTATTTCGTCAAAAGCTACGTTTACCATGGGCGATGGCGCTAACGATTTTGGATCATCCCGTTATCATTTAATTCAACAATGTGAAGCCAGTTTACGCCGTTTAAATACCGATCATATTGATGTTTACCACATGCATGGTTTCGATGGCACCACGCCCGTTGAAGAAACCTTACGCGCCCTGGATGATCTGGTGACCAGCGGCAAGATCCGTTACATAGCTGCTTCCAATTTTTCTGGCTGGCACCTGATGAAGTCTCTGTCGGTATCAGAACGTTATGGTTGGAGCAGGTATGTGGCCCACCAGGCCTATTACTCCTTGCTCAACCGCGAATTTGAGTGGGAATTGATGCCCTTGGGTATCGATCAAAAAGTGAGCACCATAGTTTGGAGTCCGCTGGCATCGGGTCAGCTGAGCGGTAAGTTCAGAAGAGGGCAGCCTATCCCCGAAAATTCAAGAACGGTACAAGGCGGCAGTCACGGCCCTGCAACAAATTTTGATCACTTGTATAATATAGTTGATGCGCTGGATGAAGTAGCCAAAGAAACCGGGAAATCGGTAGCGCAGGTATCATTGAACTGGCTATTACAACGACCAACCATAGCTAACCTGATTATTGGCGCCCGTGACGAAGCCCAGTTAAAACAAAACCTGGGTGCTATTGGCTGGAACCTGACTACAGAACAGGTAAAAAGACTGGACGAAGCCAGCGAGGTTGACCCGATATATCCGTACTGGCATCAACGCCAAAATACTAAACTGAATCCGCTGCCTGATTTTTATTAAGCAGAGGTCTGTTGTCTGAATCAGAATTTTCAGAATGAGAAATTTTCAGAATTTTACGTTTAAAGATCTTGTTAATTCTTAAATTCTGAAAATTCTGATTCAGACATTATGCCCACAAACATGTTTGCTTTTATGCAGTTTATGCGCGCAACCCTGCTACCGCTACCCGGAGTAATCGAAAAAATGCACTTTGAAGATCCAGCATTTTATGTAAATAAGAAGATTATGGCCAATGTCAAGCTAAAGGACGAGCTGATAGCTTTACATACCTTTGAACGGGAAAAATGGATGGCTGCCGATCCGCATACCTTTTTCATCACAGATCATTACCACAACTACAAATATATGCTGGTACGCCTCGAAACCGTATCGCCCGATGACCTGAAAATCCTACTGATCACCGCCTGGCGTAACCGGGCTACTCATAAGCTCATCAGTGAGTATGAGGGGCGATGATTGCGATAGAGGGGTATTGATACATATGCCCGCCTATAACTTTATGCGTAAAACTACGTAATGCAATAAGGTATAATTACCTGTAAATAATTAACTGATATGGTTTAACTTTATGGTGTAAATGATTACTGTTAGTAGCTGCTCAATGGGCTTTAAAAATAACAGCCATCAAACCTAAACTTTATCACTTTAAACCTAAACGGTCATGGTTAAAAAACAATACCTGAAAGAAATAGTCATAAGTGCCACTCAGCAAAGAGGTGGGAGCTCCAACACCCTAAAAGATGTTATGAAGGTGCAGAGCTGGCTTAATTTATATGCTATGGTAAACCCATCGGCAGGCACTGCTACCGGTATCGATGGTGATTTTGGTCCGGCTACGCAAACCACTGTGAAGGCCTTTCAACAAGCCAAAAGTTTACCGCAAACCGGTATTGTTGATGCCGCCCTTTTTACCGAACTATCAAAACCCATGTTAAATGCCTTTACAGGTAATGTAGCGGGTGCCGATCTGCGAACGCTTGTAGTAAATACGGCCTTTCAGCACCTTAACAATGCTCCCTTTGAACTGATTATTAAAGGACAGAGTAATAGCGGCCCCTGGGTACGCGCTTATATGGATGGTATGGAAGGTACACCCTGGTTTTGGTGCATGGGTTTTGTACAAACCATTTTAGATCAGGCTGCCAGTCAGCTTGGCAAAGATTTTCGTACGCTGATGCCTTTGTCATACAGTTGCGATACCGTAGGTACCACAGGCCTCCATAAAGGTATCCTGAGCCGTTATACCACGGTACGCAGTAATCCTTCTATAGTAAAACCCGGCGATATCTTCCTGCTGCAAAAAACTCCCTTCGACTGGATACATACCGGCATTATCACCGCCGTTCATGGGGATGTGTTTGAAACCATTGAAGGCAACACCAATAACGATGGCAGCAGCAATGGTAATGGGGTTTACAAACGTGTTCGTAATTTCCAGGGTTCCAAACTGGATGTATTTTCAATACAAGGTTTAGTTTAAAAATAAGCACTCTATGATTTAGACTGGTAATTTAAAAACTTCGGGTCTAAATATGTATATACCCAACAGCCCGGCTTTCCTGATAAAGGAAATCCGGGCTGTTGGGTTAAAGGAAACAGGCCCCAAAAACCGGCCGTTTGGTATGTTTTATTTGATGCCAATAATTAATATTTTTTAAAATTTTAAAAACCTGTCGAAATTTGTTAAAAAGTGTTAAAACCGATGGTTTTGAGTGAGTTTTGAGCTGTTTTTGAACTATTTTGATCCGGTTTTTGCTCAAAAAAATGTTAAAATAAAGCTTTAAAAAGCTTTGTGCTATACTTCAGCTTGCTCCCTGTATTATTTCATACTGGTGATAATATTTTTAACTTTAAAATAAGGCAGGCCGCTGATCTTGCCTGCCTGGATTTAGTTATTTCTTTAAGTGATTGTTTTACAGGTGGATTTACGTCACAGTTAAGTTACAATTCATTTAAAAAAAAATTATTCATTTTTCTTTAAAGCTTTCGAAAACTTAGGTAATTTGCCATCTTTGTTTACTCATAAGTGGTGGATATAAACCAATTAACCGATTTAAGACATGATTACCCGTAGAAAGTTCATCCAGACAAGTTCATTAGCAGGCACCTGCTTTCTGCTAACGCCAGAGCTATCAAAAGCCGGGGTTTTTAAAGGGTCGCCGAATGATAAGGTGGTAATAGGGATGATGGGAACCAATAGCAGGGGCCTTTACCTGGCGCAAAGCTTTGCCCGTATACCCAATGTTGAAATAGGATATATATGTGATGTAGATTCCAAAGTGGTTGATAAAACCATTAGTGAGATATTTAAGATTACCGGGAAAAAGCCACAGGGCATCACTGATATCCGTAAAATGCTCGAGATCAAGGAAATTGACGCGGTTGTTATTGCCGCGCCCGATCATTGGCATGCTCCGGCCACCATCATGGCCTGTCAGGCGGGTAAACATGTGTATGTAGAAAAGCCGTGCAGCCATAACCCGCATGAGGGTGAAATGGCAGTGGCGGCAGCCAAAAAATACAATAAATTAGTGCAAATGGGCAGCCAGCGGAGGTCATTTACCAATGTGCAGGCCCTGGTGAAGGAATTGCATGAGGGTGTTATCGGGCGTGCTTATTATGCCAAAGGTTGGTACACCAATCACCGGCCAAGCATGGGGCGTGGTAAAGAAACGGCGGTGCCCGAAAATCTGAACTATGATCTTTGGCAAGGCCCTGCACCACGTGTGGCCTATCGCGATAACCTGATCCACTATAACTGGCACTGGCTTTGGAACTGGGGTACAGGTGAAGCGCTGAATAATGGCACCCATGAGCTGGATGTGATCCGCTGGGGCCTGGGTGTTGATTTTCCGAACAAGGTAGTATCAACAGGTGGCCGTTTTCATTTTAACGATGATTGGCAAACGCCTGATACCCAAAACATCATGTACAACTTCCCCAACAATACCGCCGCCGAGTGGGAAGGCCGCAGCTGCAACGGATTTGGCATCGAAAAATTAGGCAGGGGAGTAATCTTCTATGGCGACAAGGGAACCTTGTTTTACGGTGGCGGCAACGGCTACCAGGTTTATGATGGCGATAATAAGCTGGTAAAAGATGTGAAAGACGATACCAAAGTTGATGCGAATAACAAAGTTAGCCCCACAGAGGCGCTGGATGGCTTCCACATGAAAAATTTTATTGAGGCCATTCGTGGTAACGCGACTTTAAACTGCCCTATTGAAACAGGGTTCAAATCAACGCTGCTTCCACAGTTGGGTAATATATCCTACCGGGTTGACCGGGTATTGCACATCGATCCGGCAAATGGACACATTTTAAATGATCCCGAAGCCGCAAAACTATGGAGCAGGGAGTATGAAAAAGGCTGGGAAGTAAACGTATAAATATAAAATACTGTAAGCTTTTTCTACAGCGTGCAGAGACCTGAGCATATCCAAAATATAAACCATTATAAAATACACATGAAGAAAATCATCTACCCGGCCATAGCCTTGTTTGCTGTGGCTGCCTTAATGCCTGTTAAAAGTAACGCCCAAAACGCTTTGTTTGATGGTAAAACCCTTAAAGGCTGGAAACGCCTGGCCGGTACTGCCGATTATAAGGTGGAAGACGGCCAGATAGTAGGTACTACTGTTTTAAACTCGGGCAATTCATTTTTAGTAACAGAAAAGGAGTATGGTGATTTTATATTAGAACTTGATGCTAAAATAGAAAGCAAACTGAGTAACTCGGGTGTGCAAACCCGCAGCCATTATGATCCGGCCGGACATGAAGGTAAAGGGAAAGTTTATGGTCGTCAGTTTGAAATTGACCCGTCTGACCGTAGATGGACCGGCGGTATTTATGATGAAGGCCGCAGAGACTGGCTTTACCCGCTTGACCTGAACGCTAAGGCAAAAGATGCCTTTAAAGTTGGCGAGTTTAACCATATCAAAATTGAATGTATCGGCAATGAAATGAAAACCTGGATTAATGGCATTCCTACTGCTGATGTGGTGGATACCATCGATAGTAAAGGCTTCATTGGCCTGCAGGTACACGCCGTAAGCAAAGAGGAGCAGGCAGGTAAAAAAGTATATTTTAAAAACTTTAAGCTGCAAACCACCAATTTAAAACGTACGCCTTTTCCAAAGGATATATACGTAGTAAATCTGCAGCCCAACAGCATTACCCCGGCCGAAAAAGCCGCTGGTTGGAAACTATTGTATGATGGTAAAACCAGCACCGGCTGGCGTGGGGCCACTTTAAAAACCTTTCCAACACATGGATGGGAATATAAAGATGGCACCATGCATGTTCTGCCATCTGCCGGGAAAGAGGAATCAGGAGGTGGCGATATTGTGACCAATGATCAGTACAGCGCTTTTGATCTTTCTTTTGAATTTAAATTGACACCCGGCGCCAATAGCGGTGTTAAATATTTTGTAACCCTGTCTGAAGTAACCAAAGGTTCGGCCATCGGACTGGAGTACCAGGTACTGGATGATAAACTGCACCCGGATGCCAAACTGGGCCGCGATGGTGACCGTACCCTGGCCTCCTTATATGACCTCATCAAGGCTAACAAGCAAGAACGATTTGTACATCCAATAGGCAGCTGGAACACAGGCAGAATTGTGGTTTACCCCAATAACCATGTAGAACATTATCTGAACGGTGTTAAAGTACTGGAGTACGAGCGTGGCTCCAAAGAGTTCCGTGATCTGGTAGCTATTAGTAAATACACTATCTGGAAAAACTTTGGTGAAGCAAAAGAAGGCCACCTGTTATTACAGGATCATGGAAATGAAGCATTTTTCAGGAATATTAAGATCAGAACATTAAAGTAATTACCTCTCTATATAGATTGTCATTCTGAGGGATAGTGAAGTATCTGTTTTAAGATAGCTTACTCATAGATCTTTCCTTCTTCAGAATGACAATTTCCTCTTTTAAAGCTTTCTTTTTAGGAAAAACCTTAATTGGGTAATCCCGAAATTATTTTCCTCCTGATTAAAAAGCGTTTAACGAATGTTTATAAATTTTGACTGATTTTTGATCTGTCGATTTAAAAGATCAGCGCTTTTATTTGCTAATTTTAGATTTTCAACCGGCTTTGGTCCGGACTGGATTTGCGCGCGCGATTAGCATTTAACCACGCCCAAAAATCATTTGTAGTGTAGCATTAGGGAGGCAATGTACTCTTATTTTATTCGAAACAGAAACGCATTTCCAAAATTTTATTTATAACTATAATCAACAAAAAATGAGCAAGATCACAGTAAAAGACGGAACCGAAATTTATTACAAAGACTGGGGAACCGGGCAGCCACTTTTTTTTCATCACGGCTGGCCTTTGTCTGGTGATGACTGGGACGCGCAGATGATGTTTTTTCTGAAAAAGGGATACCGGGTTATTGCCCATGATCGTCGCGGGCATGGGCGGTCAAGCCAGGTTTCCGGAGGACATGATATGGACACTTATGCAGCCGACGTAGCAGCGGTAGCCGAGGCATTGGATCTGAGAGATGCTATACATATCGGTCACTCTACCGGCGGCGGCGAAGCCATCCATTACGCTGCTAATCTGGGCAAAGGTCGTGTAGCCAAAGTGGTACTGATCAGCGCGGTTACACCGATCATGGTTCAGTCTGAAAACAATCCGGATGGCGTTCCCATGGCTATATTTGATGAAATACGTGAGGGTACAGCATTTAACCGGGCGCAATATTTTGAAGATTTTACCATTCCGTTTTATGGATATAACCGGGAGGGCGCCAAAATATCCCAGGGAATCAGGGATAACTGGTGGCGCCAGGGAATGATGGGCGGAGTAAAAGCGCATCATGATGGTATTAAGGCTTTTTCTGAAACAGATTTTACAGAAGACCTAAAAAGTGTAGATATTCCAGTGCTTGTTTTGCATGGCGAAGATGATCAGATCGTTCCATTCCCTATTTCGGGCGCCAAAGCGATAAAACTCTTAAAAAACGGAAAGCTAATTTCATATCCCGGCTTCCCCCATGGTATGCCGGCGACGGAAGCTGCAACTATCAACAGGGATCTTTTGGCGTTTATCCAGTCATAAATAAAAAAGATCGTTCTTGTTGAATAAAAGCTGTCAGCTATTATAGCAGACAGCTTTTATTTATAAATCACTGCAGTGGCCTATAATGAGCTCCTCACTGTAACATGAAATGGCACCGCGAAGTGCTCATGATAATTACTCAGTGCAAATTCCGCGGCTTTGCTGCCCATCAGCTTAAAATCGGTTGATATGGTGGTGATGCCATCAAGGATGATCTCCTTAAGGGCGGTTTCATTATAAGATATTACACCCACATCTTTAGCCACCTTCAGATCAGACGCGATGATCTTTTTGATCAGCTCAACCAGGTCGTCTTCCATCAGGCTGATGTAAACCGTTTGCGGCTGGATGGTTTCTGCCGATAGCGAATCCACCACAGCATACTCAAACGCATACTGCCTGCAAAAATTTAAAAAACCTTTCATGATCTCTTTAGAATGATAGGTTTTACCCGGAAATATTAATTTAATGGTATGGTAATTTGTCAGCTTATCCAATAGTTTTTTCAGGGCCTCGTATACGTCGGTGGCAAAGTTTTCATATATCGCCGCGAATTTTCCGCTTACCCCGGGCACCAGATTGTCCAGTAGGATCAGTTTGTCCTTGGGGATAGTATTGATGATCTCATGCGCCTTAGCCTCATTATCCATGAAATGGGGAATAATGATATACTTGGCATAATCGTTTTGGGCGCTTTCGGTAATGATCTTCTTGAAAAAATGGAAATCGTTGTTGTAGATATAAAAATCGACAGTAGCCTGTTCGCCAACAGTGGCAACAAAGGCATCATAAATGATCTTTTTATGCGCACTTAGTTTATTGAATAACAGGAATATTTTGATCGGTTTCTGAAAATCGGTGTTGGATATAAAGAAGCCCTTGCCCGGTACCGAGCTAACAATGCCTTTATCTTTTAATTCCTTATAAACCCGCTCAATGGTATTGCGCGAAGTATCCAGCGCAAAGCTCAGATCATTGATGGAAGGGAGCATGTCATCCTTAACAATATCACCGCTTTCAATACCCCTGATGATCGCGTTGGATAGCTGTAGATATTTGGGTGTGATCGAGTACTCGTCTATGGATAATATTTTCAGATAGTTCTTCACTAATTACAATTGGATCAGCACAAATGTACTATTACACAATTGCATTTTATTCATGAAAAAGATGGTAGGGGATGGTTTAGAAAATGTATATATTTATCTTGTTATAACCAATTAACCACCTTCGGCGCAACCAATTACCGGAGCCCTAAAAACTTAATTAAACTATTCCCCTATGGTATTAAATTTACTTAACCCAAAATTTCTTCTTTTATCGTTTTTTTTAATTATTGTATTTGCCAATGGTGCGAAGGCGCAGGATCCCTACCAATCATACCGGCAAGATTGGCTGAAGAAAGCAGAGGATAATAAGCCAAAGCTCATTGAAACCGAAAAGCAACCCATAAGCCTTGTTCGATTAGAGAAAGATCCCGCGGCTTTCCAGGGATGGAAAGCTGTGAATACAGATAGTGAGGGCAAACTGTACAATACTTCGTTCAAAACACAAAGCGGCGTTGTGGTTGATTTTGGAGAACATCTTACCGGGTATTTCACTTTCTCTATCAAAGCCCTGAAGGGAACCGCTGATGGGCCGGTGAGATTAAAGTTTACTTTTGGAGAGGTTCCCTCAGAGTTATCGGTACCCTTTGATCCTTACAAAGGCACCCTTAGCCGTGCCTGGCTGCAGGATGAAACGGTTACGGTAACCGAAATGCCTGCCGATATTACCATACCACGTCGCTTGGCTTGCCGTTTTGTGAAAATCGAATTATTGGGCGCTTCACCGTATTTTGATTTTCATATCAGCAACATGGTGTTTAAAGCAACTTCGTCTGTAGCTTTTAAACCACCGCTTTTGGCAGCTACTACATCCCAACTAATAGCCGATATTGACCGTGTGGGATTGGCCACCCTAAAAGAATGTATGCAAACCGTGTATGAGGATGGCCCCAAACGCGATCGCCGGCTTTGGATAGGTGATCTGTACCTGGAATCATTAGCCAATCAGTTTTCGTTCCAAAATAACCAGCTTACCCGGCGTTGTTTGTATCTGCTGGCCGGCTTATCTGCCGATGATGGTGTTTTGATATCCAATGTATTTGAAAATCCAGAGCCCCATGCCCAGGCTGGTAGCCGGCTGCTGGATTATTGCCTTTTGTATAACGTAGCGCTAAAAGAATATGTTACTGCTACTGATGATAAACAAACCGGGCTCGACCTATGGCCTGTTGCCAAAAAGCAATTGGACATCATCCGTAAATATGCAGGGAAAGATGGTATGATAGACTATCAGAAAGCCGGTAAAGAATGGTGGGTGTTTTTTGACTGGAAGGATGGTTTGGATAAACAAGCCTGTTTGCAGGGACTATCAATTTACACGTTGAATCAAACTTACGCCCTTGCAAAACTGTTGGGTAAAGAAAACGAAGTAGATGATATACAATCATTAGCCAGAAAACTGAAAGCCGCCGCTTATAAAAACCTGTATGATCCAAAATCGGGCTTGTTTGTGAGCGGGACGAGTAAACAGATCTCCTACGGTTCACAAGCCTGGATGATATTAAGTGGGGTAGCCTCCAAACAGGAAGCACAAACCGCGTTAAAAGCACTCACAACAGTTAAGGACGCGGTACATCCCGGCGCACCGTATATGTTTCATTACTATATAGCGGCCCTGATTGAGAGCGGTTTAAAGGCCGAGGCAAAAGAGGCCCTGCAAAATTACTGGGGCGGTATGGTCAAAAAAGGAGCCGATACTTTTTGGGAAGTCTATGACCCTAACGATGAGCTGAAATCGCCGTACAATTTTTACCCGGTAAATAGCTATTGTCATGCCTGGAGCTGTACCCCGGTTTATTTTATCAGGAAGTATCCGGAGATATTTCAGCGATAGACCGTTGATGGTTTTTGATGGCGCTGATTTCGTTGATTTTTTGAAAACTTGATTTTACATAATAACTAAAATTCCATTGATATCAACGAAATCAGCGTAATCATCAAAATCGTTGATTGTTTTTTGATGGAGTTGATTTTTGAAAACTTGATTTTACATAATAACTAAAATTTCATTGATATCAACGAAATCAGCGTAATCATCAAAATCAACGGTTATCTTTCTTTTTAAAGCTATAATACAGATACCCCAATGCTGGTAATATAAATAAACTACCCACCAGCAATCCCACGCCCAGATCATCTATGGATTTTCCAGCGGCATGATCGGTAAGCAGCGACATGGACCGCCCATCCTTAAAGATCACAAAGCGCGGGAAACGGGTATGTCCAACCGATATCAGGATCATACTCACCTGGAACGCGGCCAGTACCCTGATCCACTGTTTGTTCTTTTTATCGGAGATGATAAACCACAGCAATATCAGCGATAGCGTAGCCGCGATAACAGCTGCTAAACTTAACACGTTACCAAATATCCAGTCGGCCAGGTGCACATGCTCAAAATGCGATGCCAAAAACACCAATGCACCCAATATTACGGCGGCTATGTTCATGGCCTTGGCTTTTTTGATGAAGCGCTTGATATCATATACCTCAGTACATTCACCAATGAGGTAAATGGCAGCCAGGAAGCCACAGAGCGCAACCGTAAAAAGCCCTACAGAAACCGAGAACCAGTTAAGCCAGCTAAAAATATAGGCCCCTGCAAAAGATTTGGCTGTTGGATCTATCTGGCCAGATAAGGCGCTGCCTGCAATGATCCCCAGGAACATAGGCGTAACAAAGCTGGAGTAAACAAATATATGGTTATAAAAGCCCTGTGTTTTTTCGTCCTTAATAGCATCATAATTACGGAAAGCGAACGCCGTTCCGCGGGCGATGATGCCCAACAGCATAATAAGCAATGGGATATGCAGGTAAACGCACATTTCGCTATAAATGGTCGGGAAGCCAACAAACAATATCACTACGGTTATAATAAGCCACATGTGGTTAGCCTCCCATATTGGGCCAATAGCCTGGTAGCTGGTTTTTCGGGTACGGTGCTTGTTATCATTCGAGGTAAAAAGCTCAATGATTCCCGCGCCAAAATCGGCCCCGCCTAACAAAAAGTATAGGGTAATGGCAGCAAATAAAAACAAAATAACTACGTATAACATATCTTTATAGCTTAACGATCATACAATTCGGGCACCATTTGTATCTGCCTTTTCAGCAAGAAAATAACAAATACACTCAGTGTAAAATAAATAAAGGTAAACAGGTAAAAGGAGTACTGGATGCCTGGCATGGGTGTAACCGCCTCGCTGGTACGCATAACGCCCTGGATGATCCAAGGCTGTCTGCCCACCTCGGTTACTGTCCACCCGGCTTCTAATGCAATAAAGCCGGCAGGTGTAGCCCAGATAAACATTTTCAGGAACCAGCCCTTATCAAACCAGCTCTTCTTTTTCCAAAGCGCAACAAAATATAGTACGCCGATCAGCATCATCAACATGCCAAAACCAACCATAATCTGGAAAGCATAATGCGTAACGGCCACCGGCGGTTGGTTTCTAACAGGGATCTTATCCAGGCCATTAACCTGCTGCTTAAAATTATCATGCACCAGGAAACTCAGTAGGCCTGGTATCTCGATACCATAATTAACTTTTTTAGCGGCTGTATCGGGTATGCCGCCAATTACCAGGGGGGCATACTCTTGCGTATGAAAGTAAGCCTCCATTGCAGCCAGTTTGGCCGGTTGCCTTTTGGCTGCACCCTTGGCAGATATATCGCCGCTTAGTGGCTGTAAAATGGCCGCTGCCGCGCCGAATATAATGGCTATTTTGAAAGCTTTACTATGGAAACGCACATTACGATTACGATAGATCATGAGCGCATGGATACCGGCAACGGCAAAACCCGTAGCCGAAAATGCCGCGATGGTCATGTGCAGGGCCTCAGAGAACCAGGCTTCATTAAACATGGCTTTCAGCGGATCGATATTGAGGTATTTGCCATTTACAAAATCAAAGCCGGAAGGGCTGTTCATCCAGGAATTGGCCGATACTACCAGTATACCTGATGCTATACCGCTAATGCCTACCACAATACCCGTAACCCAATGGAACCAGGTGTTCAACCGGTTCCAACCGTAAAGGAAAAAGCCCAGTGCTATCGCCTCAATAAAAAAGGCCACACCTTCTAAGGAAAAAGGCATCCCGAAGATAGGGCCGGCATGTTTCATAAAGCCCGGCCAAAGCAGGCCCAGTTCAAATGATAACATGGTGCCCGATACCGCGCCGGTAGCAAAAAATATAGCTACGCCTTTACTCCAGGCAATGGTAATGTTTTTGTAAACCGGATCCTTTGTTTTGATCCATTTATAGTGTGATATGGCCATAAAAACCGGCATTACCATACCAATGCAGGAGTATATGATATGAAAACCTAAGGATAAGGCCATTTGCGACCTTGCTGCAATAAAATCATCCATACATGTAATACTAAATAATGGCTGAATTTAAAGCTATAATGTAACAAATTAGTTAAGATTTACTAATTGATATTAAATATAAAATATACTTTTTATGTGTAAGTAGTTGGATTAGTGGCTAAAATTTAGTAAACCTCATCCAACCCTCTCCAAAGGAGAGGGCTTTTGATTTGCATAGCGGTTAAAAGAAATATTAACACTTGAGTATGTGGGGTTTTAAAAGTCTCCCCTTTGGGGAGATATAGAGGGGTATTACCGGTTCCGTTTTGTCGATCCCCTGATGATCAACTCCGGTTTAATGCTGATGATCTTCGGTTTGGTCGTGGTATCGTTATTGCCTATCTCCTGGAAAAATAAATTGGCCACGGTATTGCCCATGTAAACGCTGAACTGATCGATAGTAGTAATAGACGGACTCGTGATCTCTGAAAAGCTCTCGTTGGCATAACCGCAGATCCCCAGTTCTGATGGTACTTTGATACCCATGGCATTGGCTACATCCAGTACACCCAATGCCGAGAAATCAGAGGTGGAGGCAAATATAGCATCCGGAGGGTGGGGCAAACTTAGCAGCTTGCGGGTTCCTTCGGCGCCCAGTTCTTTTGTCCAGGCGTTTTCTACGATCAATTCCTCTATTACCGGTACATTATACGCTTTGAATGCTTTTAGATAACCTTCCTTGCGTTGTTTAAAAATACTCAGGTTTTGGGGGCCTTCCAGCAGGGCTATTCTTTTATAACCGCCCTCTATCAGGTGTGATACGGCCTCGTATGAAGCCTGGAGGTTATCATTGATTACCTTGAGGGTCTCCAGCTCTTCGGCAACACGGTCGAACTGGATGAGTTGGATGCCATGATCCAACACATTTTGCAGGTGCTGATAATCATAACTATCGGCCGATACGGATATCACAATACAATCTACATGCTGGTTAATCAACGTATTTACACATTGGATCTCCTTGTCATGATCTTCGCCCGATTGGCAAATGATCAGGTTAAAACCTTTTTGATAGGTAACTTCCTCAATACCGGCAATTACATTGGAGAAAAAGTTCTGGTTAATGCGAGGTATCACTACGCCAATAGTTTTGGATTGCCCCTTACGCAAATTGGAGGCCAGTAAGTTGCGCTTATAATTGAGCTCATCGGCTGTTTTAATGATCAGCTCCTTGGTTTTTTCATTTACCTGGCTGCTGTTATTCAGCGCCCTGGAAACAGAAGAAGCGGTAATGCCTAACTTTTCGGCAATGTCATAAATGGTGGTACGTTTTACTTTCTTCATTACAAAGTGCAAGTTGGAAAAAATATTTTACGCAATCGATTGCAATTTCAAATATTTATTTAATTTCGTCTCGTTAAGTTACCAAAAAACAAACAAACCTAATTATTCACGTCATAATCATCTAAAAATATGCTGCTATTAGGCATCGATATAGGTACGTCATCAGTTAAAGTGAGCGTTGTTGACGCGGCCACTCAAAAAGTATTGGCCTCAGCACAATATCCCGACGAAGAGTCGCCCATTAAAGCTGTACATCCCGGCTGGGCCGAACAATCGCCGCAAATGTGGTGGGAGCAGGCACAGCAGGCCCTGGAGCGCTGCCATGCAAAAAATGCTTATAATCCGGCTGATATAGCTGCTATTGGTATCGCTTACCAGATGCACGGCCTGGTATTAGTTGATAAAGATCAAAATGTATTACGCGACAGTATCATTTGGTGCGATAGTCGTGCTGTGGAAATAGGCGACAAAGCTTTTGCTGACATTGGTGAGGAATATTGTTTATCACACCTGCTCAATTCGCCGGGTAATTTTACAGCATCAAAACTGGCCTGGGTAAAGGAGAATGAGCCCGAAATATACGGCAAGATAGATAAGATCATGCTGCCAGGCGACTATATCGCGATGAAGCTTACAGGAGAGATCACCACATCGGTATCGGCACTATCAGAGGGGGTATTTTTTGATTTCAAAACCAACGGTATCTCTAAAGAGATCCTGAATCATTTTGGTTTTGATGAAAGCCTTTTCCCGACGATCAACCCTGTATTCTCCTCACATGGAACTTTATCGGCATCAGTAGCAGAAAAACTAAAATTAAAAGCCGGTATCCCGGTAGCCTATAAATCGGGCGATCAACCTAATAACGCGCTTTCCTTAAATGTGCTTAATCCCGGCGAGGTGGCGGCTACGGCAGGTACTTCTGGCGTGATATACGGCGTAAGTGATGAACTCACCTATGATCAGCAATCGCGCATCAATACTTTTGCCCACGTTAATTATGCCGAACAGCAAAAACGTCTGGGAGTACTTCTATGTATCAATGGCACCGGCAGTCTATATCGCTGGGCCAAATACAATTTTGGTGCTGGCTTAAGCTATACCCAAATGAACAACGAGGCTAAAAAGGCGCCGCTGGGAAGCGATGGTTTGCAAATACTGCCCTTTGGCAACGGCGCCGAGCGCATGCTGAACAACAAACAAGTGGGTGCTCATATTCAAAATATCGACCTGAACCTGCATACACAAGCGCATATTTTCCGCGCCGTGCAGGAAGGTATAGCCAGCGCATTCCGTTACGGGTTGGATATTATGCGCAGTAATGGCATGAACCCCACGGTGATCCGCGCGGGCAAAAGCAACCTGTTCCTGAGCGAACTGTTTACCGAAACCTTTGTAAATGCCACCGGCGTACCGGTGGAATTGTATAATAATGATGGCAGCGTTGGCGCGGCATTAGGCGCAGGTATCGGCGCAGGCATATACAAGTCGCCAGCCGAGGCATTCAGCAACGCTAAGCCAATCCAACTCATTGAACCTTCAACCCAACAATTTGAACCCGTGTACCAGGAATGGAAGGAGCTTCTGAGCTTAAAGCTGAAGGCAAAAAGCCAAAAGCTAAAAAAACGAAACCACTAATTCAGTAATTCAATAATTAAAACAAATCAATAATTCACTAAATCAATAATTCAATAATTAAAAAGATATGAGTATCGTAACCGGAGAAAAACAGTTTTTTAAAGAAATAGGTCAAATTAAGTATGAAGGAACCCAGTCTGATAATCCCCTTGCTTTTAGGTGGTATGATGCGGATAGGGTAGTGGCCGGTAAAACCATGAAAGATCATTTGCGTTTTGCTTGCGCTTACTGGCATTCGTTCTGCGGTACCGGTGCCGATCCATTTGGCGGTGCGACCCACGTATTTCCATGGGACGAAAAAGCCGATGCGGTTGAACGTGCCAAAGATAAAATGGATGCTGCTTTTGAGTTCATCACCAAAATGAACCTGCCATACTATTGTTTTCATGATGTAGATGTGGTTGATTATGGTAATGACGTAAATGAAAACGACCGCCGTTTACAGACTTTGGTAGAGTATGCCAAACAAAAACAAGCGGCCAGCGGTGTTAAACTGCTTTGGGGTACCGCAAACTTATTCAGCCATAAAAGGTATATGAACGGTGCCTCTACCAATCCCGATTTTCATGTACTGGCCCATGCAGGCGCGCAGGTTAAAGCCGCTATTGATGCTACTATTGCCTTAGGCGGCGAGAACTACGTTTTCTGGGGTGGTCGTGAAGGCTATATGAGCCTGCTAAACACTGACATGAAACGTGAACAGGAGCATTTTGCCCGTTTTTTACATACGGCTAAGGATTATGCCCGCAAACAAGGCTTTAAAGGAACTTTCTTTATCGAACCAAAACCTTGTGAGCCAACCAAACACCAGTATGATTATGATGCGGCTACAGTATTAGGCTTTTTACAGAAATATGATCTGATCAATGATTTTAAACTGAATCTGGAAGTTAACCACGCTACGCTGGCTGGCCATACTTTCCAGCACGAATTGCAGGTAGCTGCCGACTCGGGTTTGTTAGGATCAATAGATGCCAACCGTGGCGATAACCAGAACGGATGGGATACCGACCAGTTCCCGAATGATATCAATGAAGTAACGGAATGTATGCTGATCATCCTGGAAGCAGGCGGTTTACAGGGTGGTGGTGTAAACTTTGATGCCAAGATCCGTCGTAACTCGACAGATCCGGCCGATCTGTTCTATGCGCACATTGGTGGTATGGACATTTTTGCCCGCGCTTTGGTAATTGCCGATAACATTTTGCAAAAATCAGATTACAAAAAGATCCGCAAAGAAAGATATGCCTCATTTGATACCGGTTCAGGTAACGATTTTGAAACAGGAAAGCTATCTTTAGAGGATTTGCGTAACTATGCCATCGCTAATGGGGAGCCTAAAACCATAAGCGGCAAACAAGAATATTTGGAAAATTTGATAAATCGCTATATATAGTTTATAATTGTCAATCTAACATATTAAAACCAATTTAACCAAAACAATGAACTTGAAAACCCTCTCGTATGGCGATTATGCTGTATTCTTGATCTACTTTGTAATAGTCGCCGGCTATGGCTGGTGGGTATATAAGCGAAAACACAACGCCGATGCCACCTCAAAAGATTACTTTTTGGCCGAAGGGTCGTTAACCTGGTGGGCTATCGGTGCATCACTGATCGCTTCCAATATATCTGCCGAACAGTTTATCGGAACCAGCGGATCGGCATTCAAGATGGGTTTGGCCATTTCAACTTACGAGTGGATGGCCGCAATTACACTGATCATTGTAGCGGTATTTTTTATCCCCGTATATCTTAAAAACAAGATATTTACCATGCCGCAGTTCCTGCATCAGCGGTATAACGGTACGGTGGCTATGGTAATGGCTATATTCTGGCTGTTGCTGTACATCGTGGTTAACCTCATGTCGATATTATACCTGGGCGCGTTGGCTATCAGTGGTATATCTGGCCTGGATATCCATTTATGTATCTGGTTGCTGGCCATATTCTCTGTCATTATCACCCTGGGCGGTATGAAAGTTATTGGCTATACCGACGTTATCCAGGTAGCTGTTCTTATTCTGGGCGGCTTAATGGCCACTTACCTGGCATTAACACTGCTAAGTGAAAAAGAAGGTACAACAGGGTTATTAAACGGGTTTAAAATACTTCATTCCGAGGCTACCGATCACTTCCACATGATATTTAAGAAGGATAATCCAAATTATATGGACCTGCCGGGCTTAACCGTATTAATTGGCGGTATGTGGATCACCAACCTTAACTATTGGGGTTGTAACCAGTATATCACACAAAGGGCATTGGGTGCGAATCTTAAAACCGCCCGTGGTGGTATCCTTTTCGCGGCATTCCTCAAATTGCTGATGCCGGTAATCGTTGTATTACCGGGTATAGCGGCTTACTTGTTGTACCAAAAAGGAATGTTCCACCAGGAAATGATGAGTTCATCAGGTGTATTAGATCCTAATAAAGCATATCCATCATTGCTGAACTTATTGCCATCAGGCTTAAAAGGGCTTTCATTTGCCGCTTTAACGGCAGCAATCGTGGCTTCATTAGCTGGTAAAGCAAACAGTATCGCCACCATATTTACACTGGATATCTACAAAAAAGCCATTAACCCGGCAGCTAATGATAAAAAATTAGTGAATTTGGGTAAATGGTCTGTAGTAGTAGCCATGGTATTAGGTATATTGTTATCAGAACTGATCGGTAAAGCATTGATGGGCGAAGGTAAGCAAGGATTTCAGTACATTCAGGAGTATACTGGCTTTGTATCTCCGGGTATATTTGCCATGTTCATCCTTGGTTTCTTCTGGAAAAAAGCTACCTCAAACGCGGCTATGTTCGCAACTATTGGCGGGTTTATCATGTCATGTTTCTTTAAACTATTACCGCGCTTTGCCGATCTGGGCTTCCTGTCGCCGTATGGCTTCTCGAAACTGGCCCTGCAGGACGATAAGGTTACAAAGCTTTATGAGATACCATTCCTTGATCGTATGGGCTTTGTATTTGTTATTTGCGTTGTAGGTATGTATATCATCTCTAAAATTGATGGCGCCCGTGGTGTTAAAACCAATGGCCTGGAAATTGACGGATCTATGTTTAAAACATCCCGCGCGTTTACAGCTGGTGCCTTGATAGTTACCGGTATTGTAATAGCGCTTTACTCCATCTTCTGGTAGTAATAATTTTTCAACATACAAAAAAGGCGGCGCATCTGATGATATGCTGCCTTTTTTGCTTAAATGGTTTTATTAATAGCTAAAATGTTATATAATTTAGTTACAGGTTAAATGTATCTTGCCCAATAACCCGCATCCGAAAACGTTTGCGTGGATTTGTTTTGATTAACCGTTCCAACTTGTACAAAATGATGTGTAATTTGCCGGTCACAACAAACCTTTTATATACGATACCATCAATCCATGGTTAATAATTTAGAACAAACATTTCGCTGGTTTGGACCTACCGATCCAGTTACGTTAACAGCTATCAGACAAACTGGTGCTACAGGCATAGTTACATCGCTTTATCACATCCCCGTTGGCGAGGTGTGGAGTTTAGAGGAGATCAACCAACGCAAAAAGATCATTGAAGATGCCGGGCTCACGTGGTCGGTAGTAGAGAGCGTAAATATTCATGAGAGTATCAAAACAGCTTCGGCCGACAGGGATAAATACATCGAGAACTATGTAAGTACGCTTAAAAATCTATCGCTGGCCGGTATAAACATTGTGTGCTACAATTTTATGCCCGTGCTCGACTGGACCCGTACCGATCTGGATTTTCTGCTACCCAATAAAGGAACGGCGCTAAGATATGATGCCAAGGCCCTGGCTGCTTTTGACCTGTATATACTGGAACGTGAAGGTGCCGAAAATGACTTTACGCCAGAGCAACAGCAGGCCGCAAGAAAATATTTAGACAGCATCAGTGCCGAAGAAAAAGCACAGCTCATCGATAACCTGATGGCCGGTTTGCCCGGTACCAATAAAGTATTGACCATCCCGGAATTTAAGGAGCATTTAAAACGCTATGCCAATACCGATGCAGCGGCATTGAAAAATAATTTAGGCTATTTCCTGAAAGGTATTATCCCTGGCGCCGAAGCTGCGGGCGTAAAAATGTGTATCCACCCGGACGATCCACCGTTTCCGATATTGGGCTTGCCTCGCGTGGTATCAACCGAGCAGGATCTGGCCGATGTGGTTAATTTTAGTCCGTCATTAAGTAATGGATTAACTTTTTGCACCGGTTCATTAGGCGCAAGACCAGATAACGACCTGCCTGGCATAGTGGAAAGGTTAGGGGAGCATATCCACTTTCTGCACTTGCGCAATGTACAGCGTGAGGACGATGGCAGCTTTTACGAAGCCGAGCATTTGAACGGCAGTACAGATATGTATGCCGTGATGAAGAATATCGTTTTAGAACAGCAAAAACGCCAGCAAAATGGTCGTACAGATGTCGCGATCCCGATGCGCCCGGATCACGGTCATAAATTACTGGATGATTTTAATTATAAAACCTACCACGGTTATTCGGCTATCGGCAGGTTAAAAGGTTTGGCCGAACTCAGAGGATTAGAAATGGGTGTTAAACGCTCGATAACCCCCTAACCCCCTGAAGGGGGAACTTTACTCTTGATTTCGGAATTTGAATTTTCGATTTCGGATTTAGTTAAGGTTAGAGTTTAGAATTCAATGTTTAGGATGAGGAGTTTAAAACTTTGAATTTAGCGTTTAGAGCTTAGAATTTAGAGTTTCGCATTTAGAATTTACTAATGAAGAATTTTTTAGATCAGGATTTTTTATTGAATACCAAAACAGCGCAGCGCCTGTACCATGAATATGCCAGCCAGCTGCCTATTATTGATTACCACTGTCATTTACCGCCCGATCAGATAGCTCAGGATATCAATTTTAATAACCTGACCCATGCCTGGCTCTATGGCGATCATTATAAATGGCGTGCTATGCGGGCCAACGGTGTTAATGAAGCTTATATAACCGGTGATAAAACCGATCAGGAAAAGTTTACCAAATGGGCTGAAACGGTGCCGTATACCCTTCGTAATCCATTATATCACTGGACACACCTGGAGCTGCAGCGTTACTTCGGTATTCACGAACTGCTTTCACCGGCTACCGCTCAAAAGATATATGAAGATTGTAATGCCCAACTCAAAACACCTGAATTTAGCGTACGCAATATCCTGAAAGGCAAAAACGTAGAGGTAGTTTGTACCACCGACGATCCATTGGATAGCCTGGCTTTTCATCAACAGATAAAGGCCGATGGTTATGGGATAAAGGTATTGCCAGCCTTCAGGCCGGATAAGGCTATGAATGCCGATGACCTGAAAGCTTTGAACAGTTATATCGATCAGTTGGAAGTGGTTACCAACATCTCAGTTTCTAATATCGATGAGTATTTAAAGGCTTTAAAGAACCGTCATGATTATTTTGCGGAAAATGGTTGTACACTGTCAGACCATGGCCTTGAGCAAATTTATGCCGATGATTATACCGACAAGGAAATAGCCGCGATCTTTTTAAAGATCAGGAACAAGCAGGTTTTATTGCCGCTGGAAATATCCAAATTCAAATCGGCTATGTTGTTCCAGTTTGCGCTGTGGGATCATGAAAAAGGCTGGGTACAGCAATATCACCTGGGTGCATTGCGCAACAATAATACACGCGGCTTAACCAATTCTGGTCCGGATACGGGCTGGGATTCTATCGGCGATTTTAAACAGGGTGTTTCCTTATCCAAATTTTTAAACAAGCTTGATTCGGATAACCGCTTAACCAAAACTATACTGTATAACTTAAATCCGGCCGATAACGAGTTATTTGCCACCATGACGGGTAACTTTAACGATGGTTCTGTTGCCGGTAAGGTACAGTTTGGCTCGGCATGGTGGTTCCTGGATCAAAAAGACGGGATGACCAAACAACTAAACGCCTTGTCGAACATTGGACTGGTAAGCCGTATGGTAGGTATGCTTACAGATTCGCGCAGCTTTCTATCCTTCCCGCGGCATGAGTACTTCCGCAGATTGGTTTGTAACTTATTTGCTGAGGATATCGAGAATGGTGAATTGCCAAGTGATATCGAATGGACAGGAAAGATCGTGCAGGATATTTGCTATTACAACGCTAAAAATTACTTTAATTTCGATAAGCAGTAATGAGTAATTCTTTTGAAAACGGATCGCCTAAAGGCAGCATACTTTCATTTGGCGAATTGCTGCTCAGAATATGCCCCGATGCTGGCGGCGAATGGTTACATGAAAACCAGTTACCCTTCTTTATAGGTGGTGCCGAATTGAATGTAGCCACGGCTTTAGCCTTGTGGGGATTGCCATCATCTTATTTTACGGCTTTGCCCGATAATGTGCTGTCCACACAGATACTGGATTATCTGCAGGATAAAAAAATTGATACTGTGCCGGTTTATATGGGCGGCGATAGGATAGGCCTGTATTACTTAACCCGCGGAAAGGATATCAAGAATAATGCGCTGATATATGACCGTGCAAATTCGGCTTTTGCGGCTTTACAACCCGGTCAAGTTGATTGGGATAAAGTACTTGATGGTGTAAGCTGGTTTCACTTTAGCGCCATTTGCCCGGCTATCAGTCAGAATGTAGCCGATGTTTGCGCTGAAGTATTGGAAGCGGCATCTGCCCGGAATATAACCATATCGGTTGATCTGAATTACCGTGCCCGGCTTTGGCAATACGGCAAACAACCTATTGATGTAATGCCGCAGCTGGTAAAACATGCCGACCTGATCATGGGTAACATATGGGCTGCTGAGCGGATGCTGGGTATACCGGTTGAACCGAATGTAACCGAATCGGGACAAAAAAGTATCTACCTTAAGGAAGCTCAGGAATCATCACAAGCCATCATGGCGCGATTCCCGAAATGCAAGGCTGTAGCCAATACCTTCCGTTTTGATGCAGGTGAAGGCATAAACTACTACACCGCTTTGTATGATGGTGACAAGCTGCACAGTTCAAAACAATATGATACCGATAAGGTGGTGGATAAAGTAGGCAGCGGCGATTGTTTCATGGCCGGTCTCATCTATGGCTTTTACAGTGATCTTGATCATTTGGAAACACTGGAGTTTGCAACTTCTGCCGCTTATCAGAAACTATTTATCGAAGGTGATGCAACCAATAAAACGGTTCAACAAATAATAAACGCTATTAAACCATGAGCAAAAAAGATATTGTATTGAATGCCATATTAACCCAGGGCTCACTACCGCTTTTCTTTTATGAAGACGCGCAGGTAAGCCTGGAAATAACGCGAACGCTGTATAGGGCTGGCATTCGCGTTTTTGAATATACTAACCGCGGCGCTGCGGCGCTGGCCAATTTTATCGTGTTAAAAAAAGCGCAGCGGGAAGAAATGCCCGATCTGCAATTGGGTATCGGTACCATAAAAACCGCTGCGGAAGCAACGGCTTTTATAGCCGCCGGTGCCGATTTTATTGTAGCTCCGGTAATAAACCCGGAAGTAGGGGCGATAGCCAAACAGCACGATCTGTTGTGGATCCCAGGTTGTATGACGCCAACCGAAATTAATACCGCGCAGCAACATGGCGCGGCATTGATCAAATTGTTCCCGGCTAACATCCTGGGACCGGAGTTTATGTCGTCTATAAAAGATCTGTTTGCGGGTCAGTTATTCATGCCAACGGGTGGGGTTGACTTGAATATTGACAGCATCAGTACCTGGTTCAGGGCCGGGGTTTGCGCGGTAGGTATGGGAAGTAAGCTTATCAGCAAAAAAGTATTGGATGACCGCTTGTATGAGCAATTATATACAGATACCGTTAAACTCGGTGAGCTGGTGTCAAGTATTAAGTAGTTAGTATCAAGTATCAAGACATATTGCGGCTTTGCTGTTAGTTGTAAATGAAAGAATAAAGTCTTGATACTTGATAAGAGTTACTTGATACCATAAAAACTAATTACAACAACCAATTAAAACCAATTATAATGAAAGAAACTAAAGTTGGGAATTACAGATGGGTCATATGCTCGCTGGTGTTTTTTGCCACTACGGTAAATTACCTGGACAGGGCGGTGATCAGTCTTTTAAAATCCGATCTCACTAAGGAATTTAACTGGAACGACGGGGATTATGCCAATATTGAAATAGCGTTTAAAATTGCCTACTCTTTGGGCTTGCTTGCAGCCGGAGGTTTTATTGACAAGGTAGGAACCAAGCTCGGGTACTTTTTATCAACCCTTTTTTGGAGCATCTCCGCGGTGTGCCACGCTTTTGTGGGCAGTACCTTTGGTTTTGGTGTAGTGCGTTCGGCTTTAGGTATCAGCGAGGCGGGGAATTTTCCGGCAGCTATCAAAACCGTGGCAGAATGGTTCCCGAAAAAAGAGCGGGCGTTTGCCACCGGCATATTTAATTCCGGCTCAAATATCGGCGCTATTGTAGCTCCTTTAACCGTGCCCTTTATAGCGGTTGCCTGGGGCTGGCGCTGGGCGTTTATCATTACCGGTTCTATCGGTTTTATATGGCTTGTACTTTGGTACCTGTTTTACGAAACACCTGCTAAGCATAAACATGTAACCCAGGCAGAGTTGGATTACATCAACAGCGACCAGGAAGTTTCGGGACAGAAAGAAGCAATCGTTGATGTCAAAAAGATATCCTGGGGTAAGTTGTTATCCTTTAAACAAACCTGGGCATTTGTTATAGGTAAGTTTTTAACCGATCCCATCTGGTGGTTCTATTTGTTCTGGTTGCCCGATTTTTTAGAGAGCCAGTATCATTTAAAGGGTACGGCCATAGCCATTCCTGTAGCATTGGTTTATACCATGTCCACATTCGGAAGTATTGGTGGTGGCTGGATTCCCATGCGCTTGATCAAAAACAACTGGCCGGTGTTCCGGGCCCGCAAAACCTCCATGTTTATTTATGCCCTGTTTGTGATCCCTATTGTATTTGCACAGGTATTGGGCGGCATCAACATGTGGCTGGCCGTAATTGTGATCGGCATTGCGGCATCGGCCCACCAGGCATGGAGCGCTAATATATTTACTACGGTTTCTGATATGTTTCCCAAAAGATCAGTTGGCTCGGTAACCGGTATTGGTGGTATGTTTGGCTCAATTGGTGGCGTGTTTTTATCATTGTTGGTACAAAAAAACCTGTTTGTGCATTACAGAGCCATTCACCAGATTGAAACAGCTTATTACATCATGTTTGTAGTTTGTGGCAGTGCTTACATATTGGCGTGGTGTATTATGCACTTGCTTGTTCCCAAAATGAAGCCTATTAATTTGTAGAATAACACGATCGATCAAAAAGCCCTGGTATTATACCGGGGCTTTTTGCTGATTAATTAAAGCTTACTCTCAACCTGTTCAGCCAGTTCATCTATCCAACTGGACAAATACGGTTCAGTCCCTGTTAATCTTATCCATTGTCCATCCGCATCCTTCGCTATAATAAGATGCAATGTCCCGTCTGTTGATTTAAATTCGTATGCGTTGGTGAAATTAGGATATGTAATTCCCTTCGCGAAACCATCAATCGTGCTGTCGGTACCCGCGAGTGTTGCTTCAAATTGTTCCATGGCGTGTATTTTATTAACTAACGCTGTTTTATGTGTTTGTGTTTGTTTTGAACCATGATTAACATGATTTGGGGATTGCCATAATAATGATAGAATCAAGAAATTCTGTTAATCATGGTTCAGAATGATTACTACCTTTATACCGTGCAAAATTTACAACCCGACCCCAAAATACTAATTGATATAGTACAAACCAAAATGCCTTATGGCAAATATAAAGGAACAATTATTGCCGATATACCCATAAGTTACCTCGAATGGATGGCAGGTAAGGGATTTGCCAAAGATAAAATGGGCATGCTGCTTTCAACCACCTTCGAGATCAAAACCAATGGCCTGAACGATATTCTGCTGATGGTAAAAAGATCGCTAAGACAGAGTAAGGGACACTGACGGCCGGATTTATTACTTATTGATGACCATCCTGCTGAAAGGTTTCAAGCGTATATACGACTAAAGAATAAAATCATTGTAATATGAAAAAGTTGATCTTATATGTCGCCGTACTGTTCTTGTTCGTAGGTTGTGCCGACGGACAATCATCCAATAAATTTGCTGTATTACCCAAGCCTAAAACAGGAGAAGCCGAAGCTACTTTTGGAGGAGGCTGTTTCTGGAGCATGAGCGAAGCCCTGTCTGAATTGAAAGGAGTAAAAAAAGTAGTTTCGGGTTATGCCGGTGGCAACACCAAAAATCCAACCTATGAAGAGGTAAGTTCGCAAAGCACCAATCATGCCGAAACGGTTGATGTTATATATGATCCTAAAGTGATCAGTTATGCACAGCTGGCCGAAGCTTTTTTCTTTGCCCATGACCCAACCACGCTCAACAGGCAAGGGCCCGATGAAGGTACTGATTATCGTTCCATCGCTTTTTACCGCACTCCAGAAGAGAAGAATATCCTGTTGGCCACTATCAAAAAGGTTAATGAATCAAAACATTATATTAACCCAATAGTGACCCAGGTTGTACCATATAATGCCTTTTACCCGGCAGAAGCTTACCATCAGGGTTATTACCGGAGCCATCCAAACCAACCGTATATTGTGTCAGTATCAGAACCCAAGGTAATGAAATTCAGAAAAGCTATGGCTGCAGAGTTGAAGCCGGAGTTTAAACCCCTCTAAATCTCCCCTGAAGGGGAGACTTTAAGAAGTAGTTGGTTTAAGACATTTAAAGGTAAAGCCCTCCCCTTCAAGGGTTGGGTGGGGTTTACAACTTATTGAACCAGCCTTTTTTCCAAAATACAAATACCTGAATAATAGCTATCGCGAACATCAGCACAATGGCGTAAACATAGCCATGCTGCCAGTAAAGTTCGGGCATGTTATCTGGGATAACATGACCTTTGTCGTCCTGCCGGGCAAAGTTCATTCCATAAATACCGGCAATAAAAGTAAGCGGGATAAATATCACCGAGATAATGGTAAGTACTTTCATGATCTCGTTCATCCGGTTGCTTACCATAGACAGGTACAGATCGATAATGCTGGAAGTTACCTCTTTATAGTTTTCAATCAGATCCATCGCTTGTATGCAATGGTCATAGGCATCGCGCAGGAACAGTTTTACCTCTGATGTGATCAAAGGGCACTCCGAGCGGATCATATCATTGATCTTATCCCGCTCAGGCCAGCTCGCCCTGCGTATAATGATCAGCGTACGTTTAATTTGCTGCGAATTGAACATGATGCTTTTATCAGCACTGTTGTAAACCTTATCCTCAATAGCATCCAGTTTGTCGCCAATAAGTGCCAGCAGCGTAAAATAGTTATCAATAATGGTATCAATAAGAGCATAGCACATATAGCCTGGCCCTGCGGTGCGTATAGCACCTTTACCAGCTTTAAGTCGTGCCTTTACCGCTTCAAAAAACTCTCCGTGGTCCTCTTCAAAACTAATGATCAGATTGTCTTTAAGTATAGCCGAAAACTGATTGTTTATCAGTTCGTCCTCTTTATTAAAACTCACCATACGACTGGTGCAAAAGGCATAATCATCGTATTCGTCAAATTTAGGACGCTGATGGGTATTGGCAATATCTTCCAGCACCAATGGATTAATATTAAGGTGAGTACCAATATCTTCAATTAAAGTGGCGTCGCCCAAACCGTTAACCTTTATCCAATGGGTATGATTATCGCATTTTTTAAGCTGGTTTAAAATTACTTTAATGTCTTTCCCTTCGGAGGTAACCAGCTCATTTTCGTTATAGGAAAACATGGCAATATGCGGTTTTAGCGCACCGTCGGGTATTACAATTGTACCAGGCCTATCACCAACATTGCCCTGGTGCTTGTTTACTTTGTAGCGTACCCTTTTTATCCTGCTGTCCATTTACAAATAATTAATACTTTGTGGTCCCTGGTTAAATAACAGATCAACAATGCTCAGATTTTTCAGAAAGCCCTTACGATCTTCAAAAACCTGAAAATAAGGTTTTTGTTCCAGTTCTGTTTCTTTTTTTGGATGGATAGAAGCCCTCAGGTCGGCAACAGATGATGGATATTCCGGATGATACTCATCCGTGTATTTAATGTCGGTTTTTATTTTAGTGAGCTTTAGCAGCAGTTGCAAAAGCTCTTCATTATAATCAAAAAGAAAAGGCACCTGTTTTTCCTTTTGGTAAAATGCGGCAAAGTCATCCTCATAATATTCAAAATAAGCCGACCGCCGGTAACACGCACCCAGGCTTTGCCAGTGCAGACGCTGCCATTCAAAATCATAGCTGATCTTCACATCTTTAACCTTAGTATGATTTTTTGACCCTTTTATAACTGGCACGGTAAGAGCCAGCATACCATCGGGTGAGTAAATATTAGCCCGGTTGCGGTAGGTTTGTTTGGGGAAATGCTCTTCTCTTTCTATCAGAATATCAGGTTTATACGCATTTACCTGTACAAAATATTGTACCGGCGGAAGATAAAACATAGGGAACACAGCGCCTTTTTCAATCATATATTTTATGTTTGTGTTCAAAATTGGTTAAAATAATGATAAAAAAAGGGTTTTTGAGGTTAGGTATATTTTTTTTATACCTCATATCGCTGCTTCCCTTTTGGTTTTTGTACATCATATCTGATGTACTGTTTGTTATTATCTACTACCTTGTGCGTTACCGCAGGGATGTGGTTCAACAAAATCTGGCCAATTCCTTCCCCGAAAAAACGACTAAAGAACGTCATGATATCGAATTTAAGTACTATTGTTACCTGGCCGATCTGATCGTTGAAACTATTAAAATGATCACCGTATCAGAAAAAGAGATACAGAAAAGGGTAGTAGCTACCAACTCTGAGCTGGTACATGAGTATTTTGCAAAAGGTAAAAGTATTATAGCCGTAGCCGGTCATTATTGCAACTGGGAAATGGCAGCGCTTAATTTTAATTTTGTTACCGACAAAAGGTTCATGATCGTGTATAAACCGCTGTCAAACGTTACATTCGATGAGTTTTTTATACAGGTACGTTCGCGCTTTGGGGGGCAACCGGTAGCTATGAAACAAACCATGCGCAAAATGGCCGAATACCGCAACGAGCTTACTGTAAGTGTACTGGTGGGCGACCAAACCCCGGTAATGCATGAAGTAAATTACTTTACTAATTTTTTAAATCAACCTACTGCCGTATTTTTGGGCATCGAAAAAATATCAAAAGCTATTGATGCCGCTGTGGTATTTTACGATATGAAACGCGTAAAAAGAGGTTATTACACTTATACATTGGTTCCCTTAACAGAAAACCCCAAACAAACTGCCGAGCATGAAATTACCGATGCTCATGTGCAATACCTGGAAAGCATGATCCGGCGGGAACCGCAATATTGGCTATGGTCGCACCGAAGGTGGAAGTTTAAGCCGGAGGATAAACATAAATGATCAACACACCTAAAGTTGCTGTAGTTATATTAAACTGGAACGGCGTTAAATATCTTAAACAATTCCTGCCATCGGTATTAGCTTCAACCTGGCCGGGGTTGGAAATTGTGATAGGGGATAATGCTTCTGCCGATGATTCCATTTCTTTTTTAAAAGAAAACTATCCGGCTATCCGGATCATTCAAAACGACAAAAATTACGGTTTTACAGGTGGATATAACCGGGTGCTGAACCAGGTTGAGGCCGATTACTATATCCTGCTCAACTCAGATGTAGAAGTAACACCCGGTTGGATAGAACCTGTGATCAGTTTAATGGAAAGTGATGAGCAGATTGCCGCAGCTGCGCCTAAACTGTTGTCGTTTGCGCAAAAAGACCAATTTGAACATGCCGGGGCAGCAGGGGGCTTTATAGATAGTTTTGGTTACCCGTTTTGCCGGGGCCGCATGTTTTATGAGGTAGAACATGATCTGGGACAATACGAGCAATCTGGTGAAGTATTTTGGGCATCAGGCGCGTCATTATTTATTAAAAAGAAATATTGGGATGAAGCAGGTGGCTTTGATGAACACTTTTTTGCCCACATGGAAGAAATAGACTTGTGCTGGCGATTAAAAAATTTGGGTTATAAGGTAATGTACTGCGCTCAATCAACTATATACCATGTTGGCGGGGGCACACTGAACGCCGAAAATCCATTTAAAACCTATCTTAATTTCAGGAACAACCTGTTGCTGCTAAAAAAGAATTTGCCTTTTTGGAGGGCATTTTTTGTGATCAGTATACGTTTTTGCATGGACCTGCTGGCTATATTCAGGTTTATGGCCGAAGGAAAGCGCAAGGATGCCTGGGCTGTAAGCCGTGCCCATCAGAACTTTGTACTGGGCCTGATGGGGATACGGGGTTCCGGGTATGGGGTTCGGGACTTTAATAACCGTACGGACAAAGCGAAACCGCGAACCACGCAACACGCTTCAGGCACCGTTAGCAAAAACCTGAAGGGTATGTACAAAGGCAGTATCGTATGGGCGTTTTTCGCAAAAAAGAAAACCAAATTTACTGATCTTGATCAGGCTGATCTGATTTAGCATCATCATCGGTATCTTTTATCCCGGTTGTCGCTTTTTCTTTGGTCGGGTTACTTATAACCAGGGTTTCTTCTGGCCATATCAAATGTACATCCTGCTGAGGGAGTTGAATCCCTGCCTTGTTCAATACGTTATAAATATCGGCCAGTATCTGGCTTTTAAGTCCAACCCAGGTATTGATATCTGCAGCCCAGAAAAGCACCCTGAAATCAACCGAGCCCGCAGTGAGGTTATGCAGCAGTACCGATGGTTCCGGTATTTGCATAATGTCGTTATGCGCATCCAGTACGCCTTTTAGCAAGCTTTTAACCTTTTCAATATCTGCTCCGTAAGCTACGGTAATAATAAGCTCTACCCGGCGGTTATTATTACTCAGCGTCCAGTTAATTACATGGTGTGATATAAGGTCGCCGTTAGGAATAATTACTTCGGCGCCATCAGCAGTGGCTATTTTGCTGGCCCGTATGCCAATGTCCAGTATAGTTCCGGAACGGCTGTCTACCTCAATAATATCGCCTACCTGTATCGGTTTTTCAAAGGCCAGTATCAACCCGGAAACTAAATTATTTACAATGTTTTGCAAGCCAAAGCCAATACCAATACCAAAGGCACTAATGATGATGGTTATCTTATCAATAGGCACCCCTGATGCTGCTACCGCAAGGAAAAAACCCACTGCAATAACCCCAATCCGGATAAGCAGGGTAGAGGTGCGGTTTTTCTTCTTGAGCACATCCATATCATGCCTGTGTTTGGCAGATACATCATACAGATAACTGATGATCTTGGAACTGATAGAGGATAGCCAGATCACCGCGATAAAGATGATAACACTTTGAAAGGTGAACACGGTATTGGTACCGCCAATACTGCGGTTTGTGGTTAAAAACGCTTCAATATGGTCAAATACCGTATCCTCAACACTCAGGTTTTGAGTAAGCATCACTACCCATAACAAACTTGCTAAAACAGTAAGCACACTCCTGAACTTGTTTTTGAGTAACTGAAAGTCAATATAAGAGCTAAAATTATTGCTGTTCTTGCTGGCCTCCAGTTGTAAAAACAAAGCCTCCATGAGCATTTGTACAATATAATACATAGCCATGGCCAACCATAGGTTATGCACGGCCGTTACCCCAATTATTTTAGCCAGGCTAAAACGACCAAAAACGTTACATAAAAAGGAGGCGATTTGCAGTAAAATAAAAATTTTAAGCACGATACCGGTATACGGTAAGAAACCTTCGGGCGACTTTTTGATAACCGGTAATAACCTGATACTGATATAAGCCGAAGCCAGCCCGAGTAGCAGTACAGCAATCCTGTCGGCGTTAGTAACCTGTATAAACAGGTTACTGATACAATAAAAATTAGTGATGATAAACAACAGCAGCAAATAATTGAACAGTGGTTTAGGGCAGGTTTTCCAGGATATGTATAGTATGGCTGCTATCAGGATCACAAAAAAGGTTTCTAATACAACTACCGGTGGATGGTCATAAAAGTTAGGAACCAGGGTAAAAGCGATGATCAACGCGGAAGCGATAGGATAAAGGATCACATAATTAGCCTGATTAAACACAGCATCGGGCGTATCATTGGCTTTTAATATTTTTTTACGGCTCGAATAAACCCAGGCTAAGAATCCCAATAATACCAGGAGTCCCGAAAGGTGGGTAAGTATATCGCGACCGATAAAAAAGCTGAAAAGCTTGGAGTTCATGGTAGCGGTTTTTGAAAGCGCTTCCTTAAAGTCACTGCCTTCACTGGCTTTCATACTCCATATATTACTGTATTCGGCCGATAATGCCCTTTCGCCAAAGTCCCTTATTTTCTGATCTATCTGATCTTTAAGGTCTAATATCGCTATATATACGGATGAAGTGCGATTTTGCAGCAGCCCGATCTTTACCATCAGCTTTTTATTAACCGTATCCAACCGATGATATTTACTGTCGATGGCTATTTTTTGGATGAGGAAAGTAGTGGCCAGCGAACTGTCGGCCGGCAGGATCTTTAATGTGCTATCTTTGGATATCGCGTTCAGATCGTTCTGATTTTGGATCATTTTGGAGTTGATATCCGCAAGTTCATCCTGCCATCCATCCAGCTTGTCACCCAGGCGGGTTAAAACATCTCTTATCGTATACAAATAACGCAGTGTGCTCGATTTATCATTATCGATCAAAGATTTGATAACGCCCACGCTTTTTTCATAACGGGGCAATTGCGCGCTGATATCAACGGTATCGATCTTTTTGGAAAGATTGGCTTTGATCTGGTTAAAAGCCGAAGTATAATACTCAACTTTTTGTAGTAAATTATTGGTTGATGTATCAGATCGTTTAAGCGCCCGCATCATGGAATCGCGCGATAGAATGGCTGCGCGAAGCGAATCTCTTACTGATCGTGATTTTTTCTTTTTGGTTTGTGCCCATACATCCGCACCAGAAAAAAGGGTGACAAGCAGTAAGCAATAAGCGGTAACTCTATATAATTTATGCATCGGGATAAATACGCTAAACGCCTTGAGTAAATACTTTATTTTAGAAAAGAATCAGATATAAGAATCAAGAATGTTTTCTGTCTTGATTCTTGGCTCTTGATTCTTGTGTCTTATTTTTCATTCACCAGATTTTCAATGGCCAGGCGGTATGAGTCCATGCCAAAACCAGCGATTACGCCCCGGCAATTAGCTGCCAGCATAGAGTGGTGCCTGAACTCTTCGCGTTTATGCACATTAGAAATATGCACTTCAATAACCGGTGTATTGATAGCCGCGATAGCATCGGCAATGGCTATTGACGTGTGTGTATATGCCCCGGCATTAATTACAATTCCGTCATAAGAAAAGCCAATTTCGTGCAGTTTGTTTATAATTTCGCCCTCAACATTACTTTGATAATAATTAATGGTGATGTTTGCATAGCGCTGGCGTAAGGTGTCAAGGTAGGTTTCGAAACTGGAATCGCCATAAATTGATTTTTCGCGTACGCCAAGCAGGTTTAAATTAGGGCCGTTTATAATTTGTATATTCATTAGCTCAAACTTAAAAATAAATCATTTAAAAAAAGTAACAAATTGGAGTGGCGTTCGGCAATAAAAGGTTTTCAGGCCTATTTGAAGTTAGAAAAATCGCTTGCCGATAATTCTATTGAGTCGTACAGCCGTGATATTGAAAAATTATTTCAGTTTGCCGATGCGCAGCAAATTCAATTGAAACCGGAGACCATTACGTTAAGCGATCTGCGCTTATTTATAGCCTGGGTAAATGAACTGGGCATGATCCCATCGTCTCAGGCCAGGATCTTGTCGGGTATCAAAGCTTTCTACAAATATCTGCTGATGGAGGACATCATCAAAACAGACCCCTCGGAATTATTAGAGTCGCCCCGGATACAGCGTAAACTGCCCGATACGCTCAGTTATCAGGACATCAACAGGCTCATAGCGGCCATTGATCTGTCAAAGCCCGAAGGTGTACGTAACAAAGCTATATTGGAAACGTTGTACGGGAGCGGTTTACGCGTTTCTGAATTGACAGAGCTTAAACTGTCAAATTTGTACCTCGATATTGAATTTATAAAAGTAACAGGCAAGGGTAGCAAGGAGCGTTTAGTGCCCATTGGTGCCGAAGCCATTAAGGCGCTTAAAATATGGATTGAGCAGGTAAGGGTGCATACTGCCATTAAAAAAGGTGAGGAGGATATCGTTTTTCTGAACCGGCGGGGTACCAGGTTAAGCCGGGTTTATATTTTTCTGCTGATTAAAGAACTGGCCGAACGTATTGGGTTAAACAAAGCGATCAGCCCGCACACTTTCCGGCACTCTTTTGCTACTCACCTGGTAGAAGGAGGAGCCGACTTGCGGGCGGTACAGGAAATGCTGGGGCATGAAAGTATAACCACCACCGAAATATACACACATCTTGATCGCGAGTACCTGAAAAGTACTATCAGTCAGTTCCATCCGCGTAGTTAATAGGTAAAAATTGTGATGGAATGGTATGGTAATTCCCCGATTGTGGCAGGATTTGCCCAGCTTGTTTTATGAAATTTAATTAACATTACATAATACTGAGTTTAAGTTGGTTTCGGCATTTGAGTTGTTATGGTTAATTAAAGATTAATACCATGTTAGATTATATAGAAGAATTAAATGAGCTAAAGGAGTTGTTTGACGGCTTGGGCAACTATTCGAAAATTAATGCTTACGTGCTTCAGGTACTTTTAGAGCGCTACGATGGCGTGGTTGAACAATTATATTGTATTAATGATCAGGTGTTCCAGTCTTCGGTTGCTACAGTTATTGAAGCGGAAAATGAATTGAATATTTTAATGAACGACGAGCTGCCATCAGTTAAAAAGAAATTGATATTTGAAATAAATAAATTTAAGCTTAAAGTTGCCGTTAACAGCGATCTCAGCAGATACGGACACTATAAGATGATCCAGCAGATCAATTATAATTAATTAATAATAGCCGGTTGGTTAACAAGTAAAATACAATAGGTTTATCAATTTCTGCAAGCCGCTGCCATTTACATGGCAGCGGCTTTTATCATTCTGTCGCGTCCGCTCATGTCCTGTTTTAAAATAATATCAACAAATCCCTTTTTCCGGAGCATTTCAACAGTTTGACTGCCATAATTTTCGTTGATCTCAAAAAATAATAAGCCATTTGCAGGCAGTTGAGCCAGGGCAAAATCGGCAATGGTATGGTAAAATAGCAGGGGATCATCCTCTGGTACAAACAAAGCGCTGTGCGGTTCATGATCAGTCACATTGATATGCATTTGTTGTTTGTCATGAAGTGTCACGTATGGTGGATTACTGACTATTAAATTATACATTTTGAATTTGGTGATTTGGGCCTGCCAGTCCAGAATATCACTATTCATAAAATTAATTTCAACTTTATTTAATGCTGTGTTAACCCTGGCGGTTTGCAGCGCAGTTTCAGATATATCAACTGCCGAAATATCTGCATTCGGCAGATTCTTTTTAAGACTGATGGCAATACAGCCGCTGCCAGTGCCAATATCAAGTATTGCTCCGTCAAATTGATTGCTGTTTTCTGCAAAATGTCCGCCGCAGGTTTCCAATATCCACTCCACCAGTTCTTCGGTCTCGGAGCGGGGTATCAATACCGAGGGGTTTACTTTAAAGGGTAGGCCATAGAATTCCGTTTCGCCTAAAATATATTGTATGGGTTCGCCGGTTTGTAGCCGGGTTAGTATGGTTTTTAACTCTTCGCTTTGTTCGGCGCTTAATTCCCGCTCCGGGAACGCCTTAACAGATGCCTTTGATAACTTACTTATTTCGCTGATAACCAATAAGGTAATGGCTTCTGTTTCCATGCTATCGTAAATATTGTTCAGCTGTTTGTAATCTTTAAAAACATCCTTTATCGTAATCATGCAACAAAAGTAACGATTTAGCCTCACCTAAATCCTCTCCAAAGGAGAGGACTTTTGGAACCCTCTCCTTTGGAGAGGGCAGGGTGAGGCTAAATAATCATGCAACAAAGTAACATAAAAGCTACTTTTGCAACATGCTTAAACATGAAAAATATATGCAGCGCTGCCTGGAGCTGGCCCAATTGGGTGCCGGACGGGTGAGTCCGAACCCAATGGTTGGGGCAGTTGTAGTTCATGACGACAAAATAATAGGCGAGGGCTATCACCAAAAATATGGCGAGGCCCATGCCGAAGTGAATGCCATTGCCCAGGTAACCTCGCGGTTTGACAATGCTGCGGAATTGTTAAAGCAATCCACCATATATGTTTCATTGGAGCCTTGTGCGCATTACGGTAAAACCCCGCCCTGTGCCGATCTGATCATCAAACATCAGATCCCCCTTGTTGTAGTAGGCTGCCGGGATACCTTTGAGCAGGTGGATGGCAAGGGTATAGCCAAATTAAAAGCTGCCGGTATTGAGGTAATAGTGGGTGTGTTAGAAAAAGAGAGCCAATGGCTTAACCGCCGTTTTTTTACACGGATACAAAAGCACAGGCCATATATTATATTAAAATGGGCGCAAACTAACGATGGTTTTTTTGCTCCTGATGACAATAGCCAGTTTTGGATCACCGGCCAACAATCGCGCAGGTTGGTGCACCGGTGGCGCAGTGAAGAGGATGCCATATTGGTGGGTAAAAACACGGTAGCCATTGACAATCCAAAGCTTAACGTGCGCTATTGGGAGGGAAGATCGCCTAAAAGGGTAGTGATTGACCGGCGACTGGAATTGGATAAGGACTTGAATGTGTTTGATCAATCTGTTGAAACATTCATATTTAATGAGGTTAAATTTGATGTAGACGGTAAAAATAAATACATAGCCCTGGAAGATTTTGACCGTTATGTACCCCAGTATATTTTGTATCAGTTATACCTGCAGGATATCCAGTCGATTATTATTGAAGGCGGCGCCCGTACACTGGAAAGTTTTATAGAAGCAGGTTTGTGGGACGAAGCCCGGGTATTTACCGGGAAAACCGTATTAAAAAAAGGTATAAAAGCCCCGCAAATAACAGGTATAATTGCAGAAGAATTATCATCGGGCGATGACCGCTTGATGATAGTAGTGAATGGTGAGTAGTGAGTTGTGAAAACGTAATGTAAAGTGATTGCCTCTAAAGTTATGGTCTTTACTATTACTCACCGCTCGCAGCCCATCGCTCACCATTCACTACTTACCAATAACTATCCTATATCATGCTCTACGTTTTTTTAAGTATTTGCTGCAGCGTTGTAGTGTCGGTTTTGTTGAAACTGGCCAAGCGCTATCATATAGATGTATTTCAGGCCATCACCTGGAACTACTCCATGGCTATATTGCTTACCTGGATATTCTTTAAACCGCAACTTGTTATCAGTTTTGAAGGCGCTCCAATTTATAATTACATAGCACTCGGTATTTTATTTCCTTCGTTGTTTGTGATCATGGCCTCGTCTGTAAGATTGGCAGGTATTGTTCGTACTGATGTGGCGCAGCGGCTGTCATTGTTCATTCCCATTTTCGCGGCATTTTTTATATTCAATGAGGCTAAGGATACCCTGAAGATCATTGGCATTGTATTGGCCTTTATTGCCATCCTGTGCTCCATCCCCTGGCAAAAAGCCTCACGCGATAAGGCAGCCAAAATCTCCTGGATCTATTTATTGATCGTTTTTTTAGGTTTTGGGGTTATTGATGTGCTTTTAAAACAAATAACCAAGGTGAGCAAAGTACCGTTCACATCAGCCATTTTTGTGATCTTTATACTGGCCTTCGCGCTTTCCATGATCGGATTGATTTACCAGGTGGCTACCAAAAAAACAAAATTCTCCTGGCCACATATCCTTATCGGGTGGATACTGGGTTTGGCTAACTTTGGCAACATCCTGTTTTATTTAAAGGCTCATCAGGCCCTGGCTAATAGCCCTTCGGCCGTGTTCTCATCCATGAACATTGGCGTTATTATAGTAGGTACTTTTATAGGGATATTTATATTCAAAGAAAAACTGAGCACGCTCAATAAAGTTGGTATAGTAATAGCCGTGCTGGCCATTGTGGTTATCTATTTCCCGCAACTTTTTTAATTATTGAATTATTGAGTTAGTGAATTAGTGATTTATTTGATTTTTAAATTGGTTTTTAGCTTTATGCTTTAGGCCTTCTGCTTTCCGCTTGAAAAAAATGCTTTTTGACGATACTTATAAAACTATAGAACAGCCAACTGAAGGCATCTTCCGCGATCGGGGGAGTAAATTTCTGGCCTTTGCCCATCCTATCAATTCTGAGAATGATATCAAAGGCATTGTAGCCAGTTTAAAATCAGAACATCCAAAAGCTAATCACCATTGCTGGGCCATGCGTTTAAGTATCGACAGGTCGGTGTTCAGGGTTAATGACGATGGCGAGCCTTCGGGCACTGCCGGCCGGCCGATACTTAATACACTATTATCCCGTGATCTGACCAACGTTGTGGTTGTGGTAGTACGCTATTTCGGCGGTACGCTGTTAGGCGTCCCCGGTTTAATTAATGCCTATAAAGTAGCTACTGAAGAGGCTTTAAATCAGGCAACCATCATTCATAAAACCGTGAACGATATTTATATCGTCAGCTTTGATTATCTGCAGATAAATGATGTGATGCGGATTATTAAAGATGATAACCTCGTGATCCTCAACCAACAATTTGATAACGATTGCCGCATCCAGGTTTCCATCCGCAAAACCCAGGTGGAGCAAACTTTGTTTAAGATCAGCAAGATAAATGGCGCTGTAGCGAAATACGATCACAGTCTTTGAGAGAGGAGTGAGAGTCAAGAAACAAGAATCAAGAGTTAAGACGAGGAAAGTAAAAGTAAATCAAGTAGTTAAATCCTGACTCTTGATTCTTGCCTCTTGGTTCTATAATTCCCGGCATAAATGACTATTTTAGTCGGAATATGCAATCTTTTGAAATCGATAAAACCGACCTGCTCCGCATTAAAGCCGCTTTGGAAAGCGATGATGTTGAGTTAGAGAAAGTTCTGCAGGGATACCACGCCTCTGAGATTGCTATACTGTTTGAGAAACTTCCGCAGGAAGCCAAAGAACGCATCATCAATATCCTGCCAACTGACATTGCATCGGAAGTAATTTCGGAAATGGACGAAGAACACCATCCTGAAGAACTGCTGGTGAACCTTGACCCCGAGAAACGTACCGAGATTGTTGAGGAGTTGGATTATGATGACGCTACTGACATTATCTCGCAGTTGGATGAAGAGCAGCAGCATGAGATCCTGAAAGATATTGACCAGGAGGATGCCAGCAGCATCCGCGCGCTGCTCAGTTATGACGAGGATACAGCGGGTGGTTTGATGAACTCTGATGTTATCCGTGTAAATATTAACCTGGATAAAAAGGAGGCGCTTGATGAGATCATCCATCAGTCGGAAGAGATGGAGGATCTGTACACCATTTACGTGGTTGATGATGCGGTTACGTTAAAAGGCATTCTCTCCATAAAAAAATTGATCAAGGCAAAAGCCGACGCGCAGATCAGAGACCTGGTGCAAACAACCTTTGTATATGTAAAGGCCGATGTTGACCAGGAAGAAGTGGCCCGTTTAATATCGCAATATAACCTTACCAATATCCCGGTGGTTGATGAACATATGAAACTGCTGGGACGCATTACGGTAGATGATATCATCGACGTAATGGAGGAGGAGAATACCGAGGACATTCTGAAAATATCGGGTGTATCTGAAGACGAAGAGCTGAGCGGTAACTGGAAAGACGCGGTAAAAAGCCGTTTGCCCTGGCTGATCATCAACCTGGGTACCGCCTTCCTGGCCGCATCTATCATTCGTAATTTCGATGCAACGGTAGCCAAGCTTTCTATCATTTCGGCTTACATGACCATTATCGCGGGTATGGGTGGTAACGCGGCTACACAGGCCCTGGCAGTTACAGTGAGGCGTATTTCATTGAACGATCTGAGCGACAAACAAGCTTATAATACCGTACTGAAAGAGTTTTTGGTAGGTATGATTAACGGCGCCGCCAATGGTTTGATCGTTTTTATAGTGGCATTTTTCTATGATGCCAACCCTATGCTGGGCCTGGTGTTGTTTTTGGCCATGACTGGTAACCTGATCATCGCTGGTTTAACAGGCGCGTCTATCCCGCTGATATTAAAGCGGGTAGGCATCGATCCGGCAGTGGCATCATCCATCATTATTACCACATTTACAGATTGTATAGGCTTTTTATTACCGCTTTGGCTGGCCACAAAGCTTTTGTTGCATCATTAATTAATTATTGAATTATTGATTTAGTGAATTAGTGATTTGGCAAGTGTTTGTAATTTAGGTAGTTATTGGATTGTTGAGGCTTGATTGAATAGGGTGGTTAGGATTCTGTTAATTCTTTAATTCTGTAAATTCTGATTCAAGACAATAAATCGCTAAATCACTAATTCACTAAATCACTAATTATTCTAAATTTGAACCATCAAAATCATAACAGAAATGACCGAGGTAAGATACAATTGGACAAAAGAAGAAATAGCTGAAATATACCATACCCCACTGCTCGACCTTGTTTACAAGGCCGCAACCATACACCGCGAAAATAAGGACTATGCCGAAGTGCAGATCAGTTCACTGATCTCGATTAAAACCGGCGGCTGCTCCGAAGATTGCGCGTATTGCCCGCAAGCAGCGCGTTATAATACCGGTGTTAATGTACACGCCATCATGCCTAAAGACGAAGTGATAGCTGCGGCCGAAAAAGCTAAAGCCGGTGGTGCCTCACGTTTATGTATGGGCGCTGCCTGGCGCGAAGTACGTGACAACCGCGACTTTGACAAGGTAATTGATATGGTAAAAGCGGTTAACTCCCTGGATATGGAAGTTTGCTGTACCTTGGGTATGCTTACCGAAAGCCAGGCACAGCGTTTGGCCGATGCCGGTCTGTATGCCTACAACCACAACCTGGATACTTCTGAGGAAGATTATAAGCGCATCATCACTACCCGTACTTATGATGAGCGTTTACAGACACTGGAGCACGTGCGTAAAGCTAAAATTACCGTGTGCAGCGGTGGTATCATTGGTTTGGGCGAAACGGTAGAAGATCGTATATCGATGCTTAAAACGTTATCAAACCTGCCTAAACATCCGGAATCAGTGCCGATCAACGCATTGGTGCCTGTGCAAGGTACGCCGCTGGCCGATCAGCCAAGGGTATCTGTTTGGGATATGGTGCGCATGATTGCTACTACCCGTATCATTATGCCAAAAACGGTAGTGCGCCTTTCGGCAGGTCGTACAGAAATGAGCGTGGTTGAGCAGGCGTTTTGTTTTATGGCAGGTGCCAACTCTATTTTCGCCGGTGAAAAATTATTAACCACACCAAACCCATCATTTGATACCGATATGGCGATGTTTGAATTACTTGGCTTGTCACCACGCAAGGCTTTCAAAAATGGCCGTCCTAATGAAGTTAAAGAAGAAGTTGAGGCAGCAGGATAATCCTGTTTGAAATAAAAGAGACACATGTAATGTGTCTCTACGTTATGATTTTTTGTAGAGACGCATCACATGCGTCTCTTTTTGTTTAGTGGCTGTCATGCTGAGCTTGTCGAAGCATGGTGGGAGGGCCTCTGCGCGCGATCCTTCGATAGGCTCAGGATGACAGGGCCATCAATATCAAATTAGTCCCTCATATTAATATACTGCAACGGCTGGCCAAAGTTTTCGCCGCGGCACAGGCTGATCACGGCTTGCAGGTCGTCAATTTTTTTACCCTGCACACGTACCTGGTCGTCCATGATGGAAGCCTGTACTTTAAGGCCGCTGTCTTTTATCTTTTTAACGATCTTTTTTGCTGCTTCTTTATCAATGCCTTCTTTAACTTTAATCTCCTTGCGGATCATATTGCCCGATGCATATTGCTCTTTACCAAAATCCAAAGCGTTGGAGTCCAGGTGCTGTTTCACCATACGGCTGATGATGGAATCCTGGATGGCTTTTAAGCGCATATCATTCTCAGTAACGATGGTGATCTCATTGGTTTTTTTATCCAGGTCGATAGTGCTTTTTGAATCGTTAAAATCGTAACGGTTCAATATCTCTTTTTTTGCGGTATTGATAGCGTTATCAAGCGTTTGTCCGTCTATCTTGCTTACTATATCAAATGTGGGCATAAGTAAATGGTTTTATAAATGTTCACAAAACTAAGTAATTTATAGTTTATAGCGTATAGTTCTTAGTTGATGGTTCATAGATCATGGTTCATGGTCGCTGGTTGATGAATTGTTAAAATATTATTCATGACTTTCGGTTTATTGAATATATCAATCTTTATAATTAATATAAGGCCTTAAACTATCAACTATTAACTGTGAACCATGAACCATCGCCTATGAACAATGGCCCCATGAACTATGTGTGAATAAAAACTCGTTAAATACTAATGAGTTAATATTAAGTTAACAAATAAATAAGCAGTTTTGTAAAAGTGAGCCCAGGCGGGCAATTTATATGGATAAACAGGTTCCCTTAATAAACAGAGAGATAAGTTGGTTATATTTTAACGATAGGGTTTTGCAGGAAGCTGCCGACCCAACTGTTCCACTAATTGAACGGGTAAGGTTTTTAGCCATATTTTCATCCAATCTTGACGAATTTTATCGTGTACGGGTAGCTACTATGAGCCGCTTGGCCAACCTGAACGAAAAATCAAAGGAAATTCTGGGTTATAATCCCAAAAAGATCCTTAACCAGATCAAAAACCTGGTTGTAAAGCAGGAGCGCAAATTCAATAACCTTTATGAAAATATCATAGTAAAGGAACTTGCCGAAGAAAAGATCTTTTTGCTGAACGATAAGCAGCTTAATGTAACCCGCGGCGCCTTTGTTAAAACCTACTTTAGGGAAAAGCTATTGGCTACGCTGGTGCCCATTATGTTGGATGATACCATGCCGCTGCCCGAACTGCGCGATAGAGCTATTTACTTTTTTGTAAAGCTCACCAAAAATAAAAAAACAAGGTTCGCGCTTATAGAGTTCCCGGATAATCTTTCCAGGTTTATAGCGCTGCCCGAAACCAATAATCTGAAGTTTATCATTCTGCTGGATGATATTATCAGGTATAGTCTGGAAGATATATTCTTCATTTTCAACCACGACAGCATCGAGGCTTATTCCTTGCAGCTCACCCGCGACGCGGAGCTCGATCTGGATAAAGAAGTGAGTGAAAAGTTTATCGATTCGTTATCCAAAAGCCTGCAAAAACGCAAAAAGGGTAAACCCATGCGTTTGCTTTATGATAGCGAAATGCCGCTGGATATGTTAAAGTACCTGGTGAACAAGATGGGCCTGCATGGCGAAAGCCTGATTCCTGGTAACAGGTATCACAATTTTAAAAATTTCATCTCGTTTCCTAACGTAGGCCGGCCCGAGCTGGAATACCCTAAATATCCCCCATTGCCAGTTGAGGATCTGTCGTTTGGTAAAAGTTTGATTGGGCTGATCGCTAAAAAGGACTACCTGGTGAGTACACCATACCAGTCGTTCGATTATATTATCCATTTTTTACGTGAAGCCGCTATCGATCCCAAAGTAAGGGAGATCAGCATTGCAGTATACCGCCTGGCCGAAAACTCCCGGGTGATACACGCGCTCATCAATGCCGCCAAAAATGGCAAAAAGGTAAACTGCCTGGTTGAGCTGCGTGCCCGGTTTGATGAGCAAAACAATATTTTCTGGAGCAACAGGCTCGAAGAGGAAGGCGTGAACGTATTGTATGGCGTGGCTGGTTACAAAGTGCACTCCAAAATATGCCTGGTTACCCGTTTAGAAAAACGTAAACTGGCCTATTATGCTTGCCTTTCAACAGGCAATTTCAACGAAAAGACGGCCCGTATCTATGCGGATCATACCTTGTTTACAGCTAATCCTAAAATCACCGGCGATCTGGTATTGGTTTTCAGGGCCCTATATAAAAACGCTTTGCCAAAAGGGCTCAAGAATTTAATAGTATCACCTATTGATTCGCGACCGGCTATTTACCGGTTGATCGACAACGAGATTAAAAATGCCAAGGCGGGTAAAAAGGCTTACATGATATTAAAAATGAACAGCCTCGCCGATGAGGACCTGATCACTAAGCTTTACACTGCCAGTAATGCCGGCGTTAAGATCAGGATGATCATCCGCGGGATGTGCTGCCTGATACCCGGCGTGAAGGGATATAGCGAAAATATTGAAGTGATCAGCATTGTTGATAAATACCTGGAGCATGCCCGTGTGCATATTTACTGCAATGGCGGTAACGAGTTATTGTATTTAACATCTGCCGATTTTATGACCCGTAACATTGATAACCGCATAGAGGTTGGTTTCCCGATATATGACGAGCAGTTACGCAAGGAGATCAGAGATGTAATTGATATACAACTGCATGATAATACCAAGGCCCGCGAAATAAACAGCCAGAACAATAACAAATATCATAAAACCCACTCTGCCGAGTCGCATCGCGCGCAGATTGAAATATATAATTATCTAAAAGCTAAAAATAAATAAATTGAGATACGCCGCTATAGACATAGGTTCAAACGCCGTGAGGCTTTTGATTGCTGACATTATTGAAAACAATGGTTCGGTTTCTTTTAAAAAGAATACCCTGATCAGGGTACCATTACGTTTGGGCGATGACGCGTTTATACAGCACCATATTTCTGAGCGTAAAACCAATGATCTTTTAAAGGCGATGCAGGCTTTCCGTAACCTGATGGATGTGTATAAGGTAACTGATTACCTGGCCTATGCCACATCGGCTATGCGCGAAGCCGAAAATGGGGAAGAGGTGGCCAAACTGATTAAACAGGAAGCCAATATTGATCTGGAGATTATCCACGGATCAAAAGAAGCCAAAGTGATCTACGCCAGCCATGCCGACCAAAACATCGATAAAAGTAAAAACTACCTTTACATTGATGTGGGTGGCGGCAGTACCGAGCTTTCCCTGTTTTCAACCGGTCAGCTCATGGCATCCAAATCATTCAACATAGGTACCATCAGGATACTGGATAACCAGGATACCGAAGAAACCTGGAACGAAATGAGGGATTTTATACGCGAACATACCCGCGGCTTTAAACAGCTGGCAGGTATTGGCACCGGCGGCAACATTAACAAATTGTACAAACTCTCTGAAGAAGAAAACGAAGCGCCGCTGAGCTTTAACAAGCTCCGCCAGCTTTATACTTACCTCACATCTTTCTCCCTTAAAGACCGTATTAACGTGCTTGGCCTTAATCAGGACCGCGCCGATGTGATCATACCTGCCTGCGAAATATATCTTACCGTTATGAAAAATGCCGGTATTAAGAGTATTTACGTACCCAGGGTAGGTATGGTTGATGGTATTATTCAATTACTTATCGAAAAGAATTTATAAAAACTTAACGTAAAATTATTTTTACAAATTTGTTTATTAATTTCAAAACTCTTATTATATTTGTAGTGCCCTCTCAAGGGCATGTTTTTCATAGGTAGATGTAGGGTCGGGTACTTGTTATTCGACCCTTTTTTATGCCCGTAACTTTGGTATGTTTGCGTTGCTGTTGAAGGATTAATTATGAAGAAGAAGATCGTAGTTGCCATTACGGGTGCCAGCGGCGCTATTTACGCTCGCCTGTTGTTAGAAAAGCTAAGCCAGTTAAAAGATCAGGTACAGGAAGTAGCCGTTGTAATGTCTGACAATGCCAAGGACGTTTGGCGTTTTGAGCTCGATAATGAAGACTTTAGTCAGTACGATTACCACTTTTATGCTAAAAATGACTTTATGGCTCCCTTTGCCTCCGGGTCGGCCAGGTTTGATACCATGGTGATCGTTCCCTGCTCTATGGGTACGCTGGGCCGCATAGCAGCCGGTATCTCCGACGATCTGATCACCCGCGCTGCCGATGTGATCCTTAAGGAACGCCGCAAACTGATCCTGGTAGCCCGCGATACCCCTTTAAACCTCATCCATATTCGCAATATGGAAACGGTGACCCAAGCAGGCGGTATCATCTGCCCGGCCATCCCCTCATACTACAGCAAACCCAAAACAATCGAAGAACTGGCCATGACGGTAATAAACCGCGTAATTGACCTCATTGGCCTGGAAAACGAAAGCTACAGGTGGAACGGGGAGTAATACCCGGTTTATGTGATGGAGCTTAGATGAAATGTTAAGTGTTATTTGTTTGAGAAAAAGTTTTATATTGCCTTAACTTAAACTTTAAAGCATTTTAAAAATGAAATCTAAATCAACTGCGTACATCTTATGGTTTTTTCTTGGTCTTATAGGCGTTCATAAATTTTATTTAAATAAAACAGGTATGGGAATACTATATTTTTTTACCTGCGGAATATTTTTTATAGGCTGGTTCATTGATTTGTTTACATTAGGCAGTCAAGTTGATACATATAACGCATTATTTGGACGATTTGGTAATGCAAACCATAATAATAACGTGAATAATATAGTTGTAAACGTTCCACACGCAGTTCAGAAAGAACAGTCAAGCCTTTCAGATCAATTACATAAACTATACGATCTTAAAGAAAAGGGTATTTTGACAGAAGAAGAGTATAATATTCAAAAAAGCAAGGTATTGTCTTAAGGGAAATATTTCGCTTTTAGCCTGTAATCGGTGTTATCACCGTACCCTCATTGCTGGTTGACATTCTATTCATAAAATATACATGATAGTGGTGCGATGATAACACCGACTGTAGGTTCAATAACAAAGCTCGGTGAGGTATCTATCGAAAATAGCATAATTTTTAATAGAAAAAGTAACAGCAGACACCATCTTTCAATAGCCAAAACTTATATTTGAGATTATTAACTGAGCCTGTCCATGAAAAAAATCTGCTACTGCCTTTCCCTGGTATTTCTAATGACGGGTTTTCGCCCGGTTTTTGCTCAAATTGATACCGTTTCCAATCTTTCATCGGCCGATAAGTTGTATGGACTGAGTAAATTCTGGTCGGAAGCAAAATACAATTTCGCGTATTTTGACCATGCCAAAATTAATTGGGATAGTACCTATCAGGCCTATATCCCCAAAATACTAGCCACAAAAAGCACCTGGGAATATTATCTGGTGATGCAACGGTTTTGCGCTTTGCTAAAGGACGGTCATACCAATATTGATTTTCCACAGGCGTTGATGCCGCACGCATCAAGATATAGATGGATCAATATTGAAAATTTTGATAAGAAGCTTATTGTAACCGATATCCCGGTTCAGTTTAAAGATCAGGTGCCCCTGGGATCTGAATTGGTAAGTGTGAATGGGGTAGAGGCAAAAGCCTATGCCGAAAAGGAGATCATTCCCTATATCAGCTCATCAACAGAGCACGTGCTTTGGAATACAGCCGCGGCTATGATGTTTTATGATACCGATACGGCTAAAGTATGGCATTTAAAGCTACGGTCACCTAAAGGCAAGCTAATAGATTACAACTATCAATACCATACCTATCGTGCCAATTGGGTGAGGCGGGCAACCAATAATACACCCCGGAAGGTGTTGGATTACGAAAATATAGATGGAATAGCTTATGTGAAACTGAACAGTTTTGGCGACGAGTCGATCGTTACCGAATTTAAAAAGATAGTGCCCGAACTGTATAAATGTAAAGGCGTAATCCTTGATCTGCGCGGTAATGGTGGTGGCGACAGCGGTATTGGGGCTGAAATATTGATGTATTTTACCGATCAGAAGGTTTTGGTGGGCTCTGCCTGGAAAACCCGCGATAACTTGTCGGCTTACCGGGCCTGGGGAACTTATGAACTAATGGATACCACCCAAAAAGATAAATTATCCAACTGGCAGCAAAAATCAATAGCATCAGCCAAAGGCGAATACTGGTACAAGGGCGATACGATGACATTTAACAACGACGTTAAGGAGCAAAAAATAAAATCGCCGCTGGTGGTGCTGTGCGGAAACAACACGGCTTCGGCCGCAGAAGATTTTCTGATCACACTGGATGGCTTAAAAGGTCGTGCAACAACTATTGGGCAGCGCACCTATGGCAGTACTGGTCAGCCCTTGCCACTCACTTTACCCGGCTTTACAGCCCGCATCTGTACCAAGCGTGATACCTACCCGGATGGCCGCGACTTTGTAGGTATAGGCGTTATCCCGAATATTGAAGTACCCCGCACTCCTGATGATGTGATCAATGGCACCGACGCTGTGTTAAAACGGGCCCTAAAAGAAATAAATAATAAGAAGTAGGTATCCTGCCACACGCTTTTTAGCCTGTGGTCGATGTTATCACCGTAACACTCATTGCTGGCTAACATTCTATTCATAAAAGTGGTGCGGTGATAACACCGGCTATAGGCTCAATAATGAGTTTTTAGATCAGGTTTAATTACATTGAAATACAATTACGAGTAATGCTGAAAAAAGTAAAGACCATCCTTATATTACTGCCATTCCTGTTAAAAAATCTTAGTGCACAAGAAGTCATTAGAAAGGCAGACATTCATGTTGATCTATCTGTTGAGAAAGGACCGATGAAGCCATTTTGGGCTTGGTTTGGCTATGATGAGCCAAACTATACCTATATGAAGGATGGTAAAAAATTACTTACCGAAATTTCGGCGCTAAGCCCGGCGCCTGTTTATGTAAGAACGCATAGTTTGATGGTTACCGGAGATGGAGAAGCTGCATTAAAATGGGGCTCTACCAACATGTACACGGAAGATTCAAATGGGAATGCTATTTATAACTGGAAAATTATCGATTCTATATTTGATACCTACATTAAACGGGGGATGAAACCATTTGCTCAAATTGGTTTTATGCCCCAGGCACTTTCCACTCATCCGGAACCTTATCGCCACCATTGGAAACCTGGAGATCCATATAAAGATATAGCAACAGGTTGGACATACCCGCCCAAGGATTATAAGAAATGGGGTGATCTCGTTTATAATTGGGTAAAGCATTCTATAAACCGATATGGTAAAAAGGAGGTGGAAAGCTGGTATTGGGAGGTTTGGAATGAGCCTAATGGCTTTTACTGGAAAGGGACCGAACAAGAGCTTTTTAAACTTTACGATTATGCGGCTGATGGCGTAAAGCGCGCTCTTCCTTCCGCTAAAATAGGCGGGTTTAACGTGGCTGGTACATCTGGAAGAGGGGCGCAGCAGATGCTTAATGATTTTATTAAGCATTGTACAACAGAAACTAATTATGCAACAGGTCATACAGGATCGCCACTTGATATCTTAACCTTCCATGCGAAGGGGCAGCCATCAATAGTTAATGGAATGGTGAGGATGAATGCTTCACCTCATCTTCGTGATATAGAGGCTGGGTTCAAAGTAGCAACCGCTTATCCTGAAACAAAAAATATCCCTTTAATTGTAGGTGAGTCTGACCCGGAAGGATGTGCTGCCTGCGGTATGGCTACAGATCCACAGAACGCCTATCGGAACGGAACTTTGTATCCGAGTTATACAGCGGCAACTATAGCTCGCGAATACGAATTAGCCGATCAATACAAAGTAAACTTAAGAGGTGCCGTAAATTGGAGTTTTGAGTTTGAAAACCAACCCTGGTTTTACGGCTTTCGCGATCTGGCGACTAATGGTGTGGATAAGCCCATTTTAAATCTTTTCAGAATGCTGGGCAAAATGACAGGGAGTAGAGTGAAGGCCCAAAGCAACAGGATGTACCCCTTGAAAACCATGCTTGATTCCAGTATTCGCGGGCCATTGTCTGATATTGGCGTATTAGCTTCAAAAGACAAAACAACGGCAGGGATACTTATCTGGAATTATCATGATAATGATGAAAAAAAGCCAGCGGAACAAGTATCTCTACAGGTTGAAAACATACCTGTTAAAAGCGTTAGGCTGGCGCATTACCGGATTGATGATCAACATAGCAACTCCTATGAAGCTTGGAAAAAGATGGGCTCACCGCAAAGCCCGAGTGCAGGGCAAATAGCAGAATTGGAGAAGGCCGGGCAGTTACAAACTATTGGCACGGCGCAAAATATAAACGTAAAATCAGGAAAAATAAATATAAATTTTGATCTGCCCCGCCAAGGGATATCATTTATAAAAATAGACTGGTAGCTTCTGCTTTAGCTGTATCGAAACCAAAGCGCCGGTAGGAGTAAGGGGTTCGATGATATCACCAGCCCACTGTCTGATTCTCTGATTTCAGACGATTATGCAGGTAGTCTTCAGACTACATGAACCGCGTTATACTTTTTAGCCTGTGGTCGGTGTTATCACCGTACAACTCATTACTGGCTGACGTTCTATTCATAAAACATACATGATAGCGGTGCGGTGAACACTACAGGTGTTCGGAAGATTGAATTTCTATAAAAAATTTGTCATTTCGATAGAGCAAGCAGTAGGGACGAGCATAGTGCGAAAGAGAAGTCTTCTGTTACATACAAAGCCCCAATTGCAAATCGTAGAAGATTTCTCCTCGTTCCTTGTTCGAAATGACACACTTTTTATTTTTTTCGAACACTTGTAGTGATAACACCGACCATAGGCTGAACTGCTTTTATGGCTAATATAATGAGTGAATTAATTCGTTGGGAAAGCTCCTATTTGTTGCAATAACCCAAGTAAATCTGGTTGACCATATTCTTCAATAATTTGGGCATCCGAAATGCGATAAAAATTCATGGCTTGCACATGAATGGATTTTTCAGTTGGCGGGACTCCAAAAAAAGGCGCTTTGTGCGTTCCATGCATGGTAAATCGCACTGCCACCTTTTCATCTTCTGCTACCCAGTCTTCTATTTTCCATTGCATGTCAGGAAATCCGCTGCGCATCATATTGATTATTTCGAGATATCCGCCAGGGCCACGCATTGGTTCGGGACGTCCAGGTACGTAAAAGACCGCCTCTGGCGAAATTACTTCATTTGCAAGTTGTAGGCTTGCTGTATTAATGAACTCCAGAAAACGGAGCATTAAAGCTTTGTTGGTTTCTTCTTTCACGCAATTGATTTTTTTACAAATGTCGTGAGTCTCTATCAATCGCCTGTTAACCTATTTTAAGAAATACCCTTAATATAAATTAAGGGTCAACGGCAAATAGTGTCATTTTCCTATGGATTTTACTGAGAAATTCAGGGGTGATCTCCTTGCTGTCTGATTCTCTGACTTCAGACGATTATGGGTAGTCTTCAGATTACATGGAACCGCTTGTTTATTTCCCTGTTTTAGGCTGATGCATGATCAGCGTATTTAAAACAGCTTCTATTTGCGGGACAGGCATTTTCAGTATTAAATAACGGTCCCGGGTGCCGGTTTTATTCCAGAGGTTGCTGCCATCGCTGTTGCATATGATCTTACCTTTTACAACACTAAAATATCTTTCATAGCCGCGAACGGCAACCAATACAGCGGTTTCGTCCCAACTCATGCGGCCTTTGGAATCGTTAGGGTCAAGCGGTATGCTTTTTTGGAATACATCCTTAACCGGTGAATTGGTAATAGACTTATTTTTTACAATAGGCAAACCGGTATGGATCTTTTCGCCGATCTCGAACCCGCTGAAAATAATGGGCGAAGGCCAGTTATCGAACGTTATTTTTGAAGAAACCGAATCTTTTTCGACATTAAACTCCTGGAATTTTCCCATTTCCCGGTTAAAACAGGCGGCCATATTCACCATGAGCCTTACTTTCTTTTTAACCAGGGCAGCGCCACTTAAGGGCGATACTTTATCTGGTTTTGATTGAAGCAGGTTAGCCATATTGGTCATAAACCCGACGGTTACTATAGTTACACTTTGGTCGGGTTGTGCAGCCAGGATCCTGCGGTACAGTATTGTCGCATCCTCCGCCTCATTGTTGTCTTTTATCCGGTGCGGATACCTGGCCACAATCAGCGAATCCCATTTTTGCGCGCAGGGGATATTAACAGCCTTACCCCGCACCACTCCAATAGGGATGCCCGGTCTTTTAAAATAAGTATTCAAAACACTCAGTACCGGCGCTATGTTACTGTATTGGTTACTGGCAATAGTGGCCAGGATGCGGCATTCGCCTTTATCGGCCAGGGCATGTAAAACAGCCATCGCTCCAACATCGTCATAATCGGGCCCTATATCGGTATCCAATATAATGTTCTTTGGCTGCTGCCGGGCAAAAGCAAATGTGCCGGTCATTATTGCAAAAAGTAGTAAAGCTATTTTAAATTTCATGTTGATGATCTATAACGAGACCCGGTAAGGTATTATCGAAAATAACATAATTTCAATAGAAAAAGCCAAGTCGATCAACATCGATTTTTATAGCCCCGATAAATTGCGTATATTTGTGTATACAACAGCCCGGTTTTCTGACAAATCAGAAAATCGGGCTGTTTGGTTAAGGGAAAATACAACCCCAAAACCGACCGTTTGGTATGTGGTTATTTGATAGCCAAATATTTAATACTTTTTAAACTTTTCAAAACCCATCAAAAATTTGTTAAAAAGTGTTAAAATGGCATTAAAACATTGCTAAAGTGACCAAAAAGCAAGCCTTTTTACCCCGTTTTCGACTAAAAAAGTGTTAAAATTGAGGGTTTAAAAAGTTTTGAAGCGGCGGGATTGATCAAAGAACGATATTGTATAATTGATGGTTTGTCATAACTCAATCAGGGCTGACGCATAAGAAAGGATAAAAATGCGTGGTGTTATCAACAAAATGTTAATAAAGAAGGAGTAAGTTTAGG
>NZ_JBFUPN010000070.1:0-839 GCF_041355315.1 Mucilaginibacter sp. RCC_168
CTCCTCCCTGCTAATCTCGCTTATGTCATCTATACCTCCGGTTCTACGGGATGGCCGAAAGGCGTTATGATCGAGCACGCGTCATTTATTAATCTTATTTATTGGTATAATAGACTTTTATTATTACACCCAGAAGACCATATTCTACTTATAGCACCATTTGGATTTGATCTGGCCCAGAAAAATATTTTTTCCTCTTTAATTTCAGGTACACGATTATGTTTACCCAAAAGCGGTCATTTGAATCATCTGGAATTGGCAGATACTATAGTAAAGAAAAAAATAACCATAGTTAATTCAGCACCAAGTGCTTTCTACCCTTTGCTGGATACCACGATAAATGACGGGTATAAAAAGTTATTCTCTTTAAAAAAAGTCATATTAGGGGGAGAACCTATTGCGATAAATGAACTTCTTGAATGGTCTAAATCTGAATTCTACAATGGAGAAGTGATTAATTCCTATGGCCCAACAGAATGTAGTGATGTAGTGTCTTTTTATACCGTTAATAATTATGAATGGGAAACGCTGAAGGTTATCCCCCTGGGTGTTCCTGTAGACAATGTCAGATTGTACATTCTGGACGGACACCGCAGGCTAGTATCGCTAGGGTTACCAGGTGAAATTTACATATCCGGTGCGTGTGTTGCCCGCGGATATCTGAATAATCCGGAATTGACAACAGAGAAGTTTGTGGCAGATCCCTTCGAGCCTGGTGCTCGTATGTACAGAACTGGTGACCTGGGACGGTGGCTCCCCGACGGCAATATCGAGTTCCTCGGTCGCGGTGATGACCAGGTCAAGATAAGGGGATACCGTATCGAACCCGGTGAGATTGA
>NZ_JBFUPN010000071.1:0-834 GCF_041355315.1 Mucilaginibacter sp. RCC_168
ATGTCATTGCTGTAAGGGTTTAGTAATTCGAGGACAAACTAGGGGGTTTATTTTTGGTTGTTTAGGGTGATCATATCAATAGGTTTTTTTCCACCAATACCTTGATGAGGTCTTTCCCAATTATAATAAACCAGGTACCTGGTGAGTTCGTCTTCCAATTCTTCGAGGGTATCGAAATCGGTTTCCTCGATCAGGTCTTCTTTAAGGGTACGCCAAAAGCGTTCCACTTTACCGTTTGTCTGCGGCCTATAGGGCTGAATATACCTGCGTTTGATACCGGTTTCCATCAGCATCCGTTCAAAAGGATGGTTGCGTTTGTTCTGGCTGCTGGCCGGGCCAAACTCCGGGCCGTTATCAGCAATGATCTCTTCAAACTGGATGCCGAACTTTTCTCTGATCATCCGCATACAGCGCAAGGCGGCAAACATAGTGGTTAAGGCAGTGATATCTTCCATAACCTCTGCAAATGCTACCCGGGAGTAATCATCAAGGACACAAAGCAGGTAAAGATTACGATGCTGGCCCCGAATGATGGTTTTGCTTAAATGATGACAATCGATATGACCTAACTGTCCCATACGTTCTTTGATGATCTTACGTTTAACTTCTTTGTCTGCTGGTTTTAAACGGTTTTTACCGTAACGCTTCAGGATATTATAAACTCCCGATGGCGATGGCTTAAAGTTATCTGATTTCTGTTTAAGCTCATCAGCTATTTCAAACTTATTGTTGCCCCGGGAGCGCATTTCAAGCACCCAAGCTTCATCAATAAGGGACGGCCTTCGGGTGCTGTACTTAGGCCCCCGTTTTGCCGGTAACAGGTCTTCCTCATTT
>NZ_JBFUPN010000072.1:0-781 GCF_041355315.1 Mucilaginibacter sp. RCC_168
CGGACTTCGCCTGGAGCAACTGCTTTATATCCTGACCCAAAATAAGTTCCTGAACAGCGCCATTGTTTTGCCTGGTCTCCGGACGACGGTAATCCTGAGGAAAATCAAGTACCGGAAGCTCGCCTGATAAACGGGAATGCCAGTAACTCCGGTGACTGTCCAGTTCCCCTTCCTGTGCAAGTCTGTTTTGCCAGCCTGCATAATCTTTGTACTGTATAGGCAAAACCGGCAAGTTTACAGGCAATCCCCTGCTGTAGCTATTATAAATAGCTAGTATTTCCCGGATGAAAACCGCCATTGACCAGCCGTCCGAAATAATATGATGAACCGTTAATAAAAACACATAACGAAATTCCGATAAACGGTAAAGATGTGTACGAACAAGAGGCCCCCGTGATAAATCAAAGCTTCTGGCCGATTCCGAATTAATCAGTGCCGACAACTTGTCCTCCGTGTATAAAGTATCACTGCTCAGATCTTCATAAACCATCGAATAACCAAGCTCAGAACGGCTCAGTACAAGCTGGCGCGGCTCCCCATCTTCCAGCACAAATATTGTTCGCAAGCTCTCGTGCCGGTCGATCATGGCATCAAAAGACCGCTCCAGGCTTTTCATATCAACAACGCCTTCAAACTCATAAGAACCGCATATATTATAGGCTGTACGGTTGGAATCTTCCAGCTGATCTATCACCCACAAACGTCGTTGCGAAGGAGATAAACCATAGCTGGATGCCTCCGGGACCTGCGATATCAACTTATACTCGTTTCTAAGTGCATC
>NZ_JBFUPN010000073.1:0-774 GCF_041355315.1 Mucilaginibacter sp. RCC_168
GAAAGATCGACCAACGGATTCCATGCTTAAAATCCCACGCATTTCATAACACATCGGCATATTATAAGCCGACCGATCATTTTCCGATAACTGATCCATAATCCAAAATCTTTTTTGGGCATTTGTTAACGGATAATTTTCCTGTAGCCGGATAACGGGTATCTGCTCGAATTCAGTTTTGTCTCTTACTTTTATCTTTTGTGTTATTGCCGCTATTGTTGGGCTTTCAAACAATTCGCTCAGTTCTACCTGAACATCCAGCTTTTTCATCATATGGCTAATTAATCGAATCGCTTCCAGCGAGTTACCTCCCAATTCAAAAAAATCGTCTGTTATACCAATCTGATCATTGCCAAATATTTCCTCCCAAATAGCCACTAATTCGAACTCCAGTTTTGTTGCTGGCGCTACATATTTTTTACCATCCAGTAAATAACCATGCCTCACCTCCGGCAGCTTGCTTTTGTCTATTTTCCCGTTATTCGTCAATACAAATGCCTCCACACGGATCAGGTGGGTCGGTATCATGTAAGCCGGAAGCCGTTCTTCAAGATAACGCTTCACCTCCGTCCACTCCAGTCCATCCCTGCTGGTATAATACCCTACTAGGTTACGGATACTATCTTCCCCTTCCCCGCTAAGAACAACCACCGAGCCTTCTATATGTTCATGACCTTCTAAGACCTGCTCGATTTCACCAAGCTCGATCCGGTAACCACGGAGCTTTACCTGGCTGTCCAAACGGCCCCTGAACTCTATTTCACCTGCCGCGTT
>NZ_JBFUPN010000074.1:0-767 GCF_041355315.1 Mucilaginibacter sp. RCC_168
AACCCTTTAAGCTCTTTTTCTGGACGCAATACCGAACAAACCGGGTCGCTTACATATAACTGCACCACTTCGGCTCCATATCTGCTTCCGGTATTTTTGATCCTAAACCGGGCATGGATGGTTTCATCTTTTTTATAGCTTGGTTTATTGGTAGAAAGTTTACTGAACGAAAAATCAGTATAGGAAAGACCATATCCAAAAGGGAATTGCGGTTGAATTTTCTTAGTATCATACCAGCGATAGCCAACCAGCACACCTTCTTTGTAATCAGCTGTAGCACCGGTACCTGGATAAGTATTTAAGGCAGCAGCGGGAGAATCTTTTAAGGATACAGGAAAAGTAAACGGCAGCTTACCCGACGGATTGATAACACCTTTTAGTACATCGGCCAGCGCGTTACCGGCTTCTGATCCGTTAAACCATGACCAGACAACCGTATGATTTGATCTTTTGATTTCATTCAGATCATATGGCGCGCCGGCCATCATGACAATAATGGTATTCGGATTAACGGCTGTAACCGCGTTAACTAATTCCTGCTCTCCAAAAGGCAATTCCAGGCTTTTACGGTCATGGCCTTCACTCTCATATTCCCGATTTGAGCCGATACACAAAATAGCCACATCGCTGGCCTTTGCAAGCGCTACAGCCTCATCAATCAGCTTCTGATCGGGTTTATCATAGCCTCGGTTTTGTTCGTCGGTTTTACTTGCCAGGTAATTGGCCCTGTAACCCTGCGCAAAACTGATACCGGCTGTTTTGCCAAA
>NZ_JBFUPN010000075.1:0-731 GCF_041355315.1 Mucilaginibacter sp. RCC_168
CAGATCTCACCGGTTACCCCAACAGGCACCAGTCCCTGATCCGGCCCCAGGATATATATCTGGGTATTGGCTATCGGGCGACCGATAGGAATAGATACCGACTCATTTACATACCTGTTTGTTTCATAGTAAGTTGCATCAGCAGTTATTTCTGTAGATCCATAGATATTAATAAGTATATGCTCATGTTTGGAAAATAAAGTATAAAAGTATCGTATTGTATTTATAGATAATTGTTCCCCACTACTAATCCAATATTTTAGATTCTTTAAGGTAATCTCACCTGATTGTAATTTATCTAATATTGCCATTAATAATGATGGCACAAGAATCAATCTGGTTATATTGTGATTTGATATATCTTCTAAAAATTCATTAATATCCAGGACTTTATTTTTTGTAAATAAAACAGATGGTACACCTTTATTTAGAGGTCCAAATAATTCCCAAATATGATCTACAAAGCTAATAGAAGTCTTTAAGGCACATTTTTCGCCACTTTTAAACGGGTAAATATTCCACATCCAATGAATTCTATTGACCAAAGAAGAGTTTTGGATTCCAACACCCTTGGGTTTACCCGAAGATCCTGATGTATAAATCATACAAACTATAAAGTCATCAGGGAATTTGCTTTTTACTGCTAATATAGAATGCTGAGCATCTATACGGTCTTTCTCGGTATTGATATTGATGACGAGCAGGTCATCTTGCTGTGGAAGCAGAACGGA
>NZ_JBFUPN010000076.1:0-713 GCF_041355315.1 Mucilaginibacter sp. RCC_168
TCCGTTCTGCTTCCACAGCAAGATGACCTGCTCGTCATCAATATCAATACCGAGAAAGACCGTATAGATGCTCAGCAGACCCAGAAGGTTAAGACGAAGCTCCTCCCTGCTAATCTCGCTTATGTCATCTATACCTCCGGTTCTACGGGATGGCCGAAAGGCGTTATGATCGAGCATAGCGGCCTTGTTAACTATATTTTTAGCATTAAATCTAATTATATCGACGAGAACCTAAATGGCTCTGGAACTTTTATACATTTATCTTATGCGTTTGATGCCTCAATAACAGCCATATTCTTGCCCTTAGTATCAGGCAAAATTATTATTTTAAGCTCTCAAGACTTATTAAGCATCTTTGAAGAAGACATAAATCTTCAGAAATATGCTACTTATGATTTTATAAAGTTAACTCCATCACATCTGAAATTTATTGAACAAACAATCAATCATAGTGAAAGATTAAGTAGGCGAATAATAATAGGCGGAGAGGCATTGCGAGTAGAACATTTTAAGCATTTTGCTAATAAAAGCATTACCGTTATCAATGAATACGGCCCGACAGAATCAACGGTAGGTTGTACAATGTACTCGGTAGTTATAGACAATGGAATATCGCATTTGCAAGATACTATACCTATCGGCCGTCCGATAGCCAATACCCAGATATACATCCTGGGGCCGGATCAGGGACTGGTGCCTGTTGGGGTAACCGG
>NZ_JBFUPN010000077.1:0-710 GCF_041355315.1 Mucilaginibacter sp. RCC_168
TCCTCCCTGCTAATCTCGCTTATGTCATCTATACCTCCGGTTCTACGGGATGGCCGAAAGGCGTTATGATCGAGCATCAGGGGGTAGTAGCATCCACCTATTCAAGGATTGTAAAATATGAGCCTGTCAAATCACAATTATTAATATCTAGCTACTCATTTGACTCATCGGTTGCAGTTTTATTTTCGGTATTGTTGATGGGAAGCAAACTAATTTTGAGCAAAAATGAATCATTTAAGGATATTGATAGTATCAAAAATTTGTTAAGTATATCTGACATTATTTTATGCGTTCCTTCATATTACAAGTTTCTGTTAGAAAATAACTTACTATTCAATTCTGGGATATCAAAAGTCATAATGGCTGGAGAAAAATTAGATAAGTCGTTAGTTAATCTACATTACAACAGGGGAGTTTGTATTAATTTATACAATGAATACGGCCCAACTGAGAATAGTGTATGGTCAACCGTTACAGAAGTAAATCCAGAAGAAGAGCTAATATCCATAGGCAAACCTATAAATAATGTAAATGCCTATATATTAGATACTAGCATGAACCTATGTGCTATCGGCGTAATGGGAGAAATTTTCCTGGGTGGTGTGCAGCTTGCGAGGGGTTATCTTAACCGTTCTGACCTGACTGCCGAAAAGTTCATCCCCCACCCTTTCAGTACCGTAGCCGGTGATCGTATCTACAGAACTGGTGAC
>NZ_JBFUPN010000078.1:0-645 GCF_041355315.1 Mucilaginibacter sp. RCC_168
AGATCTCACCGGTTACCCCAACAGGCACCAGTCCCTGATCCGGCCCCAGGATATATATCTGGGTATTGGCTATCGGATGACCGATAGGTATAGGAACATTTACTTTTTTTATTTCTTTTGTTGCAACCCCAATCGTTGTTTCGGTCGGGCCGTAATGATTTATTATATTTATAGAACCTTTATTTTGTTTTATCTTAATTACAGTATCGATATCTATTTTCTCTCCTCCTACAAAAATAGTCTTGAGTGTTTGGGCATTAATAAGTAGTTCAAAGCTGCTATCTTCAGAAATTATATGATTGAGAAGGGAAGGAGTTGTTTTTAGAAAACCTATTTTATTTTTAACAATATATAAAGATAATTCAGTTGGAAATTGCAGTAAGTCTTGATTAATGACGTGTAATGTGTTTCCAGAAAGTAATGAACCAAAAAGGCTTGTCAAGACCAGGTCAAAAGCAATATTGGACAGAAGTAAGGTGCTGTTATTTTTATTAATATTATATTTTTTTATAAGCCATGTAACATAATTCCCCACTGATGCGTGCTCGATCATAACGCCTTTCGGCCGTCCCGTAGAACCGGAGGTATAGATGACATAAGCGAGATTAGCAGGGAGGAGCTTCGTCTTAACCTTCTGGGTCTGCT
>NZ_JBFUPN010000079.1:0-622 GCF_041355315.1 Mucilaginibacter sp. RCC_168
CCGGTTACCCCAACAGGCACCAGTCCCTGATCCGGCCCCAGGATGTATATCTGGGTATTGGCTATCGGACGGCCGATGATAGCGCCTTTGCTTCCTGGAGTAAGGGTTCCCTGCCTATAAAACAGGCTTGTACAAAAAATAGTGCCCTCAGTAGGCCCGTAGGTCACGATAATATCAGCAGCTGGGAATGCCGTCGATAAGGCAGATAACAGTTTATCCGGAATCACATCTCCGCCTATAAATACTTTTTGTATGTTTTCGAAAGATGGATTTAATTTATTCTTAGCAATGTGATCCACCAGTAAGTTATATACCGCCGGAACTGTATCTATAATTGATGCCTGTTTTAGTATAGATGCAAACAGCGCTATATTTCCTAATAGCTCTTTGTTTACAATAATACTTCTTCCTCCTGATAACAAAGGGGTTAACAGTTGAAAAATAGATATGTCAAAAGTATAAGAAGCTGTAAATGCCATTACAACAGAGCAGGAGGCATCTAAATATTGATTATAAATATGTCCAAAAAACGGCCCCAGTCCCTGATGCTCGATCATAACGCCTTTCGGCCGTCCTGTAGAACCGGAGGTATAGATGACATAAGCGAGATTAGCAGGGAGGA
>NZ_JBFUPN010000007.1:0-59856 GCF_041355315.1 Mucilaginibacter sp. RCC_168
TTAGTTTTCACTTTTGTTAACTTTAAGTTACTGTGAAACTTCTATCCGAAGCTTGTTTTTCAAACATACTAACTCTATGCTGTACAGAGCGAACTTTTATAGTTGACCTGCTTGTGTAGAGATTGCTTCGTACCTCGCAATGACGCGTGGAGAATTAACGCAAAGAGCCGCCCAAATGGGTGGCTCTTTGCTATATGATGGATTTATTATTTTATTGTTTTACCGGTTCATCGGCAGTTTTTGGAGTATTTAAAAACACAAAGTTGTTGTCAAACATATCCACTTTAATGGTACTGTCCTTATCAACTGTGCCGGCCAGGATCTGTTTTGATAATTCGTTCAGAATCTTTTTCTGGATGACACGTTTCAACGGACGGGCACCAAATTGCGGATCGTAGCCTAATTGGGCCAGCCAATCCAATGCTTCGTCGGTAGCTTCCATCGTGATGCCCATTTCGGCAAGGGTTTGTTTTACCTGGTTAAACTGTAGTTTCACAATATCATGTATCTCATCACGGCTCAATGGAGTAAACATGATGATCTCATCAATACGGTTCAAAAACTCGGGGCGAATGGTAGCACGCAACAGCATAAACAGTTCGTTCTTGGTTTTGGCTATCAGTTCCTCACGGTTATTATCCTCCAGTGTCTGGAAGTTTTCCTGTATAATGTTTGAGCCAATGTTAGAGGTCATGATAATGATGGTATTCTTAAAATTCACCACACGACCCTTATTATCAGTCAAACGGCCATCATCCAATACCTGTAACAGAATGTTAAACACATCCGGATGTGCTTTTTCAATTTCATCCAGTAATACTACACTATAAGGTTTACGACGCACAGCCTCTGTAAGCTGACCACCTTCATCATAACCTACGTAACCCGGAGGCGCTCCTATGAGCCTTGACACCGCATGGCGTTCCTGGTATTCGCTCATATCAATACGCACCAATGCACCTTCGTCATTGAACAGATACTCTGCCAAAGCCTTCGCCAACTCAGTTTTACCAACACCGGTTGTACCTAAGAATATAAACGAACCGATGGGCCTGCGCTTATCCTGCAAACCGGCACGGCTGCGGCGTATGGCATCACTGATAGCTTCAATGGCTTCCTCCTGGCCTGCTACACGCTTGTGCAGTTCTTCTTCCAGGTGCAGTAGCTTTTCGCGTTCACTCTGTATCATTTTGGAAACAGGTATGCCTGTCCAACGGGATACCACGCCGGCAATATCATCGGCAGTAACCTCCTCTTTCAGCATGCGGCTATCACTTTGGTTTTCCAGCAGCGCGGCCTTTAGTTTTTCCACTTCTGCCTGGGCCTGTACAATGGTTCCGTAGCGTAATTCAGCAACTTTGCCATAATCACCAGCGCGTTCGGCCTGTTCGGCTTCCAGCTTATAGTTTTCTATCAGTTCTACCTTTTGGTTAATGCCATCAACCAGGTCTTTTTCACCTTGCCATTTGGCGCGTAACGAATCACGCTGGGCAGATAGATTTGCGATCTCTTCGCTTAGCTCAGCTACTTTACGGTCGTCTTTTTCTCGTTTGATAGCTTCGCGTTCAATCTCCAGCTGCATAATGCGGCGTTCCAATTCGTCAACCACCTCAGGTACCGAGTCCATTTCCAAGCGTAGTTTAGAAGCAGCCTCATCCATCAGGTCAATCGCTTTATCGGGTAAAAACCGGTCAGAAATATACCGTTGCGACATTTCAACCGCGGCAATAATGGCTTCGTCTTTGATCCGCACTTTGTGGTGGGTTTCGTAACGTTCCTTCAAACCACGTAAAATAGATATGGCATCGGCGGCATCAGGCTCTTCTACCATAACTTTCTGGAAACGCCTTTCCAACGCTTTATCTTTTTCCAGGTATTTCTGGTACTCGTTAAGCGTGGTAGCACCAATTGACCGTAATTCGCCGCGGGCTAATGCCGGTTTTAATATATTGGCCGCATCCATGGCGCCTTCACCACCACCTGCACCTACCAGCGTATGGATCTCATCAATAAACAGGATGATCTCGCCATCGCTTTGGGTAACTTCCTTGATCACCGCTTTTAAACGCTCTTCAAACTCACCTTTGTATTTGGCGCCAGCTATCAGCGCACCCATATCCAACGAATAAACCACCTTGGTTTTCAGGCTCTCAGGTACATCGCCTTTAATAATCCGGAAAGCAATACCTTCGGCAATGGCTGTTTTACCCACACCGGGCTCACCCACCAGTATCGGGTTGTTTTTGGTACGGCGTGACAGGATCTGAATTACACGGCGGATCTCTTCATCCCTGCCGATAACGGGATCGAGTTTACCTGAACCGGCATACTCATTCAGGTTACGGGCATATTTATTCAGGGCATTATAGGTAGCCTCAGCATTCTGATCAGTTACCTTACTGTCGCCACGTAAACTTACAATGGCTTTTTTAAGATCTTTTTCATTTACACCGAGGTCTTTTAACAGCGAGCTGATAGTACCGCCAGCTGCCAGTATGCCTAATAGTATATGTTCAACCGATACAAATTCATCTTTAAATTCCTTTAAGTAACCCTGCGCTTTTTGCAGCGCCGAATTGGTATCTGATGACAGATAAATATTGCTTCCGCTTACCTTGGGGTATGAGCTGATCTGCGCATCGAGCGTTTCATTCAACCGGTTAAGGTTTACGTTCAATTTTTTTAATAAATAGGTTATAACATTTTCATCAACCAGCAACAAGCCTTTTAACAGGTGTGCGGGTTCTATTGCCTGCTGTTGATTACCAGTGGCAATTTCCGAAGCCTTTTGTACGGCTTCCTGGGCTTTTATTGTAAAGTTGTTAAAGTTCATATCAATGAGTATTAATCAAAACGCCTGCCACTTAATGTCAAGTGAAAAAAAGTCAGATAAATATAAACTGAAACGACATTTTGACTTGTTATTATTTGAAAAATTTATTATTAAATTTTGATATTTTTGCCCGACAACCTTATATGCGATACAATTGAAAAGTCATTTCTTTTTTAATAGCCTGCCAGGAAAATACCGGGCATCATACAGGGATTATTATACCTATCAAAACCTGGTTGCTATAAGGGCCGGAAGTATCATATTCCTTGTGCTGAATGTTATTATAAGGATACTATACTTTGTTTTTCCGGTGAGCCTTACACGCGCTCAAAATTTTCCTGAATTTAGCCTAAGTAATTGGGTATTTATTATTTTAACTCCTATTTTTCTGATTCTGAGTAACCTGCTCATCGCCAATTTTAAAAGCCACAAAAAAGCAACTGCCGCAATGGCATTATTGGTATTCCTGTTCTCGGTTTATATTATATCCTGTGGCATGTATTCAAGTTTCATCGCCACATCCGACCCCAGCAACGCATTAACATTATATCTTATCGCCTTAAGTTTGATAAGCGCTATATACGTGTTTGAATATTACGAAACCATTATATTAATAATAACTATTGAGATATTGTTTACCGGCCTGTTGTTTTATAGCCAAACCAGCTCAACCCAAATGGTGTATAACCAACTGATATCGGCTATTCTGCTTTCTGCTTTTTACCTCACTTCCAGGTACTTTTTCTCTTATAAAGTTAACTATTATCAGCAGGTGATCGAGATCAGAGAAAAAAATGTAGAAATAGAAAAGGCTGGCGAATTTAAGAACCAGGTATTAGGTATGGTGGCACACGACCTCCGTAACCCTATCGCGGCGGTGGAGTCGCTGGCCATGATCATGGAAATGGACCATGACCTAAACGATGAAATGCAGGAAAACCTGAATATGATGAAAGCCTCGTGTGTTAAGGCCCGAACCATTATTGACGATCTGCTGGAAGCTGCCCGCAACGATACCGGCGACGTTTTCGACATGGAAAGAACGGAGCTGAACCAATTGTTAAAAGGCATTGTGAACGACTGGGAGATACAGCAAGATCTCAAAACAGATGTAATATTTACCAGCAACATTAACCCTGCCTATGCCAAAGTAAATAAGGAAAAATTGCATCGTGCCGTAGATAACCTGATTAGCAACGCCATCAAATTTTCAAAAGATAATAGCCGGGTAGATGTACGGCTGAATAAAAAGAACGAAGAACTGATTATTGAGGTACAAGACTATGGCCTGGGTATTCCTGCCGACATGCTCCCGGATATATTTAACCGTTTTTCAAAAGCACGGAGGACCGGTGTCCGCGGTGAAGAATCAACCGGCCTTGGCCTGAGTATTGTGCGCCAGATAATCGAAAAGCATAACGGCATTATCGATGTAGAAAGCATTGTAGGCCGCGGTACCGTTTTTTATATAAAACTACCTGTTGCCTGGTTGGGGTAACATAAGAAGGCCCCCAATGATCATTGAGGACCTTTTTAAATTTAACTCTTTTTATTTTCTTGTTTACGATTGCTATCGCGATTTGATGTTTGGTCAGATCGTTGTCCGCCGCCATTACTGATACCGGCACGTTTTTGGGCTGCCTTTTGATCATAAAATGCTCTGTCTGATGTTGAACTACCCTGCATGTTTCCACCGTTTTTAAGATCCTGTTGAGTTTTCATAATATTAAAATTAAGTGTACAATAACAGGAATAAAACAATAACTATGCCGATGGGAAACACTATCCCCGCATTACCCCTATCCGGTCGCCCTTCCAATCTGGAAACAGGATATGATCATTATTAATACTCAGATGTTTATCTGCTACTTCGCTAAATACACTTCTGAAATCGGTAGTAACAGCCAGATCTCGCCCATCTTCCAGATTTTCGATAGCTAATGGCTGCATATTACCATGTACCAGCCCACCATTGATATCATTACCTAAAATAAAGTTACATGAAGCCCGGCCATGATCGGTACCGCCAGTACCGTTCTGGTGTACGGTGCGCCCAAATTCAGTCATGGTCATCACCGTAACATCATCCTGATAAGCTTCCAGATCACACCATAAGGCGCTGATGCTGTAACTTAGATCGGCCACATTACGGGCAAATATGCCGTTTTCAGTCCCCTGGTTAAAGTGTGTGTCCCAGCCGTTTGATTCGGCAAAGGCTACCTCTAATCCTACATCCATTTTAACCAACTGGGCTATTTGCTTTAACGAATTACCCAGTGTCGAATTTGGATATACCGCGTTGTTGGCTGGTGTATAGTTTTTAATATTTGTTTTTTGCAGCATTTTAACCGCCTCAAAGCTTTCTTTACCAGTTTGTTTTAGCAGACTGGATGAAGTTTGATCATACAGATCTTCAAAGCTTTTGGCAGCCATATTGGCGCCCATAGGGTTACCACGCATCTGGATGGCAAAATCCTGCAGGTTACTGATAGATACCGAAGGATTATCACCATAAAAAGACCGCGGCATAGCCGATGTCATGCTCACCGCGGTAAATGGCGTCATGGCATCATGTCCCAGTAAGCCAACCGCCCGGTTAAGCCAACCGCTTGAGGTACCTTTATTAAAAGGCGTACCCGATTCCATATAATCCTGCGCGTCAAAATGCGAACGGGTATTGTTTGGCGACCCAATGCCCTGCACTATGCCTAATCGTTTTTCACGGAACAGAGGTTCAAAGGATTTCATGGACGGGTGCAAACCAAACCTGCCGTCCAGATCAATAAGTGGGGAGCTATTACCCGTTTTCGCTGCCGACATAAATAATGTTGGCCGGGCATCTTTTAAATATTGGTCGGTAAACGGTGTCACCGCCATCAGGCCATCCATCGCCCCTCTTTGGAATATGCAGATCAGCGTTTTACGTTTTTTATAGGGCGATATGATCTTTTCGCTCGCGGCGGCTTCTGCTAAAAAACCGGGGATACCACCCATTAAACCTACACCCAATAAGGCTAAACCTCCTGATTTTAAAAAACCTCTTCTTGATACCATGATCCTATATTTTTATAGATTTAACGCCGTTGATATTCTGGTGAACCGATGATCACACCTACTACCTGCCCCAGCATGGAACTGTTGCCTCCCGGTTTTTGCATAGCTATTACATTATTTGGCCGCTTACCTTGTGCAGCCAATTTATTATCGGCCATCATCTTCTCGGGAGCGGTCATGGTCATGCTGGCAGGCTGCCCTTCTTTTACATACAGCTTATTGGAGCTTGCTTCGTCAACCCGTTGTGCCAGGTTAGGGTCGGTAAGCAATGGTGTAAGCCGTTTGATGGTCTCGTCGAGTTTACGTTCCGGCATGATCAGTTTGCTGTAGATTTCCAATGCTGCTTGTGCGCTTTCGGGCTCATGATGGTTGTTTAGCGCAGCCAGATCTATCTTTACACCTGGTATACGCCCGGCTGCCAGCGCCAGGCCAAAATTCATACGGTTAAGCAATGCCCCTGTATTGATCCAATACTGTCCCTTATCCGGAAAACCGGTTGGGGCCTGGTAATAATACACCTTCTCGCCCATTTTATTAATCCAATTGTATAACTGATAAGGCTGTTCAATGCTGGCGTGCAAACTGCGTACTGAGCCTATAGCGAACTCAAACGGAGATTTTGTCTTTTCGCGCAGGGCCGATGAATTCCAGAATTCGGGCGCGCTTACCATGGTAATGAGCACCTGTTTGATATCGCCATCCTTATCCATGAATGTTTTGGCCATCTTATTGATCAGGCTCTGTGGTGGGTTGTCGCTTACAAAACGCACTGCTATTTTACGACTGATAAACTTTGCCGTAGCCGGACTGTGTGCCAGCATGGACAATAACCGTACCCCTTCCTGGTATCCATCATCTGGACCAAAATGTTTACCTAAAACCACCTTCTCCGTTTTATCATGCCGGTTGGCATTGAACAGGAAATCGCTATCCCGGACAAAGCCCCGCTTTTCCAAACGATCGGCACCTATTTTATCCATGATGTTTTTACCCAGCTTACCGTACTGACCCATTGGGTATATTGTCCAGCCGGTTAATACTTTGGCCGCTTGGGTTACATCCTGTTGGGTATATCCTCCATCAACCCCAAGCGTATGCAATTCCATTACCTCGCGGGCATAATTTTCATTTAACCCCTGTGTGCTTTTTGCCTTTTGTAATTTATTAACCAGAGCAACACGCCTCCCGCTATCCACCATTTGGCCAGACATATTTTGCAGTTGCGCGGCACGAATGAGGTTTTTTGCAGCCGGCTTATCCATATTAACAGCCGAACTGGTAAAGTTATCCAGATAGTATAACATGGCCGGTGATTTGGCCGTAGCCAACAAAATGTCATTGAATTTACCCAGGGCATTAGGTCGGATCACATCCCGCTCATAGGCTGGTATAAATTGCGCGCAATCGTTTTTGGTGATGGATACATTAAAATGGTTAAACCAAAAGCTCGTCATTACCTCCTGCAATTGGTTATTGGTGTAAGCGGCACGTAATATCTTTTGATTGATAAACTGCCGAAAAAGCTCCTGCTCGGGCTTCATCCCATTTTGCTGCATGTAATTTTGCAGCACATCTTTGTAAGCTTTTTGGTCAGTTTTTACCGAATCCTTATTTACTACCCCGGCATTTATAGCCATGCGTAATACCTGCGCATTTTTTGGGAACTCCATAACTACCTGCGTATTACTCAATGCAAGGGCATCGTATGGCACTAACATGCGGTTAAGAGAATCATCCGGAAGATCGGCATCCATTTGCTGCTTAAACCAGTTTTCCAGACCTGATTTTACTACTTCGTCAATTTCGCCAGGAGTAGCTCCATAGGTAAATCTACTTAGTAAATGGGCCGCTGCCTGCCGCTCTGTTAAACCCTGTTGCCGGTACGGAAACCGCCATTTGAAGGGCGAGTTATGATTGCGTACAACGAAAAATGAGGAAAGCGATACTGTTCCCAAAATCAGTAACGTAATGCAACAGAGGTACTTTATGGTCTTTTTCATAGATGATCATTTGCGCAGGATCATGAATTACAGATGCTTTGACTTTATTATGACATTTTGGTTTAATTATAAATTTGAGTTTTTTGTGTTAACTTTCTGTTAATTACATTCATTTTATGTTTATTAAACCAAATGAGCCCTCGTTTGTCATATCAAGCAAACCATCAATAAAAAGATAATGAAAAAATTAATTCTAATAATAGCATTGGTAACCGGCTTAAATGTGTTGGCCAATGCCCAGCAACAAACCGCTAAAACGCCTGCTCAAAAGGCTGCGCATAAAACAGAAAACCTGCAAAAGAAACTAAAACTTACTGCCAGTCAAACCAAGCAGGTGAACGCCTTATTTTTAACCGAGGCCACACGCGTAGATAGTTTAAAAGCGCATAAGACTAATAAAAAAGCAAACAAAGCCGCTCACAAAGCGATACAGGCCCAAACGGATCAAAAATTGAATGCCATTTTAACCGCCGATCAACAAAAGGCATTCGCCGATCTGAAAGCTGCCAAAAAAGCAAAACATGATCAGAAAAAAGCTGCCGATGCGGCTAATGCTGCTCCAAAGCAATAATTAATACGATCAAATAAAAATTCGGAAAGCTGTTCCTATTGGGACAGCTTTTTTGTATTTGCCTGAATGTCCCGACGTGCGATCTTTGCAAAGAAATGTTTCGGTTTTTTGATCTTTTTGTCAGCGAAAAGCAATTTAATTTGTAAGCCTGACAGTAAATACCCTCACAATTTACAAATTCTCATCATTTCAGGAGTAATTATTAACATATGTTACATGATAAATCTAATTGATATTCAATACTTAACTGTAAAAACCACACTTAATTATATTATTAATATCATATCCTAAGTGTTGTATGATTAACAAATTGTTAACACCTAAATATTATCATTGAAACTATTGCAATATTAAACAGACTTTGTATATTTGTGCCATAGTTATTTGTAAGGAGCTGACAGGCAGCAAACGATGGTTCGACTCCTCCCTTGCAACTCTTCTCATAATTTAGGTTTATAATTGGTTAGAACGCGCCCCTGCCCATCAGGGGCGCTTCTTGTTTCTATACAGTTTTGCTCCGAGCAAACAAACGCTACAAGCTGCTGTATTTATTAACAAATAACCTGTCCTATGAAAAATCCGGCTACCCTCATTTTAAAACATGCAGACGGCAGTTCAAGAAATATTATTATTGAACCTATACTACGGCCCGATCTTACAAACACCGGCACTTACAAGATCTATAAAACTACTATCGATAACGAATCGACCTTGTTTACCGAGAACCTGGAGATAGATGAAGGCGCGCCTGCCCTACCCGATGAGGCTAATCCTGATTACCTGGGCAGTATGGTAATAGAGCCCATGCCTCAACAATGGAAATATACCGGCGACCTGCTTACATCTGATGAGCAGCAACAGATCGCCGATTTTATAGAACAACAAGCATTTTAATCAAACCCTTTTACTTTCATCTGCATGGTATACACTGCTTTTGAAGCGGTAATAAACAGGATATCCCTGTTTTTGCCGCCGAAGCATACATTGGCCGACCATGGTTCATCAATATCAATATGCCCTATTTTTTCGCCCTGGGGGTTTACAATGGTAACTCCTTTACCGCATAAGTAAATGTTTCCGCGCTCGTCGATAGCCATTCCATCGGATCCCTGGGCAAAAAACAGCGTGCGGTTGCTTAAAGAGCCATCTTTATTGATGTCATACTTATAGATCTTATTATCACCAATATCGGCTACATACAGTGTTTGGCCATCAGGTGTACCTACAATACCGTTGGGGCGTACAAATTTATCGTCCACAATAACTGCTTTAGGTTTGCCTTTAGCCAGGTAATATAACTTTTGACCGTCCAGATCGGGCTTTTTGCGGGTCCAGTAATCACGCTGATAATACGGGTCGGTGATATAAATACCGCCATTAGGGTGGATCCAGACATCATTAGGACCATTAAACAGATGCCCTTCATAATCCTTTAGCAACACTGTAACTTTACCTTTGGGACTGATTGACCATAGCTCATCCTTAGCATCGGCACAGCTGATGAGGTTGCCTTTTTTATCAAAATACATCCCGTTGGAACGACCCGCACTATCCAGAAAAACCGACAGCTTACCGTCGGTATCATACTTCCAGATCTTATTATTGGGTTGATCGGTAAAAAATATGTTGCCCTGTTTATCTACAGCAGGCCCTTCGGTAAAGGAAAATTGTTTGGATACCAGCTGCGGTTTGGTACCCGGATCATACAGATCGGTAGCACCCTGGCTAAACGCCCTGCCCGCCGCTATTGTCAAAAACAGGAATACCGAAGTTAATTTTCTCATCATCATTTGTATTAGGTTTCAAAATGTTAAAGTACGAAGTTCAAAAACTTTTTAAAGCAATAATTTTAACACTTTTCTCATCGAAAACAGGCCAGAATCAGCTTAAAAATCGTTCATAACCATCGATTTTAACACTTTTTAACAAATTCCAACGCGATTTTGAGCAGTTTTTAAAACTTTAAAAAGTGTTAAACAATTTATTTACAATACATAAAATATAAATCGATCGGTTTTTGGTCTTGTTTTTCTCTTAACCAAACAGCCCGGTACTCTGATAAAAGAGAACCGGGCTGCTGTATATACGAAGATACGAAAATAAGTCCGAAGTTTTAAGTCTCAAGTCCTGATTGCTGAATTTAAACTATCGCGCGGTGCCGACTCCCCCAGGGCATGGCTACGCTCGCCGCGCCTCTCCATGCGTCATTGCGTAGCGTGGCAATCCCCCACTCACAGAGACACTCTGCATATCGGGGATTGCCACGTCGTTCCTCCCCCAATGACGCGCCGGGGAAAATGCGCAAATTCACTCCTCTTTCCGCCGCAGGCGAAGAGAGTGATCCAGCGAAGCGCAGATCGGGTGAGTTAATTTCTCTCCCTTCCACCCCTTCTAAAAAAACTCACCACCAAACTCATTAAAAACGCTATTTTTGCAAATTATTTAAAATACCGTTTATAGCATGAGTATTGCACTATCCGAACAGGAAATTATACGCCGCCAATCTTTACAACAATTAAGGGAATTGGGTATTAACCCATACCCTGCCGAAGCTTTTGATGTTAACGCCTGGGCACAGGACATTACCGATAACTTTAAGGACAAACCCGAGGCCTACCAAAATGTAGTAATTGCCGGCCGTATTATGACCCGCCGTATTATGGGTAGCGCGTCATTTGCCGAGATCCAGGATTCAACCGGTCGCGTGCAGATCTATATTAAACGCGATGATATTTGTCCGGATGAGGATAAAACCTTATACAATACCGTATTTAAAAAACTGCTGGACATTGGCGATTACGTAGGTGTTAAAGGTTATGTATTTTTAACCCAGACCGGCGAAATATCGGTTCACGTTCGTGAGCTGATCGTGCTTTCTAAATCATTAAAACCACTGCCGGTTGTAAAACGCGAAGATGACGGCACCATCCATGATGGTTTTACCGATCCGGAGCTGCGTTACCGCCAGCGCTATGTGGATTTAACCGTTAACCCCGAATACAAAAATATTTTTATTAATCGCTCCAAAGTGATCAGCGCTATGCGCGGTTATTTTAATACCCAGGGCTGGATGGAAGTGGAAACCCCTATCCTGCAGCCTGTGCATGGCGGTGCGGCGGCGAGGCCGTTTGCTACGCACCATAACACGCTGGATATGCCCCTGTTTTTGCGTATCGCCAACGAACTGTACCTGAAACGTTTGATCGTAGCCGGTTTTGATGGGGTGTATGAGTTTGGTAAGATGTTCCGTAACGAGGGCATGGACCGCACCCACAACCCGGAGTTTACCGCCATGGAGATCTATGTAGCCTATAAAGACTATATATGGATGATGAAAATGGTTGAAGAATGCCTGGAAACAGTTGCCAAAGCGGTGCATGGTATCCCGGTGGTACAGGTGGGCAGTAATGAGATCAACTTTGCAGGTCCGTATGAAAAACTGTCGATGTATGATTCTATCCTGAAATATACGGGTATCGATGTATCGGCTATGGACGAAGCCGCTTTGCGCCAAACCTGCGCTGAGCTCAAAATAGAAGTTAACCCAACTATGGGTAAAGGCAAACTGATCGACGAGATCTTCAGTGCTAAAGTGGAGGCCAACCTGATCCAGCCAACCTATATTACCGACTACCCTATCGAAATGACCCCACTGGCCAAAAAACACCGCAGCAAGGATGGCCTTGTGGAGCGTTTTGAGCTATTTGTGAACGGCAAGGAGATAGCGAATGCCTACTCGGAATTAAACGACCCTATCGATCAGCGTGAACGTTTGGAGGAGCAATTGATACTGGCAGGTAGAGGCGACGACGAAGCAATGGCCATGGACGACGACTTTTTACGCGCCCTGGAATATGGTATGCCGCCAACATCGGGCCTGGGTATCGGTATCGACCGTTTGGTGATGCTGATGACCAACCAAAGCACCATACAGGAAGTATTGTTCTTCCCGCAGATGCGCCCCGAGAAAAAGGCCAAAGTAGCCACAGCCGAAGATTTTGTAAATATAGGTGTACCCGCCGAATGGGTACCCGTACTGAATAAAATGGGCTTCAACACCGTTGAAGAGCTCAAAGCGGGCAACCCCAACAAAGTTTTCAACGACCTGGGTGGTATGCGCAAAAAACTAAAACTGGATATTACCATGCCGACCAAAGAAGTGGTAATGGCCTGGTTTGAATAATTCTGAACCTTGATTTAAGGATTTCAGGATCAACTTGATCTTTTTGAAGAGACGCATGTAATGCGTCTCTTTTTTGTTAATCGATATTTATATGCTTGAAAGTACACACGTACGACAGCTATGATGGGATCACAATTAAACAATCGATACCATTATCGTATAAATGAAAAGGCAACCCAAAACAAAGAGACCACATTAGTTTATATACAACATGACTCCTTTCGTTTTGAAATTGCCATAATTATTTAACACATTGAGCGCTCGTTCAAACCATTTAATTTAACATTTTTCTGATTACCGGGTCAGGTGAATCAGGACTGACTTTTATCGTCAATAAAACATCGTTTTTTAAGGAACTGACACCATCAATATCGATTCCTGAAAATGTTATGTTGATCTTCTCCTTATTGTAATAAAAATATTTGGTATCATCTTCAAACAGTAAAAGATTAGCAATAAGTGTTTTTTTTGACGGTGTAAGTACAGAAACGATAACCTCCCCCTTGTTTTTATTTACATAGTTCACACCAATATTGTATTTCCCAAATTTTTTATAAAATCCCAATCGAAAATACCCCTGATAGCGTCCCCGGTTGTCCAAACTATAAGTCCGGGTTTCATTACTAATTAGTGCTGAGGGTGCTATGGCTGTTGTTGTATTCGCCTTTGCTATGTATGCTTCCTTAACATTGCCAATAAGATCCTGATACTTCATAAAAAAATAGCCGTTGGTTCCAAAACTACTTCCCCAGCTATTTAAGATTTTGAAACAACCTGTTGATTGCTCATACCCTGTAACGAGTAAGGCATGATAGCCAAAGTACGGCTTTCCAGGATCGAATTTATAGATGAATGGCTCTCCATGCTGACCTATGACGTAGCCTTTTTTAACAAAGTCTGAGTCCAAATCCATCCCTATTATTATTGGATTGAATGTAGTCAGTAAATATTGGAATTGCCTTGTATTAAAAGATGTTAAAATATCGTATGTCAAAATTTTATTTTCCTCTGCCAATACCGAAAGCTGTTCTATAAGTATAGGTGTGAGGCAATCCATGGCATCCTGGCCCTTGTATGGAAGATCACGAAGTGTGGGAGAGCCTTTGTCCCTCAATCCATCTAAAATTTTCGATAACAATACGCCACCCTGGCAATCAGAAATGCCAACCTCAGTCATTTTTAGCAGGTTATAAAGATATTTAGGACTATAGGTTCGCAGGGAATCAATTACTCCGTTTACTGTAGCACTTGTATTATTCTTACGATTCTGGATATAGGTCAGGCAATCATAAACTGCAGTAAACGCTGCACAACTGCCCTGGCTTCCCTGATTACCCGGTAGCGGCATCTGGTCAGACAGATCTGCCCTCGGATCTGGCACGAAATCATCAGGCACAGACGCAGCCGCGGCGTGTGGCAGCCGTTTAAGATAATCTTCCGACGGTTTAAGCAGCCCAGTTTTAGATTCCTGACTAACTTGGGCGTTTAGCGCTTTGATACAGACCAAAGCAAACGTCAATATTAGCAACATTACTTTTTTCATAACATTTACTTTGATAAATTCCATGATATAGAAAACATACCTTTAAAATCTAAATGCGACTCAGTGGTAACGTCTGTTATCGTTTCGCGATAAAGTACGTTTTCCTGATATTTGGAGCTCAATCGAGTCACGCTTCCCCATGCACCGCCTACTCCGAAGACTACCCTTTGAAAATTCGCTATCATGAAATTTGCGCCCACCGCCAGCACCGGTTTTGCATTGTCTTTAAACATAAAGCCTGTTCCTATGAACGCGCCATAGTTAAAGGGACCGGCTGTCATGCTATGAAAGTGCATGAACGCCATTGGCCCATAACTAAAATTAGCCCCGCTGCGTTGCTTGATGGAACTAAAAGTAGATTGATTGGGCTTTACTACAACCGTCCCGTTCTCAACTGTTGAATCCTGCGTAATACGCGTGGTTTGAGAAGCCACATACGATTTGTCATTAAGTCCCGAAAAAAAGAGTCCTGCCGAAAAATCGATCTTTGCTCCGCCCCTCCTTTTGATAATAATACCGGGAAAAGTTGATAAAGCATCCGTGTTAGTTACTAAATCAGTTTTGGAAAATTTAATGGTGATTTCATCATTTTGCTGCAGCGTAAACGGCCCTACCAGCGTTGAATATTGAAGCGCCGCCACATCGGTGACCGATACCGCGAAAGGAGCGAGTTTAGGTTGTTGAGTGGTAGTAAAATCGGTTTGATAACTTTGGGTAGCTGCCAGGCTATTCTTAAAATCCGACTTAAAACTATCATAGTCGCTAATTCCAACCTGTCTGGCGTAACCTTTTATATCGGCTGCATGGGCAGTTTCAAAAGCAGTAAGGTCATTTAAAGCAAGTTTATATTCGTCTACCCGTTTTGTCAGATCATTATTAACTGTTACCGGAAAATCAGTGATCATATAATAATCGATCTGGCAAGCGGGGGTTGTCCCGAGTGTCGGCTGGTATGGGTTGTTCGTTCCCGGGGGAAAATAATCATTGATAAGATTTCCTAACCTGTTGTAAATTTTCTTCTGTTCAGTTTGGATCGTAGCGCTAGTCAATTGTTCAATCTTTTTCCAGGACCTGTCAATCGTATTCTGATAATCTGCCAAAATATTCAGGAAATCCGAGATCGTTTTAATGTCATTGTTAATTTTGGGAGTTGTAGTGGTAATGCGCAAAATGATAGACCTTAATTTAGTAACATCTGCTGCCACCAACGCTGCCGAAGTATCTGGTGCTGCACCTGGCGCCACCTGAGTTGTGGCTGTTGGAGCAGTAATAGTGGTGTAGGCAATAACCGGACTTGCACTATTTTGAAAAGTGACAAGTCCCGTGGTTGTAGCACCAATGCGGTATTTTAATGGATTATAACCGGTGACCTCAACCATAAACACGTCATTCGATCTGGCATAACCATTCGTTAACGATCCGTAATCGATGTTGAGACCTTTTGATAGATCAAGCCTAACGGGATTTACATTAGGCTGAGTTCCGGGATTGCCAGCTACAAGAGGTTGTCGGCTTTTACACGCTCCGAATGTTAAAAGAATGGCAAGAAGCCCTGCCGGACAAATTAGTTGTTTCATTGTGATTTGGTTTAAGTAACTAAATATAAGTAACTTAAATCAAATTAGAATGATATTTAAAATATTTTCGGAGTGAAATAGATAGAACGATAAAACTTGCCTATTTTCGGGCAGTTTTTACTTGAATTCACCCACTACCGCAAGCGTCCCGCTTGTGGTTATCATGTTGAGCATCTGTTATCTTTCTTTATGCTATAAATAGCACAAGCGGGACGCTTGCGGTAGCATGTGGGCGCCTGATTTTCATTCCGGATCCGTCCGGGACTGACGATTCCGCTACTATTTTATAATTTATTTACAAAGTTTACATTTTTATTTACAATCCAAACCACTCGACCCGAAAAATATCAAAGTAGATTCGCTGAATCAATTTGAACGGATATGAAAAATAAAAAAATTCTCATCTATGCGCTGATCTTACCGCTGGTTGTGCTGAGCGGATTAGTATTTGCTAATCGTGAAATTAAAAATGAAACTGAGCCGTCCCCAAAGCCGTTGTCCATTGCTGACAGGAAAGCCCGCATGGCGGATGACAGGAAAAAATGGGAGGCTTCTCCTGACGGTATAAAGTACAAAGAATGGGAGGTTTCTCCCAAAGGTAAAAAGGTGCACGCCAGTGCTGATAAAATAAGGAAGTACATAAAAGCTTTTGCCAATATGGAGGCCGTGGTAACCTCTGTTACTTTTCAGCGCGCAAACGCGAAATCATCAGGACCAAAATGGCTAATAGTCAGAATTGATGGTGAAGAGTACATGATGCAGTTTATTCCTAAGGATTTTCAGCAGTTAAATAGCCTGAGAGTTAACGACAAAATAATTGTAAGAAGCCGCAGCGCAGGGTATTCGCCTAACCATCCATATTTGATTATATCGGGCGACTATATTGAGCAAAATAACAAGATACTTTTTAAACGTGATTTCAGCAAAAATAACCGTTGCTGAGGATTGGCTGCAAATCTTGCCGTTAAAATATGATGCATAATTAAATACAAAAGCCCCGCTACCACAAGCGGGACGCTTGCGGCAGCTGAGGAAATTATTGATCAACGACTAAACATCATGGAGCAGCTATTTTAGGCTTACTTGTTTTACTCTCACTTTGGTCATTGCTTTTTTCGGTCGAGGTATTAGGCGAAGCGGTATTAAACAAGTTTATTCCTATCCCAAATCCAATCCAATTTTTGCCGTGATAAATCCAGCTGCGTTCAACAGGTGATGGCCTATTTATAAAATCCCAACCCCAACCAAGGGTGAAATTTATATTTTTATATGCATATACAGCACCGATAGAAGGAGTTAAGGCAGGTCTATCAGTACTGGTTTTTACGACCCCTTTTGTGGAAGCACTGTCCAGAGTAACAGAAGACAAAGATAAGCCAATGATGACGCCGATTGAATTGTTTTTATTCAACTGATATTTACCAGCGACAGAGCTACCTAAGCTTAAATTACTTGTGAAATAAGATTTTTGTGGGCGAAACTTAAACGGATAGGTAAATGTTCCGAATGAGAATTCGAACTTTGAGGTTTTAGTGTATTCCTCTGCGTAAGCTAAAAACTCATCCTTAGATATTAAGAAAAAACGAATATTATTGGGCAATTCAGAAATATTGCCATTTGAATCCTTATCATCCAAGCTAATATAATTATAAATCTTCAATTTGTCGTTCTGCATAAAATTAAAATCGTAGTAAATTATCACAGAACAATCTGAACTTTTTACTCCAGCAATTTTGAATACTGTTTGAGGTTCAGCATACACATCGCCCTGTGTTTTCAAATTATCATCTAAAGGACTCCCCGAAGCTGTAACTTGAGTCAGTTTAAGGTAGCCCTTGAATATATAATTCTTATCTGATATTACAATCGGACATGAGCTGCCAGAATTGCCCGTTGGTGGTTTACTACTATCACCATTGTTTGTTGTTGAATTTGGATTGGCAGTTGTTTGACTAAATCCTCGCAAAGTTAGGGCGAGAAAAAATGCCAGGGGCATCAAAAAAGGTTTCATATAGCGATAAGTTTGGGTTTAAGTAAATTTATGAAAATACTTGATAAAACAAACACGCTTTATTGCATAATCTAAAAAATAAATATTTAAAAGCTTCGTAGAAAATCAAACAACTTGTTTACCTGCAGTAATTTATAACTTAACTAATATCCCAGCTGGCGCAAGCGTCCCGCTTGTGGTTACCATGCTGGGCAACTGTTATATTTCCATAATGTTTATAAATACTGCAAGCATCCAGCTTGCGATGACGGGGCTAATACCACTATCGCGCTATACCTGATTCCCTCACTGACGAAACAATAAGTAAGCCTTAACCGTTATTTTTAAGGTATGAAATACTGGTGTTTGCGGATGGGACTGGCTGTGCTGCTACTCATAGAGGCAGTCGGCTGTGGTATGGTAAGGTCGTTGGGGAAAGATCCAAAGGGTGAAGCGCTTGCCCGCTTGGATACTGTGTCGAATTACAAAAATGGCAGTTTCGAAAATCTGGCCGAACGTTCCGACTCTACCGTCAAGCGCAGCCGGCTACGTATGATGCTTCACCGTCGCCCTAAAACCATCAGGCCCTCTCATGCACTGCCATGGGTTAAAACTGATTTAAAGGCCCTACCTGCTCCTGCCCCCACTATCGTTTGGTTCGGGCATTCCTCTTTACTCATCAAAACCAGGCAGAATAACATACTCATCGATCCTATTTTCAGTAATCATGCCGGGCCTGTACCCGGATTGATCACGGCATTTCCGGGCACCAAACATTATCATGCAGAGGATATGCCGCCAATTGATGTGCTGATCATTTCGCACGATCACTATGATCACCTGGATTATCGCACCCTAAAAAAACTAAAAGACCGTATTAAACTGGCTGTAGTGCCGCTGGGTGTTGGCTCAGATCTGATATACTGGGGATTCGACCCTAAAAAGATCATCGAACTGAATTGGAACCAGTCAGCCATTCTGCCTGGTGATCTCCGGATCACTGCTACCCCGGCACAACACCGCAGCAACCGTTCCTATAGCAAAGAAAATAAAACACTTTGGGCATCGTATGTGATACAGGCAGGCAGTTACCGGCTATTTTACAGTGGCGATAGTGGTTATGGGCCACACTTTAAACAAATAGGTCAGCAATACGGTCCATTTGACCTTGCGCTGCTGGAATGCGGACAATACAGTCCAAACTGGCCATGGACACATTTGTGGCTTGGGCAAGCTGCCCAGGCCGCTGTCGACCTAAATGCCCGTTTGCTGCAGCCTATCCACTGGGCCAAGTTTGTAGAAGCAGATCATCCCTGGAACGAACCTATAGAAAAGCTTCTGCCTGCTGCCAAAAAGCTGGGCATCCAGGTAAATGTTCCGCGTATCGGGGAGCCTTATACCTTAGGAGACCCGCCTAAGACTTTAGTCTGGTGGGACTTTAAATAAATTAAGAGCTTCTGTGAGAGATCTTGAGTAGACAAAAGTTTTTAATTACTATCTGCAAATACACACGTAACACGCGTGCATTTGCAGACGACTCAATTCTTTTATTTTTTTAAAACCAATAATAATTCGTCCAGTTTTTCCAGTGTCGCCATCATGCCTTGTTCCATACCCATTTGGATAACCTGCTCCAAATCTGAAAGTGATTTGTAGGTAACGATAGTTTCTACTAAAGCGTTTTCTTCTTTGTCGGTAAAAGTTACCAGCCATTCTGCACGCGGCAAGTCTTTGTTTATTTCACCTTCTGCATTACTGAAAGCATCTAAAGATGTATAGTAGTCAATCGGCTTTATTTTTACATATTCTGTATAACCCCAGTATTCTGTGCCGTTTGGTTCTACCATAGCATAGTGCCAATGTCCTCCTTCACGAAAATCCATTGATTTTGTCCTGGTGGTTAATGGTTTGGGGGCAAACCAGCGGTCAAGCAATTCGCTCTTGGTGTAACAGTCCCAAATCAATTGCCGGTCGGCTAAAAATTCACGCCTGATTGTTAATGTATTTTTTACCTTGTCTGCAATAAAGTCGAAGTACAAATTATGATTCATTATTTTTTATTTTTAATAGTTGATAAAAGTTCGTCGAGTTGATGAAAACGGGTTTCCCAAATCTGCCGGAATTGTTCCAGCCATTTGTCCACCTCTTTCATTTTGTCAATCTCCAATTGGTAATAAATTTCCCGGCCCTGGTGCTCTTGTTTCACCAGTTCGCATTCAGTTAAAACTCTTAGATGTTTTGAAATTGCCTGCCGTGTGGTATCAAAATGCTCGGCAATAGCATTAGGTGTCATTGCTTGTATGGCTATTAAAGCGATGATCGCCCTGCGTGTCGGATCGGCTATGGCTTGAAAAATATCTCGTCTCATTGAAGTGTTTTTTATACTGGCTCAAATTATAATGATTAAGCCCTGTAACCAAAATTATTTCCTGATCATGGGCAGGTACTTTTCCCGGTTGTCAATAATTACCCAAAGAATAGTGGCGATCAACGCAAATACCATAGGCAAACCAGATGGAGCCATACTGATGTTGGCCAGCATAATGCCAGTTAAAACAGGTACAAGAACTATAGCGCCAAGAGGCCTGGTTCTGGGGATTATCAACAACAAACCGCCAAGGATCTCCATGGCACCCACAAGTGGCATAAGCCAGCCAATTTCCATAAATGCCTTTCCTGCCTTTACCATTTTCTCGGGCATTTCCTTTGGCATCGGTATGTAGTGAAAAAATTTATCCAGGCCAGCGTTAATAAACATCAAACCGGTTAGCAAGCATAAAACAAATAGAATTTTACTTTTCATAATTATTTATTTAAATAAGAAACCAACTGGTTGCAAATATATACGCAACCGACTGGTTTCGCAAATTTTATTAAAAAAATTTCTCCCCTTTTTGCTTATTCTGATCAAATTGAAGGAATGGATCTCTTTATGTGAGTGGAGGGTTGCTTAAATAGCAGGAAAAGCTGAACAAAATTGCCGGGAACGTTGTTTTCATAAACTGACGTTTGGCAAACGGTGTAGAATGTATTAATTGTTATTTTTGTTACGGATAAAAGCTTAACAATGTCTATAACTACCGAAGACGAAAAAATTGGCATGCAGCAGGCAAGTAATGCAGTTGCCATTACGCTTAAAAAGATGCGTAAGTTTGCTAAACCTGGCATTTCAACAAAGGAACTTGATGAGTATGGCGGCGAATTGCTGGCACAGATAGGCGCCCGTTCTGCACCTATGCTAACCTATGGTTTCCCCGGGCATACATGTATCAGTATTAATGAAGAAGCTGCGCATGGTATACCATCAATGGATAAAATCCTAAAAGAAGGCGATCTGGTAAATATTGATGTATCGGCAGAATTAAATGGCTATTGGGCCGACAATGGCGGCTCGTTTGTATTAGGCGAAGATATCCACGGCCATGGCAGGCTGGTAGAAGCATCAAAAGAGATATTGAGAAAGGCGATCAGCAACATTAAAGGTGGTGTCAGAATATCGGAGATAGGCAGGTTGATTGAGACTGAAGCCAAAAAAGTTGGCTACACAGTAATAAAAAACCTGACCGGGCATGGTGTTGGTCGCAGTTTGCACGAAGAACCCCACGAGATAGCTAATTACAGCGACAGGTACAACACTACGCGTTTCAAAAAGAATTCGGTAGTAGCGATAGAGACATTCATTTCAACACGGTCAACAATTGCCGATACCCAAGCCGATGGCTGGACGCTACGCGGTAATAAAGGCGGTTTTGTTGCACAGCACGAACATACCATTATGGTAACTGGCGGTAAACCGGTAATATTTACAGCGCAGAATGGCATTTGGGATTAATTATCGCACAACAGTAATGTAAACCAGAATTGCCGGCCAAAACACCTCCAACTTTTACACCACCTTTTTAATAAGCATGGGCCCGTTTTTTGTAAATCGGACTTATATACGTATTTAACATATTACGCTTTTTTTGGGCCGATCTGGCTTATGGGGTAGCTATAGGCGTAGGTTTACCTGCATTGCTTTTTAAATAAAACAAGCAAGAAATCGTATACTCATCAATGTAATGATACCGCTGACGCTCGGTTGAAGCAGAGCGGCTGTTTACTGGATCAATCTCCATTGATATGATATAAAGCCCCAGAATCCCATACTGGAAAAATATGTATCCGATATTCAGCGATATGTATAACTCACCGATACCCGCCACCGGTAATTTTGTATCATAAAATAATTGATATGAAATCTAAAGTAATTTTAATAACAGGCGCATCCAGGGGGCTTGGTAAAATATGGGCCGAAGCATTTTTAAAACGTGGTGATAAAGTAATCGCAACCGCACGAAACACTGATTCATTAAAGGATCTGGTAACCATTTATGGAGACGCTGTATTGCCCGTTCAATTAAATGTAAATGACCGCGAACAATGTTTTGCCGCCGTTAAGCAAGCTAACGAACATTTTGGAGGCATCGATGTTTTGATCAATAACGCTGGTTATGGTCTGTTTGGTGCCATTGAAGAGGCGACTGAACAGGAAGCCAGGGATCAGTTCGAAACCAATGTGTTCGGGTTGTTGTGGATGACTCAGGCGATTATCCCGGTTATGCGGGATCAGGGTCATGGACATATCGTACAAGTTTCAAGTTTGGCAGGTCACACAGCTGCACCAATTATAAGTATTTACATCGCCTCTAAATGGGCGGTTGAAGGATTAAGCGAAAGCCTTGCTGCAGAGGTAAAAGGATTCGGTATCAAGGTAAGCCTTGTTGAACCCAATGCCTTTGGCACAGACTGGAGCGGAGATTCGGCTGTTAAAACTCAATCTCTTGCCGTATATAACGGCCTTAAGGAAACATTCAATGGCTATTTTACCCCGGAAATGGTTGGCTACCCCGAAGCAACAGTACCGGCTATTTTAAAATTGGTGGATAGCGATCAGCCGCCATTGCGTTTATTTTTAGGAAAAGTCGCCTTACCCAGAGTACAACAGGTTTATGCAGACCGGCTGGCAGTTTGGGAATCATGGAAAGAAGTTTCAGCAGCAGCACACGGTCATTGATCAGTTAAATTAAAAATGATACGGTATCCTATCAGCCGGATGCTGTATCTTTATTAAAATGAAGCATTTTAAAAGTTTAAGCGAACTGCATAAAGCCAGAGGGTGGCCGATGTCGGAAAGCCCCTTACTTAGCCTGATTACATGTGTAGATACATGCCCAACTACCTGCGGTATCCCTAATAATGAATATACAACCGACTTTTATACCATCGCGTTTAAGAAAGTCTTATCCGGCAGTCTTTATTACGGCCGTACCAAATACGATCACAATGGAGGTTCCATGATCTATATTAAACCAGGTCAGATTGTTGAACTTAAAAACATTAAACTGGAAGGTAGTGGGTTTACGATTATGTTTCACCGTGATTTCCTGAATGGGGAATCGTTGCATCAGACCATCAAAAAATATAGTTTTTTTGATTACGAAACCAATGAGGCCCTCCATATTTCGCCTCGCGAGGAAGAAATTATGTGGGAGCTATTCCGCAAGATCGAGACTGAATATAATAATAATCAGGATGAGTATACCAAGGAGATCATTTTAGGTCATATTGAAGCTATCCTCAAATATTCACAACGGTTTTACAAACGTCAGTTTCTGAACAGGACCGAGCTGACGGGCAAGGTAATTTCCAAATTTAATAAAGCCATCCGGCAGTATTTTGAGAATGGTGCATTACAAACCAATGGTTTGCCCACTGTTACAGCTATTGCAGCCCTGCTAAAAATGTCGCCTCATTATCTCAGCGACTTACTTAGGCAGGAAACAGGAAGATCGGCAATTGACCACATTCACAGTTACCTGATCACAGAAGCAAAAAACCTGTTAATTGGGGCCGATCTTACTGTGGCGCAGATCGCCTATCAGCTTGGATTTGAAAATCCTCCTTACTTCTCCAGGCTTTTCAGAAAAGAAACAGGCATCAGTCCTGTGGCTTATCGTAACCAGCATTAATAAAAAGTGCGGTACGGTAATAACACCAACTACGGTTAAGATATCAAGATATAAGCCACAGTAGATGCTGACAAGTGTCCATATAAAAATAAAAACGAAAACTCTCCGATTTGTATTTCTTTTTATGCTATTTTTACCCCAGTTAACACCTTAACAGGGCCATTATCCGGGCTATTTTGATACCCAACTCTGTATCAGTAATTTAATAACAATTTATTAATAAAAGCTTAAAGCAAACGGTACTTTGTGTTTAATTATGTTGATTATACTTGCAATAAACAACTATTAAAAAAGTCATGACCAATTCAATTTTGGAGATCACCGAGAACGAATACCTGATCAAACTGAACAGAAGTAACTTCAACTTATCGTTCATCAGGAGTTTATTAAAGATGGTCGAAGTGGCCAACCCGAGCGAAGAAAGCGACTATTCTTATAGCGACCGTGTAGTATCGCCTTACCAGAACCATTCTGCTACTGCCGATTATTTCAGCGCTATCGACGAGAAATAAAAAAGGGATGCTTTCGCGTCCCTTTTTTATTTTATTCCTTTTTATTTTCTTTCCCGATCAAAACTGGCGATATCCGCCCCTTACTACCTGTTGTTTATCCATCTGAGCCATTTGCCCTTTCATCATCTTGATCTGCTCGGCCAGTAATTTATTCTTATCGTCCTTGGCAGCTTCTGAAAGATACATTTGCGCCTCGCGCTTATTGCGTTTAGCCATGGAGATACCTGCCAGGCTCAATTTAGCTAAAGCCGTATTGTGCGACATTTTCATACCCAACTGAAGCGCTTTTTTAAAGTATTTTTCCGACTTCATAGGTGCCTTACGCGATTCAACCAAACCAATCAGTAAGTTATAATAGCCATGCTGGTTTTTATGCAGCTGTTTTTCGTAATCAGTGATCTTCATTAACCAGGCCTCGGCTTTTTCTGAATTTTCTTTACGCAGGTAAAACTGTGATATGATCATGTTCTCGTTAAAAAAGAAGCTCAATAGCACAATACCGCCCAAAAACAAAACTAAAATTCCCCAACCCCAAAATCCGAAGGCACAAAGCGCAACCGCCGCACCGAACAGTACACAGGCTATAATTAGCCTAACAATATTTGACATAATTTATGATACTATATATTGAGTACAAATATCCGTTAATTTGTACGCTTAATCAACATTATATCAATATTTATGGCAAATGCATTAGACCCCTCCTGGATGGAAGTTCTGAAAGACGAGTTTGGGAAAGACTATATGATAAAACTAAAGGATTTTTTACAAAATGAAAAGGCAGCAGGCCAAGCGGTTTACCCCAAAAACAGCGAAATTTTCAACGCCTTTAACACCACCCATTTTGATGATGTAAAAGTGGTGATACTGGGTCAGGACCCATATCATGGTGCGCACCAAGCCCACGGACTTTCGTTTTCGGTGCAAAAAGGCATTGCTATCCCCCGTTCGCTCAGCAATATTTATAAAGAACTGCAAACCGATATTCCCGGCTTTAAAGTACCCAACCATGGCAACCTGGAAGACTGGGCCAAACAAGGGGTATTATTATTGAACGCTACTTTAACGGTTAGGGCCGGCAGTCCGGGTTCGCATCAAAAGCAGGGCTGGGAAGAATTTACCGACGAGGTGATCAAAACTATATCCGACAAAAAAGAAGGCATTGTATTTATACTCTGGGGAGCCTTTGCGCAATCAAAAGCAGCATTGATCGACGAGAAGAAGCATTTTATCCTAAAATCGCCCCACCCCTCACCTTTCTCTGCCGACCGTGGCTTTTTCGGCAGCAAACCATTTTCAAAAACCAACGAGATATTAAGAAGAGCAGGTAAACAAGAGATCAATTGGCAGATCAGTTAGATGTGCAGATTTCAGATGTGCAGATGAAAAACAACCAGTAATATTATATAAAAAGAATATACCTAAACAAAAATGTGCAAATCAGCTTAATTGAAGCTCATTTGCACATCTGAAATCTGCATACCTGCACATCAATATTCAAGCGGCACAATAGGTTCCTTTTTGCTGGTTGACATGATCATCATGGTTTGAAAAGTTTTTACTACCGTAATACGGCTTATCTTTTCCATGATCAGTTGTTCGTATGATTTAATGTCGCGCACATAAACTTTCAGCAAAAAATCGCACTGGCCGGTTACATGGTGGCACTCCGTTACCTCTTTAATGTGCTTGATCTCATCCAAAAATGTTTGAATGGTATTTTTCTGATGAAAATCAAGCGATATCTGTATAAAGGTTTTGATACCCAGGCCCAGTTTTTCCTCATCAACCAGGGCATGATAGCTCTTGATGTACTCGGCATTTTCCAGCTTACGTACACGCTCCAGGGTTGGGGCAGGCGAAAGCCCTATTTCGTTTGAAAGTTGAAGGTTGGTTATTCTTCCGTTTTCCTGTAGTATCTTAAGTATTTGAAGATCGATTTTATCTAATTCCGCAGCCATTAGGTTACAATAATGTACGCAAATATACAGTTTTCCTCTGTTCACAAAATTATATTTCTCTTAAAAGTAATTCAGCAAAAATATATTTCCCGGTATTTTCATAATTTAGATAAGTCTAAATTTTTTATTAGATTTGTATAAATGAATACGTTAGCCGAGGAAAACTATTTAAAATCCATCTATCACTTGTCAATGGATGCCGAAAATGTGAGCACCAATCAAATTGCCGCGTCATTAAATACCAAGGCCTCGTCGGTAACGGATATGCTGAAAAAGCTGGCCGATAAGACGCTGATCAACTATACCCGGTACCAGGGCGTAAGCCTTACCCCATCGGGCGAAAAAATAGCCATTAACATTATCCGCAAACATCGGCTTTGGGAGTATTTTTTGGTAGAGAAATTGAAGTTTAAATGGGACCAGGTGCACGATATGGCCGAAGAGATGGAGCACATATCATCGGTAGAATTAATTGACCGGCTTGATGAATTTATGGATTATCCACAGCATGACCCGCATGGCGAACCTATCCCTGACTGTAATGGCAGGTTTACCGCTTCGGAGCTGACGCCCGTATCTGCATTAAGCGTAAACGACAGCGGCACCATATCCGGTGTACGCGATCACAGCTCGTCGTTTTTACAATACCTGGAAAAACAACAGCTTACCCTCGGGAAAAGAATATCCATTATAGAAATTGTGGAGTTTGACCATTCCATGATCATACAAATGGAGAATAAAAAAGAAATACACATCAGCCGCGAAGCGGCCAACAATTTACTGATAGCTTTATGACCGATAACCATAATCAATCATTAGGAGACGTACATAGTTCGGTTACAACCGAAAACAAAACGGGCTGGCGTAAAATAATGGCCTTCCTGGGACCCGCCTATCTGGTAAGCGTGGGTTATATGGACCCGGGTAACTGGGCAACCGACATTGCCGGCGGCAGCGCGTTTGGTTATAAGCTGATATGGGTGTTGTTTGCGTCCAACCTGATAGCACTACTCCTGCAATCACTCAGTGCACGCCTGGGCATCGTTCGCGGGCTCGACCTGGCGCAGGCATCCAAAAACGCCTATCCCCGCTTTGTTAACTTCTGGCTATACATACTGGCGCAAATAGCCATCATAGCCTGCGACCTGGCCGAGATCATCGGTATGGCCATCGGCTTGAAACTGCTGTTTAACCTGCCCCTGATATGGGGCGTATCGCTTACTATTACCGATACCATCCTCATGCTGTATTTAATGAATAAGGGCATGCGTAAACTGGAGGGCTTTATCATATCGATGATATTTATTGTAGGTCTATCTTTTTTAATAGAGATGTTTATTGTGAACCCCAGCGTAGTGGAAATTGCTAAAGGTTTTGCTCCAGGTAATTTAAGCGGCGAATCGTTATACATTGCTATTGGCATTATAGGGGCTACGGTGATGCCGCATAACTTGTACCTTCACTCCTCGCTGGTGCAAACCCGGCAGATCACCCGTACAGACGCGGGCATTAAATCGGCTATTAAATTCAATCTTTTCGATACCGTTATAGCGCTTAACCTGGCCTTTTTGGTGAACGCGGCTATACTGATACTGGCGGCTACCGCGTTTTATAAGAACGGCTATTTTAAAGTTGCCGAGATACAAGATGCCTATAAATTGCTGGAACATATTTTTGGCAGAGTTGCCCCCGTGCTTTTTGCCATCGCCTTGATCGCCTCCGGTCAAAGCTCAACCATTACAGGCACCCTTGCCGGGCAAATTATTATGGAAGGCCATATTAACCTGCGTATTGAGCCCTGGCTGCGCCGTTTGCTTACCCGTGTGCTGGCTATTGTGCCTGCTGTTTTTACCATTATTTATTTTGGCGAGGCTGGATTAGGCAGCCTGATCATATTAAGCCAGGTGGTATTGAGCCTGCAGTTAGGTTTTGCGGTTATCCCGCTTATCCACTTTACATCCGACAAGAAACGAATGGGCAAATTTGCCATCAGCTTTAAGGTAAAAGTACTGGCCTGGGCTTGCGCTCTTCTTATTGTTGCATTGAATGCTAAACTGGTGTACGAGCAATTATTCGACTGGATAAAAGAGTACCCATCCTCCGCTATCTGGATCTACTCCCTCGTTTTTCCCATCGTAATTGGTGTAGCTGCACTGCTGGTATATGTATTTTTCAGACCAATGCTGTACAAGCATAAAGATCAGCCGGTTTATGTTCCCCACGGCATTGCCAGCGCCATTACCGAGCTTGACGCCATTACCTATAAACATATAGCGATAACTATAGATTTTTCAAAAAATGATAACGACTGCCTGCGGCATGCTATTATGCAGGGTGGTAAACGGGCCAATTATACGCTGATACACGTAGTAGAAACTGCCGGGGCACGCTACTATGGTAAACAGGTAATGGATAGTGAAACGCAAAGCGACGTTGACAACCTGAACCAGTATGTAACCGCGATGGAAAATCTGGGCTATAAGGCGCAGGCGCAAATTGGTTATGGTAACCCGGCAAGTGCTATCGCTAAGATAGTAAATGAAGAAGGCGTTGATTTTATAGTGATGGGGTCTCATGGTCACAAAGCCCTCAAAGACCTGATTTTTGGTACAACTGTAAACTCGGTAAGACATATGGTTAATGTGCCGGTACTGGTGGTAAAGCCGAGCCGGTAACCAGAGCCCCACCCAACCCTCCCCAAAAGGGAGGGCTTTGAAAATAAAGTCTCCCCAACCGGGGGAGATTTAGAGGGGGCGGAAATTTTACGTAATTTTGCACCTCACCGAAAGGAAAAACATGACTACCCAGGATAAAATATATATAAAAAACAAGAAGGCTTATTTTGAATACCACATACTGGATAAATATGTGGCCGGCATTCAATTATTAGGCACCGAAATAAAGTCGATACGGGAAGGCAAAGCTAATATTAACGATGCTTTTTGCACCTTTATCAATAACCAGCTGTTTGTACGAAACCTGCATATATCAGAATATTCATACGGATCGTTCTATAACCACGAGGCCAAACGCGACCGTGTACTGCTACTTACCAAAAAAGAGCTCAAAAAACTCCTGACCCGCGGTGAAGAGAAAGGCCTGACCATTGTACCATTGGCCCTGTTTATCAGCGAGCGCGGTTTTGCCAAGCTGGAGATCGGCCTGGCGCAGGGTAAAAAGACATTTGACAAACGCGAAACCCTAAAAGAGCGCGACACCAAAGTTGAAATGGACCGGGCGCTGAAAAGGTAATTTGATTTCGGATTTGGGATGTTCGATTTCGGAATTATTTTATATTTGATAATATGACGAACTATCCAAAATTCCATCCGTCTCAAACGCGCGCAGTTCTCTGGAATAAGATAGAGGAACGTTATGCTGATTTTGTTAATCATGGATTTGTGCTTCAACCAATCCTATCATTAGTTCAATTTATCAGGGAAAATGGTTTTAACAAACGATTACATGCATTCACATCAATGCATAAATTGGTGATTTCAATTTATGACCCTTTGGAATGGGATAGAGAAACATTGCATATAGAATTAGATATCCCTTCTAAAAAAGTACACTTTGTATACTGTCCCAAGCCCTTTGAGCCGTCAGAAGCAGTAAGATCCTATCCTGAGGAAGATATAATACCACGATTTTCAAGATATATGAGTCATCTGAAATGGTAAATCCGAAATCGAACATTCCAAATCCGAAATCCCTCTACCAAGCCTTATCCCCCACTAATGGCACAAATCTGAAGGTATCGAGTACTATCTTTTCGTAATCATGTTCGGCAACTTTGAGTACAGTTACCATTTTTTGGGTTTCCTCGTCGCCAACAGGAATCACCAAAATGCCGCCTATTTTAAGTTGTTTCAGCAATACATCGGGTACAGTAGGTGCGCCGGCAGTTACGATGATCTTATCATAAGGTGCGTGTTTGGCTATACCAATGGAGCCATCACCGCAAAAAAAGTTAGGTTTGTAACCCATTTTTTCGGGCAGGATAAACCGGGTGCGCTCGTACAATTTTTCCTGGCGCTCAATGGTATAAACTTTGGCGCCAAGCTCCATGAGTATACAGGTTTGATAACCTGAGCCTGTGCCTATCTCCAGTACTTTATCCCCTTTGCGAATGTGCAGCAATTCGGTTTGGTAAGCTACGGTATAGGGCTGTGATATGGTTTGTCCCTCGCCTATCGGAAAAGCGATATCGCTGTAGGCTTGGTTCCAGAAAGTTTCATCAAAAAAATAGTGCCGCGGTACTTTGCTTATGGCCAGCAACACCTCTTCATCCTGGATTCCTTTTTTTCGCAGGATGTCAACCAATCGTTTCCGGGCGCCTTTTTCGCGATAATTATCAATATACTTATAAGCCATTTATACGGCAAAGTTAGCAGGAATTTTTACACGATTTAATGATTAGAAAGAATTACAGGACAAGGCACCATTAAACACTTCATTGACAAACCTTAACAATTTTTAAACAATTTTCTCGCATGATGAAGTTTAAAGAATTGTACCTTATGGATGATATTTGAGATTTATCTCTAAATTTATATGCATAATCTATACCGGCATCCTTAAATAATTTATGATACTCAAATCAAAAGAAGAAGTCAATAATATAACGCACAAAATTATCGGTTGCGCTATGCAGGTTCACAAAACTTTAGGTTGCGGATTCCAGGAGGTTATTTATCAAAGAGCCTTAGCTATTGAAATAAAGATGGCAGGACTATCTTTTGAAAGGGAAAAAGAAATGTCCATATTTTATCGGGATGAACTAATAGGCAACAGAAGAGTAGATTTCTTCGTTGAAGAATGTGTAATGTTAGAATTAAAAGCCGTTGAAACTATTGCCGACCTTCATAAAACTCAAACTATAAATTACTTAGAAGCATATAATTTAGCCGATGGCCTCCTGATAAACTTTGGAGGACTAAGCCTTGATTTTAAACGTATGTATAACAAAAGATTGGTAACCCCTCAAAGTCACCCTCTAAATAATCAACAAGTCCTGTAAATCCTTCTCAATCCCGTAATCGTGTCAATAGGGATCAACATCGGGCTGAATAATGCTCCCTTTACTCAGCTTAGTAGTTTGAAACTGGGTGATCACATCACGCAATATGGCTTTGGCCTTAACTATGGAAATGCCATCCCGCTCAAATTTGAGCATGATTGATTTGATATAATAATTACGGATACGGCTGATCAACGGCGATTCAGGACCTATTACCCGTTCTCCAAAATGCCTGCGCAACTCATTACCCAGATAATTGGCCTGGTTGTATAACACATCAGGATCCTTATGTTTAATATCCAGGTTGATGATGCGGTAGAACGGTGGATATTTGAAACTTTTGCGCTCCTCCATTTCTGTAAAATACAGATCATTATAGTCATTGGCGATCACCTGTTTGATAACCCGGTGATTTGGATCGTAAGTTTGGATCACTACCTTACCCTGATTGCCCCTTCGCCCTGCACGGCCGCTTACCTGTGCCAGCATCTGGAAACTGCGTTCATTGGCCCGGTAATCCGGAAATTTGAGCATACTGTCTGCATTGATGATCCCAATGAGGGTAACATCGGCAAAATCCAGGCCTTTAGCTACCATTTGAGTACCTACCAGTATATCTATCTTTTTCTCTTCCAGGTTGTTCAGTATGGTTTGCAGCGAATTGCGGGCACGGGTGGTATCCAGATCCATACGGGCAATGCGTGCATCGGGGAGCAGGAGGCTCAATTCATCTTCTATCTTCTCGGTACCAAAACCTTTATATTCCAAATGCGTTGAGCCGCAGGCTGGACAAACAGATGGCGAATCTTCCTTATAGCCACAGTAATGACAATGCAGCTTACCACTGCTTTTATGATAGGTCAAACTCACATCGCAATTAATACATTTGGGCGTGTATGCACATATTTTACACATGAGCACCGGCGCGTAACCACGCCGGTTTTGAAACAGGATCACCTGCTCCTTATTGATCAAGGCCTGGTTGATCCCTTCCATCAACACGCTGGTAAAATGCGATTGTATGGTTTTCTGCTTAGTTTCATGACTAATGCTCACCACCTGCACATCTGGCAGTTGTACACCTCCGTAACGTTCGGTAAGCTCGGCAAAGCCATATTTATGGGTGCGGGCATTAAAATAACTTTCGAATGATGGCGTAGCAGAACCGAGCAATACCTTTCCCTTGTGGGTATTGGCCAGAAAAATTGCCGCATCACGGGCATTGTAGCGTGGAGCAGGGTCAAACTGTTTGTAGGAGGTTTCGTGCTCTTCGTCAACCACAATAAGGCCAAGGTCATTAAAAGGCAAAAATACCGACGACCTTGCGCCCAGGATCACCTTGTAATCATTGTTGAGCACCTTCTGCCAAACCTCCACCCTTTCGTTATCATTAAACCGGGAATGATAAACACCAATGTCGGCGCCAAAATATAACCGCAGCCGTTCAATAATATGGGTAGTAAGCGCAATTTCGGGCAACAGGTAAAGTACCTGCCGTTCGTTACGCATCATTTCTTCTATCAGCCTGATGTAAATTTGCGTTTTGCCTGATGAGGTTACCCCATGCAACAAAACCACATCCTTTTCCTGGAATTGTGTACGCACACTTTGCAATACTTCGGCTTGTTGTTCGCTTAGTTCAAAATTGCTGGCCAGTTCCTCATCCTCCTCAAAATGCAGGCGGCTAACATTTTTTTCTTCGGCTATCAGGATCTCTTTTTCTATAAGCGATTTAATGCTCGATTCGCCGGCGCCGCTTTCTTCTATCAGCTCGTTTTTGGTAATGGCTTTCTGATGCCTTGCCAGTTTAATATAAGCCAGCAGCGCGTCGGCTTGTTTGGGCGCACGTTTTTCCAATATCGGGAAAAGCTCACGTAGATTATCGGGGTGATTATAAACCGGGTTCAGCGTAATAAAAGTACGCTTACGGGGTTTATAACGTTCACTTACTTCTTCGGATATATGGATGATGTTTTTCTCAAACATCAGTTTCAGAATAGGCATTACCGTTTTTTGGCCAAGCAATTTGGCAATATCGCTTACGGTAAGCTCCGGCTGGATATCCAGGGCTTCTACAATCAGAAACTCTTTATCGTGCAGGGTTGATCGGTCAATATCATACTCTTTGTTGAGCACAATACGGGTTTCGCTGGCCAGTTTAAGCGCAGCAGGTAGCGCAGCATTCATCACCTCGCCAATATTACACATATAATAGTCGGCCAGCCATTGCCAGAAGTTGAGTTGATGAGGAGTTACAACCGGTTGATCATCCAGGATCTCGATAATATATTTTGCCTCATACTTTTCAGGCGCAAGGGTGCTTATCTCTTTAACAATGGCCGTATATAGCTTGCTTTTGCCAAACTGTACCACCACCCTTTTGCCTATAGCGATGGCGTCATTTTGCTCATACGGAACCCTGTAAGTATAATTTTTGGAAATTGCCAGCGGTAAAATCACTTCGGCAAAAAGCGTTTTACGATCGGTATGTTCAATTTCAGCAAATTCCAATATCATGTAAATCCTAAACTCTAAAAACTAAATGCTAAACTCTAAATGCTAAATGCTAAACTCTAAATGCTAAATCCTAAACTCTAAACCCTAAATTGCCAGGCATTTTTACTCACAACTCACAACTCACAACTCACAACTCACAACTCACAACTCACAACTCACTATTTACTGCGAAAAGCAGCGATCGACAGCATTAGCCAGCCTAAAATAAACAGTAAGCCGCCAAGCGGTGTAATTGGGCCAAGCGCTATCAGCCAGTCCCAGCCCAGCAAACTACGGAATGATAACAGGTACAATGAACCCGAAAAGAACAAGATGCCAAAGCTAAAAAAGTAATAGGCCAGGGTTATCTGGCTATTTTTAAACCTGGCAAAAGTCGACAGGAAAAGCAAAGCGAATACATGGTAAAAGTTGTATTGTACAGCGGTATGCCATACTTCCAGGTCGACAGCTGATAAGCGCCCTTTTAACCCATGCGCTCCAAAGGCTCCTGTAACAACGGCCAGCATGCCAAAAACCGAAGCTGTAATAATTATTTGTTTGTTCATGCAGATATAAAAAGCTAAGTTAACCAATTGAAAGTATTACTTTAATGCCGCAGGGTAAAATTCTATCTTTGTAAAGCAATCCGCTATGAAACGTCTGATAGTTATCACCTTAATTTTACTTGCCGCTGCTATAGCTATAACAGTTGTTTACTTTAAAAACTTAAGTCCGCCAGGCGTGCGTACCGGCCAGGTAATGCATACCATACCGGATAATGCTACCGCCGTATTTGAATTTAACAGCGAAAAAGGGTTTTATGACATTTTTAAGGGCAACCAACTACTCAGCGCCGTTATGGGTAAAGATAAACTGGCCGATCTGGATACCCTGCGTAAGTTATTGATCTCTTCACCACAATTGGAGCGCTTTTTCGACGGGCAAAATGTATTTATCTCGGTACATCCATCCAGCGGTAACGATATCAACCTGCTCATCACCATACCCACCACTAATGATTTTAAAACAGATGCCTTTACTGCCTTAAATACACAACCCAATAGTGGCTTATCCGTTAGCCCGGTACATAATACAATTGGAACAACTTATGATGTATTGGTTAAGGCCATCAATAAACACTTTTATATCACCCAAAAAGAGAATAATATTTTTGCCGGCAGCTTTTCAAAAGAGCTGATAGATCAAAGCATTTTATATAGGGACGATAAAAGCAAAAACGTTTTTATTCCACTGCCCGAACAGCAAAACGCCAACTCCCTGGCTAACCTTTATATTAACTACAGTCAGCTTACCCCTCTGTTCGACCAGATATTTAAAAACAAGAACACCGACATTTTTAAGAGCTTTAAGCTATTGCCTGCTTTAGCGGCCCTGACTTTAAACTTCAAAAACGATGCCTTGATGTTTAGCGGTTTTACCACCATACAACACAATCACACAGCCAGTTATTTAAATTTATTTGCCGATCAGCAGCCGGTGGTGAATCACCTAAAGGAGATTTTCCCGTCCACTGCAGCTTATACCATTAACTTCGCTATATCAGATCCTGCCAAATTTTCTGCCGGGCTTTCACAATGGCATATTCAAGCAGGTATAGGTAAAGAGAAGGACCAGCTCTTCAATAAAATAAAGGCAGAAACCGGTGTTCTTTTAAAACCAGAGTTCGAGCACTTACTGAGTAACGAATTTGCTGTGGTTACTACCCGTTACCAGGAAAAATACGCCATTGTTTCTGTTAAGGACGGTTCAAAACTGAGACCCATCCTAATGAACATCAGCACCATGACCAATGATAATATCGGGCAGTTCAATTATGATAAAGTTCCGTTTTATTTATTAGGCGATGCATTCAGCATTTTCAGGAAGCCTTACTTTATGATCATTGATAATTACCTGGTGTTGGCAGCTACTTCCTCCGAACTTACCAGCTATTCAGACACCTACTATAACCGCAAGTTTATTAGTAAAACCGATCAGTACAACCAGTTTGACAATCTGCTGGCCGAAAGAAGCAATGTTGCTTTTTTTATCAATTTCAAAAACTCACAATCTATATTCAAACGCGATCTGAAAGATGCTTTTTATGATGCTTTTGAAAACTCCAGCCCCGGCTGGAAAAGCTTTTATGCCGCAGCCTATCAGTTTAGCGCTTCGGATAAAAACTTCTATACCAACCTCTGTATGCGCCTGAATAATACAGACACCACCACTACTCAAATTAAATAAAAAAACACACAACCATACGTTAACAATTCCCGTTAAAAGGGCCTATCGAACCTGCAATATTTCCCTATAGTTTATGGAAATATTTCCTTGTGGCTTAAAATAAACCATTACTAAACAGAAAGTCGGCAAATTATCGTATGAATAAAAATAAACTATTAATTGTTTTTGGTATACTATTTTTCTCTTTATCAGCTTCTGCACAGCAATTTTCGCAATACAATACCGGCACTCTGTATGATTCTTTTGAGAATCCTTCACAACGATCATTCATCCCCGACTCCAGCCGGCAATATGCTTTTAACTTTTTTATCCCCGGTTTTAATGTAAATACATACTTAACCGGTAACGCGCAGCGTACTTTTAAAAACAAGATATTTGGCAGCAATTCACAATACTATACCGATAATTTACAAATTGGCCGGGGCAAATACAACCATTTTAATGCCAATATAAATGCCTACGCCATTATGTTTAAGCTATTCACAAGTTTTAAGGGCGATGTAGAGATCGGCTTTTCGGCACAAATAAAAGCAGAGGCGCGGGGGCTTTTTTCAGATGAATCATTCGCCCTGTTAAACGGCACCCGGAACTTCCCGAACGATAATTACAGTAATATATTTAATGATAATTACCGGTACCAGGCCTATCACCAAATAGGTTTTTCGTACCGCGAGCGCATTAATAAAAAGATAGCGCTTGGTTTTAAAATAAGCGCCCTGCTGGGCATCCAATACCAGGAATTTAACATTAACCACTCACAAATTACTTTTGACCGTACTAATCCGAACAATCCAAGCGCCGTATTGGCTTTAAGCGGCCGCTATTACGCCAACTACATTCCCGGGCAACGGGATTCCCGTGATTACCTGCCAAACCTCCGCAACCCCGGGGCTGCTATTAGTTTAGGTGCATCATATATTACTGATGACCGAATAACCATACAAGGCAACATTAAAGATCTGGGTTTTATTCACTGGAGCAACAGATCAACAACGTATGATTTTAATAACAGTGGTGTGATCAATAATTTGGGATCCCAGCACTTTGCAGATACACTTTATGACCGGGTGCATAAAATTTTGCAGGATGATAATCACAAAACAGTTAAACCGCTCACCACTGCCATAAACGGCCTTGCAGAACTAAGCGCAACTAAAAGTTACTGGATAGGTTATGGTAATACCTGGAAATACTCACCTACGCTTATAGCCTCCAAAGCGTTATTCTATCCTGATTTTAAAGGAGCGCTGGTTAACCATTTTAATTACAGAGGTATTTTTACGGCTACGCTTACCACGAGCTATGACGATATGCATTTTTTCAATATCGGCACGCAGCTCATGATCAAATCGCCCAATACCGAATTTTATATAGGTACCGAAAGGTTGACTAATACCGGCAGATTGGCATTAGCGGCCGTACATAACAATTCACAAATAAACCAGGTGGGTAATTACTCAGGAGGTGATTTTTATTTAGGATTCACCCTGAAATTTGGGCGCGTAATTGAACATCCCATGAATGCCAGCATCATCCCAATGGGCGAAAAAGGCTTTTTTGGGCGCCTGTTTGGCCGCTTGTTTAAAACCAGTACCAATAAAGGAGTTTAAATATTAGGTAGCTATTCTATTTATAAAGCTTTCTTTCCGGCTATAAAATCTTTGAGATAATAAGGCTCAAAATAAGCCACATCTTCAAATTCTTTTTTGTCGAATTTTTCGACAGCCTTTTGAGTAAGAAAAGTTGCCGAGTTAACAAAGCCCGGTAAAAATTGCGCGTTCGGATTAACGCCTAATGTGGCCTCGCATTTATCAGCACCATCGCCAAAAAACAGGATCTTGCTCTGTTTGAGTTCTTCGGCAAAACTATGCTCGTCTATAATATCTGCCGAGGTTGGTCGTACTTTTTGACCATGAGCATTAAACAAGGAACAATAAACCTCCATGCGCCGGGCATCAATCATGGGGCATAAAAGTATATTCGGATCAATTGTAAAATCATTGCCGTAAATAACCCCATAGGCCATAGCCTCCAATGTTTCAATGGCGATAAGCGGCTTATCCAGGGCAAAACACAACCCTTTAGCTGTTGAAACCCCGATCCGCAGACCGGTATATGACCCCGGACCGCTACTCACGGCAATAGCATCAAGATCAGTATAAGTTAAATTTGCCGTGGCCACCAGTTCATCAATAAACAAAGTGATCACCTCTGCATGTATGTTACGTTCGTTAATCTGTTTAAATGCCACAACTTTACCATCAATAGCCAGGGCTACTGAACAGGAAGTGGTTGCGGTTTCAATTTGTAAAATAACACTCATCGTTTTAGTTCATTAGTTTACCGGTTCATTTGTTCATTGGTGTTAATTGCATTCTTTAGTAGAAGTAGATCAAAATACTAATGAACAAATGAACCAGTGAACAAATTCCACTCAAGGTACCGGATCGTGGCCGTGCCCTCCCCATGGGTGGCAGCTGGCAATGCGTTTTATGGTTAACCACCCGCCTTTAAAGGCTCCATGTTTTTTGATGGCTTCCACACCATATTGCGAACAGGTTGGCGTATACCTGCAGGAGGCGCCTGTGAGCGGAGAAATAAAATATTGATATATTTTGATCAGCAATATAAAAATGCCGCCTACAGTTGCCTTCAATATATTGATCACCGCGTTCATATCACTTCACCGGGATATTATTTGCAGCTGTTAGTTGCTCGGCAAGCTGGCTAAGCATCTTCAGCATTTTTTTTTCAATAACGCTATAAGGAACAATTTCTTTCCCGATATACCCTACCGACAATACAATAGTTTTATTGGCTGCCGTGAGTAAATTATAAAGGCATTGCTGCTTGTGCAGCCGGTACGACTCGCGCATGCACCTTTTTATTAAATTACGGTCGACAGCATGCTTATAACGCTTTTTGGAAACCGAAAATAAAACCTGGGCCGGGAATTGCTGTGGTTCGGAATTAATTAGCCACGAAGCTTTGAAGGGATAACACAAAAAAGAAGAACCGTTATGAAAAAGCTTATCTATAAGCCTTTTGTTACATAATCGTTCTTCTTTTTTAAAAGTATACATAGTTGCCATAATTGAACCGGAGTTTGAGCATATAAACGGTCCATGTCCCCTTATGAAAGGACCAAGCAACCAGGTTTATGCTTTATGACGACCTTCGTCAGAAACTGTTAATCTTTTTCTGCCTTTTGCTCTTCTGGCTGCTAATATTCTTCTACCGTTAGCAGTTGACATGCGCTCACGGAAACCGTGTTTGTTTCTTCTTTTTCTTTGAGAAGGCTGGAAAGTTCTTTTCATGACTATATATTTTTATTCTGTTCGATCTTTTTAAAAACAAGAGCGCAAATGTAGTAATTTTTCAAAACATTTCAAATACTATTTTTCTTATTTGTTGCTCTATGTTTCTTACTGTAAATTAAGCACTTTAAAACTGTAATATGAAATCATTACTAATCCTGCTCCTAATAGGTTTACCATCAATTGTTTTAGGGCAGGATATATCGCCATCTCATTACAAAATATACAGCACGACTGAGCAAAAACTGGTCACAATTAAGAATATTATTGACCAAAGCAACAAAATTGATGTACTGTTTTTTGGCGAAGAGCATAATGATTCAACCGCCCATTTTCTGGAATTTACCTTATTTAAAGGTTTAGTAGAAAAATATCCTAATCAGGCAGCGCTTTCCATGGAGATGTTTCAAACCGATTGCCAGTTGGTGTTAAACGAATATCTCAATGGCCTTATCCGTGAAAAAAACCTGTTAACCGATGCCCGCGCCTGGCCAAATTATAAAGATTACCGGCCGATGGTTGAACTGGCCAGGCTTAATCATTTACCGGTTATGGCCGCTAATGCGCCTTCGCGTTATACCAACATGGTTACAAGAAATGGTCTTGCCAGCCTGCAGCAACTGAGCGCTCAGGCCAAAAGCTACCTGGCTCCCCTCCCTATTGATACCGCTACCGGGGCTTACTATGATAAGTTTGTTAAGATCATGGGTGGGCACGAAGCGATGGCCGGTATGCAGATCTACCAATCACAAAACCTGTGGGATGCAACCATGGCCTGGTCAATAGCACAGTTTCTTAAAATCCATAGCGGTTTTAAGGTATTACAACTTAATGGAGGTTTTCACAGCGAAGAAAAGCTTGGAGCCGTGGCTCAACTCAAAAAGTATGCGCCGAAAGCAAGGGTGTTAACCATAGCCTCCTATAGCGGAGACAATTTTGACAACCCGGATTGGGCAAAATTTAAAACCCTGGCAGATTATATTATTTTAACTGATACAAAATTACCAAAAGATCAATGACCAGTTACCAGTGACGCGGAGCGGGGTTCGTGTTCAAGACATTCCAGTTCCCGAAACTCAAAACCCGCTCCACGCACCAGATTATGCTTTTTTAGCTAATAAGTCGCGAATCTCAGTAAGCAATGTTTCTTCTTTTGTTGGTGCAGGATCAGCAACAGGAGCTGCTTCTTCTGGTTTCTTCAGTGAATTGATAGCTTTTACTACCATAAAAATACAAAAAGCAACAATCAGGAACTCAATCACAGTATTGATGAAATTACCGTAGTTGATAGCAACCTCTGCTACTTTATTTGCAGGGTCAGCTGGTTTTAAAAGCACTTTTAAGTTTTTAAAATCAATACCACCGGTTATGTAGCCAATTGGCGGCATAATTACATCATTTACCAATGAGGTAACTATTTTGCCAAAAGCAGCACCGATGATAACGCCCACTGCCAGGTCAACAACGTTGCCACGCATAGCGAACTCCTTAAACTCTTTGATTATTGCCATAATAATGATAGATTTTAGTTAATAATTAGTTCAGGTAACGGAATAAATAGGTTTTAGTTTTAACTAAAGTAACGAATAAATTTTAATGCTTTTCAAACAAATTATATTTTTTAATATTTAATACCAGCGTCCATTGGGCATAAGATATTTTAAAGTTAACGGTAATTGATGTATTTTTGGGCTCATCTTAATTATGCTTAAACAGAATCTTCAACAAAAACTCTTACAAAAACTCTCCCCGCAGCAAATACAATTTATAAAATTGCTGCAGGTTCCTACAGTTTCATTAGATACCCGGATAAAAGAGGAACTGGAAGAGAATCCCGCGCTTGAAGATCTGAGCTTAACCAATTTAAACGAACCAGAGGAGCAATATCCAGATCGCGACCCGGACGAAGAATCCTATAACAACGATGAGGAGAAGGGCGAAATGGATGAGTTTAATATTGATGATTACCTGCAGGATGACAGTGTGAACGATTATGGATCGCGATACGATCAAAATGGCGATGATGAAGATGAGCGCAAAGAGATCCCGATAGCGGTACAAAATTCATTTTTTGAAAGCTTGCAATTACAGCTCGATCTTTTGCCGTTAAGTGATAAGGATTTTAAGATCGGGCAACAAATTATTGGCAGTTTGGATGACGACGGCTATCTGCGCCGCCCCATCATGTCGCTTACCGATGACCTGGCATTTTCGCAAAACGTAATGGCCGAGGATGAAGAGGTAGAGGATATGCTAAAGGTGATACAAGGGTTTGACCCTGCCGGCGTGGGTGCACGAAGTCTGCAGGAATGCCTGTTGATACAATTGCGTAAAAAAGACCCTAATGATCCGATCATCGCGAAAGCTATTATTGTTGTTGAACAATACCTTGACGAATTTACCCGTAAACATTACGATAAGCTGGAGAAATCGTTGAACATGAACTCCGACGAATTGCGCGGCGTAGTGAACGAAATACTAAAGCTTAATCCCAAACCAGGCGATTCCAACGAAATCAACACCAAGCAGATGCAGGTGATCCCCGATTTTCATATTACCAACAACGATGGCGTACTTATACTCACACTCAACTCCAAAAACGCGCCCGAACTTAGGGTAAGCCGCTCTTACCAGGAGATGTTTCAGCATTATGATAAGGCAGCCCAGAAAGATAAAAAACTCAAAGAAGCGGTACAGTTTGTAAAGCAAAAGCTGGATTCGGCCAAATGGTTCATTGACGCTATTAAACAGCGCCAGCAAACTTTACTCAAAACCATGAATGCCATTATGCAGTACCAATATGAGTTTTTTTTAACGGGCGACGATAAAAATCTTAAACCTATGATCCTGAAGGATATTGCCGACAGGATAAACATGGATATCTCGACAGTATCCCGCGTGGCCAACTCAAAATATGTACAAACTGAATTTGGTACCTTCCTGCTCAAATCATTCTTCTCCGAAGCTATCCAAACCGAGAGCGGTGAAGAAGTATCCAACAAGGAAGTAAAAAAGATACTGGAAGAGCATATTGGAAAGGAAGACAAACGCCATCCTTTAGCTGATGAAAAACTAACCGATATCCTGAAAGATGCCGGCTACAATATTGCCCGCCGAACCGTTGCCAAATACCGCGAACAAATGAACATCCCGGTTGCCAGATTGAGAAGAGAACTATAACCCCCGCTTTTGATGTGCAGATATGCGGATTTCAGATGTGCAAATGAAATAACGAAAAACCCGATTTTATTAAACCGACATTTTTTATTAGCATCTGCATATTTGCACATTTAAAACCTGCACATTTACTCCCCCTTCAGGGGGCTGGGAGGCTAAAACGTATGCTGGGCGCTACTTACCTTGTAGCGGTTGTTGAGCAATATACCTATTACAATTTCATGTGTACCATTACTTACAGTGTTCAATGATGATGTGGTAACGTCATAAGAGTATCCAATATTGACAAATGAACTAAGATTAAGGCCTACCAACCCTGCATAGGAATCGTTATGGCGGTATGAGCCGCCTATCCAAAGTTTATCAGCAAAAGATAATTTCATGTTAATATCATACGTTGTGGGCAGAGGACTGATATACTTCAGCATAAAGGATGGAATAAATGTCAACTCGTCCGACAGAAAAACCTTAATTCCTCCCGTCAAAAAATAATTTGGTACAGTTTTGTTCTGATATTGATTTGCTTTGCTGGTTACATACAAATTCTGTGGTAAGATCTGCTGGGCCGAAATGCCAATAAAATAATCGGAAGCGTAGGCCCAAATACCTATTCCCAAATCGGGTTTCCATTGGTTATTGTTCAGGCCGTTGAATATAGGATCTGAAGGATCGGCGGTAGTAATTGCTGATAAGTTTAGCACATTATGGCTAAAACCGGCCGATACACCAACCGCCAGGTTCAGTTTGCTTGTCAGGCCCAGATGATAGGCATAAGTCGCGTCAATATTTGTTTGTGTAAAAGGGCCGGCTTTATCCGAAACTACTGTTAAACCAACACCATGATGTGGTTCTGCCGCCTGATACTGTTGAGTATATAACCTGCTGGCCGGATTAAGCCCTCCACTGGCCGGAAAAGCGGTAGCATCTCCCTGTATAAAGTTTTGGCCAATGGGCATATTTACCGATAAATAAGCAGTTACCGGAGCGCCTTCCAGTCCGGTCCATTGGCTGCGGTAACCTGTCTTTACGTCGGTATAGTTTTCAATCCCTGATAAAGCAGGATTTAAGAGATAGCTGTTGAAAATATACTGCGTGTACTGGGGCCGTTGTTGCGCTATGGCACACTGAATAAAAAGAACAAAATTAAAGGTTATGAATAAGATCCTTTTCATCAGTTAGCGTTTACAGCAGGCATAATTCAACCTTATTTCAAGACCAAAAAGCCCCAAATACGAGCAATAAACTAATATAATCTTTATAAACAAAATTGACCAAAAGGTAATACTGCAAGGGTAACAGGTTTACCGGAAAGCTTTAGCCAGCGTTTCCAGTTCCATGTTTGCTATCTGCAACTTATAGGTGAGTTCTTTATTTTCTTTCCGAAGATTATAAACTTCAATGGCATTTTGGATATGGATCCGCAGTTCATCATTTTGCCATGGTTTTACCAGATATTTATAAACCTGTCCACGGTTAATAGCATCAATAACCGCATTGATATCCGAAAACCCGGTTAGTAATATCCTGATGGTATCCGGGTTTGTATGTAAAACCGATTCCAGAAATTCAATACCAGTAGTAACAGGCATACGCTGATCTGTGATGATCACTCCAACCTCATTCGCATCCAGTATCCTGCGTCCTTCGGCAGCAGAGCTTGCCGTATATATGTTAAAATCGCGTCTGAAGGCTGCTTTAAAACTATTCAGGTTATTTATTTCATCATCAACATACAACACTCCTACGGCCATAGCAAAACACTTTAGTGAACGGTTAATATCGGCTTATAAAAGTAAATTTATGCAAAGTTTAATTTACTGCGAATTTTATTATAATTATTGTTCTGCATAGATGTAACAACTATTGGCCGCTAAAAACATAGTCAAACCTGCGCTGTCCTAACTAAAAGAATTTTTCCGGATTAGGTACCAGATTCAGGAACGATTCAAAATTCTGTTCGTAATGCGACTGGTCAAGCCTGTAATAAAAAGCCCCTTTCTTTGATGATAGCTTATCCTTCTCGGGCAGTTTTACCAGCAGGCCTGTAGATAACAATTTACGGCTAAAATTACGATCGTCAAATTTGGTTTGATAAACACCTTCATAAAGCGCCTGCAACTGCGGAATGGTGAACTTTTCGGGCAGTAACTGAAATAAGATCGGATGCAGGGCAGCCTTATAACGCAACTGACGCAAGGCAAGCCTTACCATTTCTGTATGGTCAAATATCAGTTCGGGCATTTCATTCAGTAAAAACCACTCCGGGTGATATTCTTCGCTTAGTTGTTTTTCATACTGATGAATATCAATAAGTGCGAAGTAAGCTATAGACAAGGTTCTTTCTACCGGGTCGCGGTCTGGATGTCCAAACACATGAAATTGCTCCATGTACACGTTTTTAAGGCCGGTACGTAATTCTAATATGCGATTAGCAGCATCATCCGGTGATTCCGATGGCTGTATGAAGCCCCCCATCAGGCTCCATTTATTTTTTTCGGGTTCAATCCCGCGCTGTACAAGCAATAATTTGATATTAAATCCGTCGAATCCAAAAATGATACAATCTGTCGCCGCTAAAATGCGTGTCTCGCCGGTATACTTATGCATAATTTGGTTAAAGTTTATTTGCAAGTGTAAAAATAATTATGCAATTATTTAGTGTAGATACAACAACTATTTCATTCGCGGTGGCATTTTTTAATTTTTATAAGATCCCTTATTGTAGCGGGTTTAAAACTAAAATACTTGCTTAATAAAGTTTTCAAAATAAATTCGGCGAAAGCTTGTATATCGGCGGCCGACTCACCCCGACGTCGCTGCGCTTGTCATCCCTCTCTACGCTTCGGGCATAGAGGGGATTTTCTTTTTTTACCCTCTTTGCGGCAAAGCCGCAGAGAGGGTGGTCGAGCGAAGCAACGACCGGGTGAGTCAATTATCAAAGCGCTATTTGCCATTTCCCTTAACTCACCCGCTTACCCTGCAGCAACATATCCATAGCATCGTTAAGCGAACCTGCACGGGATACTTCGCCTGAATTGACAAAAAATATCTCATCGGCATTTTCAATGGTATTGAGGCGATGAGCAATGATCACCCTGGTGGTAGTATCTGGTAATTTGTTCAGTATATCACTTAATAACTGCTCGGTTATGGTATCAATATTGGCTGTGGCTTCATCCAATATCAGTATTTGCGGATTACGCAATACCGCCCGCATAAAAGCGATCAGTTGTTTTTGACCAAGACTGATGCTATCACCAGAAGAAAGCACCTGGGTTTCCAATCCGCTTTCAAAAATAGCCAGCAAACTACCCAGGTTTGCATCAATAATTACTTTTTCCAGTTGCTCATTGGTATGATCCTTATACAGATCGTTACCATATAAAATATTATCCTTAACTGTCCCGGTAAATAAAAACGGCTCTTGCAAAATAAAACCTATTTTCTGAGTACGCTCTTCCGGGCTGTAGGTTCTGATATCCCTGCCATCCAGCATAACCAATCCTTTAGAAGGGTCATATAAGCGGGCAATCAATGATGCTGTAGTGGTTTTACCGCCACCGGTTGGCCCCACCAGCGCATAGGTTTTACCTTGCTCCAGCTTAAAGCAAACATTATGCAGTATTTCCTGATCCTCGTTATAACCAAAGTGCACATTCCTGAATTCCAACAAAGCGGCATTCGACTCAGTTATGCCATTTTCTATAACGGGCAGATCGGTTTCAAGGGATAATATTTGTGATATTCTGTCCCAGCCAGCCATAGCCAGCTGAAAGTTTGTCCATAACGCGGCTAATTGCCTCAAAGGGTTATAAAAGTTGGTGGAGTATGATAAATAACTTACTAATAGCCCGATACTAAACTGCCCGATAGTGATCAAATAAATACCGAAGGCCAGTACAATCAATTGCGCAATACTGGCAAACAAGCCATAAACAGGTATAAAAACATTGTTCGCCAAACCTGATCCGATCGCGGTTTTGTAATTTTCACGATTAGCTGTTTCAAAGCGCTTACGAAAATAATCGCGGCGGTTAAAGGCTATGATCACCTTAAAATTATGCAGGCTTTCCTGTATCTCTGCACTCATCCCTCCTACACTTTTCAGGTTCCTGGCATTTTTCCGCTTTATCCAGGGCGATAAGGTCAGCGTTAACACCAAAATAAGTACGGCCGGCGCCAATGTTGCCGCGCCTAATTCAAACTTGATCAATAACAAAAATACGCCTGCGCCTACCATAATGGAGATGTTCCCGATAAATTGCATCAGTGATTGCGAAAAAAACTGGTTCAGCTTGTCGGTATCATTGTTTACCCTCGATATCAGGTCACCGGCTTTATTCTGATTAAAAAAGCCCACAGGCAGTTGCTGCAACTTATTGAATATGGAATTACGCAAAGTAAACAGCATACGCTGACTCACACTACCCATTAATTTGGTTTGACTAAAACTGGTAAACAAAGCCAGCAGGTACATACATAACAGTATAATGGCGTTATGAATAACCCCGCTATAATCTTTATGCTGCACATACTTATCAATGGTATGCCCTATAACCAGCGGGCCCAATAAGTTGAGCGAAGAATTGGTTAATATAGCTAACAACGCCAGCAAAAGCACTTTTTTTTCATGTGCTATCAGTTGCAGTAGTTTTTTTAGCCCCGCCAGGGTTGAGGTCTTTTGCTGTGCCTGGCTAAGCTTATTCAGATCGTAATTCATATATAATTATTGAATTTTGAATTAGTGAATTTTGTCTAAACTCGAATTTTTAGAATTTTAGAATTAACAGAATCTGCATATCCGCACATCTGCATACCTGCACATCTAAAATCTGCACATTCGTTTTTACTGAGCAACACCATGTTCGTAATTACTGGTGCTCTGCTGCGAGTTAAATATCTGCACATAATCCGGACTGCTTTGCATCAGTTCATCATGCACACCACGGGCAACAATTTCGCCCTGGGTAAGCAGCAGGATCTGGTCATAATGCTCCACCGATGCTATTTTCTGGGTAACCGATATCAGTGTTAATCCGGGATAATTTTTCTGGATATTGCTTAATATCTTTTTCTCGGTATTGGTATCCACGCGGGCCGTAAAATCATCCAGCAATAAAACTTTGGGATTAACCGCCAATGCCCTGGCCAGCATAATCCGTTGTTTTTGCCCGCCCGAAAGGCTTGATCCGCGTTCGGAAACTATGGTATTCAGCTTATCAGGCAAGTTATTTATAAAATCCCTCAGTTCCGCTGTTTCAATGGCTTTCTCCAATGATTCATCAGTAACCGTATCACTAAAAGCGATGTTTTCGCGGATACTCATATTAAAAATGATACTATCCTGAAAAACAAAACCCACCTGACTATGGAACGATTCGCTGTTATAATCGTTAATACTGCACCCATCATAATGCACATAACCGGATGTTGGATTGATGAGATTGGTAAGCAAATAAAGAAGCTGTGTTTTACCGGCGGCCGTAGGACCAATGATAGCAATTTTTGATCCTGCTGCTACCGAAAACGACACATTTTTAAGTGCTGGTTTTTGGCCGTAAACTAATGATACATCCTTAAGTTCCACATCTCCTCGTAATGTTTCCTTCAAAGTTCCGCCATCAACCATATCCGGTGCATCCAGCACTACGCTAATACGGGTAAATGATGCCGAGGCCTGCGCAATAAGGTTGCTCATAAAGCCTAATATAAAAATCGGGAATATGAGTAAAGACAGATAACTGTTAAAGGCAGCAAAACTACCCAGGCTCATGCTGCCATTGATCACAAAATGCCCACCCATCATTAAAATGGTTAGCGCCGCCATGTTGGCTGTAAAGGTTACAATAGGTATCAATCCGGCAAAAAAGCCTAATATCTTCAGTCCGTATCGTTTAGCCTCGGTATTGGCCTCCAAAAACTTATTATACTCCAATTGCTGTGAGTTGATAACACGGATGAGCGCTGCACCCAGGATGCTTTCGTTTATTACCTTGTTCAGCTGATCAATTACTCCCCTGCTTTTTATAAACAGCGCGCGTACATTCTTCAACACATAAAAAAATGTACATCCTATGATCGGGATAATAGCGATCACGGCCAGGGCAAGCTTCCAGTTTATAGTAAACAGCAATATGCTTGCACCAATGATGATAAATAAGGATGACACGATAGATACCAGCGCCTGCGATACAAACAGCTTTATGGAATCAACATCAGCAGTTAAATTGGTAAGCAGTTTGGAGGGGTTGGCTTTTTCAATAAAGGCGTTACTTTGTCTTGATATCTTATCAGCCAGCTTTTGCCGCAAATCGCGGGCTACCCGCTCCGAAGCATAAGTTTGAATAATAGTTTGCAGGTAACTGAACACAAAAATAACCAACACCGCTAACGAGAACTTTTTAATAATATCGCTAAATACAAAATGTTGCTTGGTATAATCGTCTATTCCGCTGGCTATAATCTTGGGCAACCAAAGATTTACACCGTTGCTGAGTAAGGCAAACAACAAAAGCAGCGAAACCAGCCCCATGTAAGGCTTTAGCAAGCTAAAAACACCAGGAGGTTTTTTATCAGGTTTTTGAGTATCGGTTTTCATATTTTCATCTATTAAGAGATGTTTTAAAGTTTAAGGCTTAGTAAAAGTACGCCATTATAAATGATGACGATTGTGAAAGTAAAACATTTTGCCATGGTATAAATATTTCCAACCTTTCACAATATTACAATACGGTAATATTTATACAAATATATTCCTATTATGTAATAATTAAAACATTTTGGAAATAATTTTATAAATTTACAACCAAACAGGACCAATATGAAGCCAGTTGTGCAATTAATAGAAGAATGGACTGATTTTGAAGAGATTAGCAATGAGCAATCCGTTGAAGCTTTTTGCCGGTATTACCTTCAAAAACAACGACCAAAACCCAAACATCCGGGCAAAAAAGGCGAACGTATTATGAATGGTGTTAGCCTGCTTAAAACAGTAGGCCGTATTTTAAGCGCCTACTCCCTTTACTTCCGATCGGCAGTTAACCATATCGAGATGCCCCCCGTCGAAAGCTTTTATTATCTGAATACGCTTGTGCACATGGGCGAAGTAAAAAAGAGCGATCTGATTAACCAGATGTTTGCCGAAACTACTACCGGTATGGAAATCATCAACAGGCTTATCCGCGAAAAAAAGATAACGGAGCGTACTTCGCCCGATGATAAGCGTGCTAAGCTCATCAAAATAACTCCCAAAGGAACAGCTGCCCTTGATGAATATTATAAAATTTCTGCCAAGGTAATCGAAATGACATTTAAAGACCTGAGCGATGATGTTTTGGTTGATTGTTATGAGATGCTAAAATATTGCGAGCAACGTAATTCAACCCTTGCTATTGAATTAAAGAACAAGCCATTTATGCAGATGTATGAGCACGCCATGGCTGATAAAACCTGAAAACTTAAAAAGTAAAACACGCCATGAATTCAAAATTTTCACCAGAGGCTGATTATATTTTAGAAGATGACTGGGTACTGATCAGACCTTTAACTATCGACGACTATCAAAACCTGCTGCCTTTTGCCCTATATGAGCCCAACACCTGGAGCTACTCTCAAGTAAGTGCTAAAGGCGCTGATGGCATGCTCAATTATATTGATCAGGCCCTTAAAGCCAGGCTTGAGGGTAAGGAATACCCTTTTATTATTTATGATAAAAAAACTGGCGAATATGCCGGCAGTACCCGCTTTTATGATATACAACCGGTTAACCAGGCACTGGAAATAGGTTATACCTGGTATGGCGAAAAATTCAGGGGAACCGGTCTCAACAAGCACTGCAAGTTTCTACTACTGCAACTGGCTTTTGAAGATCTGGATATGAAACGGGTAGGCTTTCGTGCCGATGCCCGGAATGAACGGAGTATAGCGGCTATGAAAAGCATAGGATGTACGGTAGAGGGTATTATCCGGAGCCACATGCCCCTTCCAGACGGAACCAGACGTGATTCTATTCTCCTGAGCATTTTACAACACGAATGGCAGCAGGATGTAAAAGAACGACTGAAAGCTAAGCTGTAATTGTATTTTTAAAGTCATTTAATAAAAACCTATCTGCGTTTAAGCTCCAAATGGCACAATTCATGGATATTTATGCAAACTGGCCGGGTAACAAATTATGGTCAGGTGCATCTATACCATAAAAAACATACCGTTTGGAAACTATACTCAATATTTCAGATCTGGGCAAAACCTACCAAAGTGCGGGGCGTACGCTCAACGTGCTACATGATATAAATTTCAGCATCGCTGCCGGTTCTACCAATGCTATTGTAGGCCCTTCGGGTAGTGGCAAAACTACCTTATTGGGCCTGTGTGCCGGGCTTGACCGCTCCAGTAAAGGTGCAGTGGAACTAAACGGCATTAATCTCGGAAATTTAAAAGAAGACCAACGCGCGCAGGTACGTAACCAATACGTGGGTTTTATATTTCAGAATTTTCAGTTACTACCTACCTTGACGGCCCTGGAAAACGTAATGGTTCCGTTGGAGCTTCGTAATGAAAAAAATATCCGCGCAAGGGCGTTGGATCTGCTGGATAAGGTAGGTCTGGCCGACCGCGGGCACCACTACCCATCTCAGCTATCGGGTGGTGAGCAGCAACGTGTTTCGCTGGCCCGGGCCTTTTCCAACTCACCCAAAATACTATTTGCGGATGAACCTACCGGCAACCTTGATGCCGAAACCAGCGAAAAAGTAGTAAAGCTCCTTTTTGATTTGAATAAAGAAGCCGGTACTACACTTATCCTGGTAACACACGACCTGGAACTGGCTGCAAAAACACAACGCATCATCCGGATAAAAGGAGGCCAGCTGATAGCTGATGAAAAAACAATTAACGGATAAGTTTATGGAGACCAATCCTGTTAATTATCAAAGAAAAATAAATATCCCCTGGCTGTTTAATATGGCCTGGCGCGATAGCCGTAAAAACCGTTCAAGGCTGTTTCTGTTCATATCTGCCATCGTATTTGGTATAGCCGCACTCGTAGGCATTTATGCTTTCAAATACAATGTCCAAAATGACATCAACGGACAAGCGGCAACATTGATCGGTGCCGATCTTTCTGTATCAGGCAATAAACCTGCCGATGCAAAACTGAAAAAACTATTGGATTCATTGGGTGATGACCGATCACAAGAGCGCAGTTTTGCTTCGATGGCTTATTTCCCAAAAAGTAAAGGGACAAGACTGGTACAGGTACGGGCATTACAGGGCAATTTCCCATACTATGGGGCTATTGAAACCACACCCGAGCAAGCGGGTATATCCTTTAGAAAAGGCCAGATGGCCATAGTTGATAAAACCCTGATGCTACAATTCAATGCTCATGTGGGCGATTCTATCAAGATTGGTAACAGCCAGTTTTTAATTACCGGGATCTTAAACCGTGCACCCGGACAGGCGGGTGCTGTCGCAGGAATAGCGCCTGTGGTTTATATTTCCATGCAATACCTGGAGCAAACCGGGCTGGTCAAGATTGGCAGCAGGGTAAACTACAGTTTTTACTATAAGTTCACCAAACCGGTAAACCTGGACAAACTTACCAAAAAGCTCGATCCCATGTTGGATAAAGCAGGTATGCGGTACGAAACCATTGAAGGCCGCAAAGAAAATACCGGTCGTAATTTTGGCGATCTGAGTCGCTTTTTATCCTTGGTGGGCTTTGTTGCTTTGCTATTGGGCTGTGTGGGTGTGGCCAGTGCTGTTCATATTTATGTACGTGAAAAGATCCCGTCCATTGCCATAATGCGTTGCCTGGGCGTTAAGTCATCCGAGGCATTTCTGATCTACCTGATTCAGATTGTTGGCATCGGTCTCATTGGTTCTATTATTGGAGCAGCATTGGGTACAGCTATACAACATTTATTACCTCTGGTGTTTAAGGATTTTATACCCTTTACCATATCTGTTCAAATTTCGTGGATGGCTATTGGTCAGGGTATTTTGTTGGGGGTGATTATTTCTCTGCTTTTTGCCTTACTCCCGCTGATATCCGTTCGTAATGTATCGCCCTTAAATACCTTGCGGCTATCCTTTGACGATGCGATGTTATCCCGCGATCCCTTACGTTGGCTGGTGTACCTGTTAATTGTACTTTTCATCATCACTTTCACCTATTTACAACTGGATAGCTGGTTGGGGAGCCTGTTCTTTACGTTGGGCATACTGGCTGCTTTTATGATACTATCAGCAGTAGCCTGGCTATTAATGCGTTTGACTAAATTGCTGATCAACGGCTCATGGAGTTATTTGTGGCGGCAAGGCTTTGCCAATTTATACAGGCCCAATAACCAAACGCTTATCCTCATGGTATCCATAGGTTTAAGTACCATGTTTATTTGCATATTGTTCATTATCCAAAATTTGCTTATTGGTCAGGTTACCCTGTCAAGCAGTGGTAATCAATCCAACATGATCCTGTTTGATATACAAAATAACCAGAAAGATTCTGTTGCCCGTTTAACCCGTCAGCAGGGCTTGCCTGTATTACAGCAGGTACCTATTGTAACCCTGCGGATAGAACAGATAAACGGTAAAACTTTTGCCGACCTGCAAAAAGATTCGACCATAAAAATCCCCCATGGGGTATTTGCTTATGAATACCGCGTTACTTTCCGCGATTCCCTTTCCGGATCAGAAAAACTGACGGATGGCACCTGGATAGGCAAAGCAACACCCGGAAAAGATATTCCGGTGTCTGTAGAAGAAAACCTGGCACACCGCGCAAACCTTAAAATTGGCGACAAAATAGTTTTTAACGTTCAAGGGGTAGAAATGCCTGCCTACGTGGCCAGCGTACGTAAAGTAAACTGGGGTAAAGTACAAACCAACTTCCAGGTGGTTTTTCCTAAGGGTGTTCTTGAAGATGCTCCGCAGTTCCAGGTATTACTTACGCACGTGCCATCAACTAAAGTATCAGCCACCTTTCAGCGGGCAATTGTGCATAGCTTCCCAAATGTTTCTATAATCGATCTGGGCTTGGTTTTAAGTGTACTGGATGAATTATTGAGTAAAATAAGCTATGTGATCCGTTTTATGAGCGCGTTCAGTATTATAACCGGTGTAGTGGTATTGGTGGCATCGGTACGCATTAGTAAATATCAGCGCATACAGGAAAGTGTATTACTGCGTACTTTGGGTGCAAGCCGTAAACAAATTTTTGCCATTACCGCGTTAGAGTATTGGTTCCTGGGTTCTTTATCGGCCCTTACCGGTATCGTGATCGCTTTTGGGGGCAGTTGGCTATTGGCTAAGTACAGTTTTGAGATACCTTACACTGTTAACTTTCTACCAGCATTGATATTATTTTTCGTTATATCCATACTAACCGTTATTATTGGTTTGTTAAATAGCCGGGGTGTTTTGAATAAACCCCCGCTTGAAATATTACGCAATAACGCTTAATACCATGTACAAATTCAAATTAACGTTCCTGTTATTGACCACGCTTATTTTGACAGCGTGCAACCAAAATAAAAAACCTGCCGCTGACGAAAATGCCAAAAGTGATACAACCGCCCAATCAAACGCAAGCACCTCAAAAACCGTTTTGTTTTTTGGCGATAGTTTGACCGCCGGTTATGGATTGGATGATCCATCTGAGGCTTTTCCGGGTGTGATTAAGGATAAGATAGATTCGCTTAAACTCCCCTATAAGGTTGTTAACGCTGGCTTAAGCGGCGAAACCACAGCAGGCGGCAACGCGCGTTTAGACTGGCTGCTGAAACAAAAGGTTGATATTTTCATATTGGAGCTTGGTGCTAATGATGGTTTACGTGGTATCCCGGTAAGCGAAACCAGCAAAAATCTGCAAAGCATTATTGATAAGGTAAAAGCTAAGTATCCGGAGGTAAAGATCGTACTGTTGGGCATGCAGGTTCCACCTAATATGGGTGCCGATTATGCCAATAAATTCAAGACCGTTTACCCCGATCTGGCAGCCAAAAATCATACCCAATTGGTGCCTTTTCTTTTACAGGGTGTAGGCGGCATACCGGCATTGAACCAGGCCGATGGTATTCATCCAACAGCAGAAGGGGCCAAAATAGTAGCCAACAACGTTTGGAATGTTTTAAAGGACGTACTTTAAAGGGTTATCAATCGGCCAAAGCCTGGTAAACCAGGGCGCGGAATTTATCCTGTATAGCATTATGCGGTAATGGCCAGTTTTGAATAAAAAGCAGGCAAACCAGGTGTTCTTTTGGATCTACCCAGTACAAGGTACCATAAAAGCCGCCCCAGGCAAACGAACCGGGACTTACACCCAATTTGGCCGAACTTGCCGGGGTAGTAATACCAAAACCCAAACCAAATTTATCCTTATCAGGATTAATATACAGATCGCCTATCTGATTTTCGGTCATCATTTCAACCGTATGCCGGGCCAGTAAACGCTGACCATTGTAAACTCCTCCATTCAGCATCATTTGTAAAAAGATGGCATAATCCTTAATTGTTGAACTTAAACCAGCCCCGCCAGAAAAATATGTTCCTGCGGTTTTTGGATAATCAAAATCTACTCCGGGAAGCGTAGAAGCAGTCCATTTTACCAGACGCCCTTGCTTATCGGGTGTGTAAACGGCTACTAACCGGCTTTGCTTGGCGGCAGGTATATAAAAATAGGTATCCTTCATTCCCAGTGGATCAAATATTCGTTCTTTAAAAAACTGATCTAAGGTTTTTCCTGATACCTTTTCAACAAGGTAACCTAATACATCTATGTTCAAGCCGTAAGTCCAGCGCTCGCCAGGCTGGTGAGTTAAGGGTAACTTACCCAATTTGTCCATCACATCTGCCAAACGGATCTTATCGGCTACAAACCCTCCGGGTATTTTCGATTTGGCATAAATGGCATTCATTCTGGGCGAGCCGATCTGCGCGTATTCAATACCGGAGGTATGGGTAAGCAGATCCCGGATAGTTATTTCGCGTTTAGCGGGAACGGTGGTAAAAGTGGTATCTTTTTCATTATACAGATCGATCACTTTAGGGTGCGCGAAAGCGGGAATATACTTGGAGATAGGCTCATCCAGTAAAAACTTTCCTTCCTCAAATAACATCATGACCGCTACACTGGTGATGGCCTTGGTTTGCGAAGCAATACGGAATATATGATCATTTTCCATCAACTTTTTTTGCTCCACATCGGCAATGCCGAATGATTTATTGTACACTATTTTACCGTTCCGGGCTATGAGACCAACAGCTCCATTGATATATCCGGAGTCGATATTAGCTTCTATCAGATGATCGATGCGCTGCAACCTTTCAACAGAGAATTTTTCTGATACCGGGTTGCCCACTTGTAAGGTAACACCCTGAGCAGTGGCAACTAAATCAACGCTAACGAGTAGCAAAAACAAAAAGATCTTTTTCATCATCAATAGCTAATTAAATGATACTTACTCGTATGTCGTTTCCAGATGTTTTATTTTGTTGATTTTCTGACTCTCAAGTCGGTACTTAATATCACTTGTTGCTTTACATTATTCTCTACAGAAGTATTAAGTCTGTTAAGCAACAGCGTTATCACTTTATCTGCAATGGCATCAATGGGTTGGGCAATTGCCGTTAGCGGAGGATTGCAGAGTTCAAAAACCTCATAATCGTCAAAACATATGAGCGCAATATCATCCGGTATCTTTTTGCCCAATTTCATGAGCACTTTAAGCCCGCAGGTTCCTAAACGGTTATTACCAAATAATATGGCATCTGTTTCCGGATGTTCATTCAGAAACTCCAGGATCGGATCGGTCATCAGCTTTTCATCCTGGTAAAAATCTACCTCTTTAATACTGGTTTTAAGCTTACTTTGGACCATGGCTTTTTTATAGCCGCTGAGCCTGTCGGCCATTTGGGTTTGCTGATTATTAAAGCTGATAAAAGCTATGTTCTTAGATCCCTTGTCAATAAGGTACCGTGTTGCATTGTACGTACTGAACAAATTGTCAACCACCACATAATCAGTCTCCACTCCGGGCAGATACCTGTCAAACAATACCACGGGTAAACCATCTTTGATCAGGGCGCTGATGTCCTCCTCAATGCCCTCCGGCGGAACGATGATATATCCATCAACATGCCTGTCACGAAACATGGCTATCAGTTCCTGGGTTTTTTGGGTATCATTATCGGTACTGCTATAAATAATTTTATAACCGTTTTTGTAAGCGCGGTCTTCAATTTGGCGGGCTATGGTAGCAAAAAAGTTATTGGATATATCCTGTACCAATAAACCTATAATGTTTGATTTGCCGGTACGCAGGCTTTTTGCCAGTGAATTTGGTTTATAACCAACTTCTTTTACATATTTTAAAACACGTTCAACCAGTTCTTCGCTTATCCGTTTTTCGCGTGCCCTGCCATTCAGAATAAAGGACACCGTGGTTTTAGATATATTAAGGCTGTTGGCAATATCAACAATAGATAATTTCTTCTTCAAATTCTTTAGCGTTGTTTATCCAAATATATAACATAAATAATAACACAAAAGAGCCTTTGGCATGATAAGTTAGCTATAGACATAAATAAATGCTAAATCGAGCTATTTATATAACCTTTATTAAAACCCTATAATAAAAAAATCGCCCATTACGGGCGATCTCTTTATTATTTATATATTTTGGGAGTTTATATTATTAACTTATTGACGTACGCCGTAGCCACGGTTTTCGGCAAAACGCTGGCCACCTCTGTTTTCTGAACGTTGGCCGCCCCAGTTGCCGCGGTTGCGGTTATCATTGTTATTATCTCTGCCGCCCCAGTTGCCACGGTCATGATTACCTCTGTTCCAACCACGGTTGTCATTTTGGTTACCACCCCAGTTACCGCGGCCATAATTACCTCTGTCCCACCCGCGGTTATCCCGGCTTGAATATGCGTAACCTCCGTTGTAACGATTATCAAAACGATGGCCCCAATTGGCGCGACCGCCAGCATAGCCACCCCACCTTGACCTGTAAAAATCATGGTGCATATAAGGCCTTGGTGAACGCACTTCGTATCTTACAGCAGTGCGCCAGTTATAATTACGGTAAGCACCTGGCAAATAAGCGGCAGTTACCCATGAACTGCCATCGTTATAGTAATAACAGTGCCTTGGCACAGAATAATAGGCTTCAACTTCGGGCAGGTAGTAGTAGTCATCATCATAGCTTGCAGGTACATTATCATCATCATAAACTGGTGTTTCTTGCACCACAACAGGTTGCGGAGCAGGCACATAAACATGACGTACAGGTATGTTTAAACCTACATGGATAGATATTTGCGCATCGGCGGTTTTGGCGTAAAATAATCCGCTTGCTGCTATTGCTGATAATATGATGAGCTTCTTCATAATTGTTAAATTTTATACAGTTAGGACGATAGTTAATGGCAATGGTTTAATGGTACAACTATTTTTGGAACAAGAAACACGTATAACAAATCTTTGCTCCTTGTTTTTTACTCCCAAAAACGCTGACTGTGTCATAGCATTACTACAAAACAGATTTGGGTATTCACTGTATATTTATTTAATTTGATAACCATTAATCAACTGCCATGAAGAACAGAAAATTACTTTCGGTATTGCTGCCTGTTGCAGCAATGGTGGGTTTTATATTATTTAATGCCTGTAAAAGCGGCGAATCCAGCAATAACAATAAAGATTCTGTTGCTACCGCCGATGGAGGAGCCGGACTAAAATTACCAGCTGGCTTTAACGCCGCCGTTATTGCCGATAAATTGGGTGGTACCCGTGAAATTGCGGTAACCCCACAAGGCGATATCTATGTTAAACTTAACCGCCCTAAAAACGGTAAAGGCATTTTGTTTTTACACCAGGAAGGCGATAAAGCCACAGTAAAAACAGGCTTTGGTACCTTTGGCGGCACAGGTGTATATGTTAAGAACGGTTACCTGTACGCATCATCTGATGAGGAAGTTTTCCGTTATAAACTAAACACTCAAAATGAAGTGATCAACCCCGATAAGCCCGAAAAAATTGTTACCGGTTTACTGAGCCGCCGCGAGCATGAAGCTAAAGCCATTACCCTTGACAATGATGGCAACCTGTATGTGAACATTGGCGCTTACTCCAATGCCTGCCAGGTAGAGGACCGCAAAAAAGGTTCACCAGGCCAAAAGGGCTGCCCTATTTTAGATTCAGCAGGCGGCATATGGCAGTTTAAAGCTGATAAGCTAAACCAGCATTATGGCGATGGTGTTCGTTACGCTACAGGTTTGCGTAATGTGGTAGGTTTCGACTGGAACCAGCAAAACAACCAGCTATTTGTGATGCAGCATGGCCGCGACCAGCTACATGATCTTTTCCCGGATATGTTTACCACCAAACAATCAGCCATATTACCGGCCGAATGTATGTATGCCCTTAAAAAAGGGGATAACGCCGGCTGGCCTTACATGTACTATGATCAGGAACAACATAAAAAGATCTTAATGCCTGAGTATGGTGGTGATGGCAAAAAAGAAGGAGGCCAGGATGCTATTGATCCTGTTGCTGCTTTTCCGGGTCACCTTGCCCCTAACGGCCTGTTATTTTACACCGGCAACCAATTCCCCGAAAAATACAAGAATGGTGCTTTCATCGCTTTTCATGGCTCCTGGAACCGCGCACCTGAACCACAGGCCGGTTACTTTGTGGTATTTCAGCCGTTTAAAGATGGTAAACCAAGCGGTGAGTGGGAAGTATTTGCCGATGGCTTTGCAGGTACCGCCTCGCAAACAGCATCTGGTCGTGCCGAACACCGTCCATGCGGATTGGCACAAGGCCCCGATGGCTCACTTTATGTAACCGACGACAATCAGGGAACTATTTACAAAATAACTTATAAAAAATAATGGACTTTAAAAAAGCCGCGCTAATCATATTCGCATCCGTATTATTTGCCGTAACCAGTTTGCATGCTCAAACCAAACATAAGGCCAAAGCCCCGGTAAAACATACAACCGTTGGCTTAAAAGCCTCAATTGCAGCCGGTCAAAAGGTATTTACCCAGTATTGTGTATCGTGCCATCAGGCCGATGCCCTGGGTGTACCGCATATGAATCCACCATTGGTTAAAACAACCTATGTTTTGGGTGATAAAACCAGGCTCATCAAAATCATACTGAATGGTTTTAATGAAGACGTGGAGATCAATGGCGAAACCTACTCCAATAGTATGGCCTCACACGATTTTCTGAAAGACCAGGAAATTGCCGATGTACTCACCTTTGTACGTAACAGCTTCGGCAATAAAGCCTCGGCCATTACAGCGGCCCAGGTAAAAACAGTTCGGGCAGCTAATAAAAAGAGCTAAA
>NZ_JBFUPN010000007.1:59956-264802 GCF_041355315.1 Mucilaginibacter sp. RCC_168
GGCTAAAGGCTAAAGGCTAAAGGCTAAAGGCTAAAGGCTAAAGGCTAAAGGCTAAAGGCTAAAGGCTAAAGGCTAAAGGCTAAAACAACAAAAGCGGGCATGCCCGCTTTTGTTGTTTTATAGAAAACGCGTTATTGTGAGGTACGAAGACAACCGACCGCAGGGAGCTCATTAATACAGATATAAAACAATCAAAATATTAATAATCCCCGATTAGCAGATCGGCTCTGTAAAGTATAGAGATGCTTCGTACCTCGCAATCACGCGTTTATTTATTTAATTGGCTTTTACTCCGTAATCTGATAGGTATAAGCCAAGGTTTGTTTCATTTTTGACTGAACCCGTTTCAGGCTCAGTTCAATATCAACCTTTTCGTTATTTTCAGTTACCTCCATAAAAGCTTTCTGATAGGCGTCTAAAGCTTTTGTCCATTGCTTGTTTTTTTCATAGAACAAGCCAAGCAAGTCATATATACCGGCAGCATCCACTCCTTGAGTGTTTAGGGCTTTGGTTGATATGGTATTCACCAGTTTCTCCATGTTCAGAAAAACAAGCAGATCAAGGTAGTGCGTATAGTTATCCGGGAAGGATGGCTCCAGCTCCATACAGGTTTTGAAATGGTAGCCCGCAGTTTGGTAATCCTTGATCTCGTAATAATATATCATCCCTAACTGGTGATGGGCACGTGCATATAATGGATCGTTGCTGATGATCTCGTTCAGTAATTTAAGCGCTTTGGGTGTTTTCCCGTATGATATTTTATCGATAGCCTGCAGATACTTCTCTTCGATAGTATAGTAAGTGTTCATAAATTTTAAAATTGCAAAAGCCCACCTGCGGTGAGCATAAATAAATAATGATGTAATAAATTCTGTCCGTGGTGATGAATTTTCTAAAACGGACTGGAGAAGAGTATCATTGATGCACAACCCTTCTGCCGGGCCACCATGGGCCACATCATATTTTTAAAGCAGAATGAATTATTAAACAGCATCATTTATTTTTTTTTACAAAATTACACTTATTGATCGAAATTGCCAAATGGTGGGTAAATGCGGGATATGAGACGCATTGATGCGTCTCTACGTAAAACAAAAATGTAGAAACACATTACATGTGTCTCCTATTATCAGAAAGATTTAAGCAGCGATCGCAGCCTTAGAACCTTCTATCAAAAAATTGTTCTTTAATTCTTTTTCGGAGACGATCACGCTGAAATCGTCATATTTTACGCCATGCTCCAAAGGATATAGGGTGTACCCTCTTTTTAAAGCATCATATATGCCCAGTTCAAATATTTCGTCTTGTTTTTTTCCTTTTATTTTGGCGCCGCTTACTAACTGGTAAGCATCGAGTATGGGTTCAAAATTGTTGTTCTTCATAGTACCCATCACTATACAATTACTTTGCCATTTTTTAACTGAACCAGTCAAAAAGGTCATTTTGCTTTAAATCTGACTTTTGTTTGTTGTTCAGATCGCGCAATACCAGTCCCTCACTCATTTGTATGATCCTTGTGCCATAATTATAGGCATCTTTGAGATTATGGGTGATCAATATGGCAGTCAGTTTAAAATCAGTTATCAGTTTATCAGCTGTACGCATCACCACTTCTGCCGAACGGGGATCAAGCGCGGCGGTAGGTTCATCCAGCAACAATACCTTGCAGCTATCCATCACGCTCATTAGTAATGTTAAAGCCTGGCGTTGCCCGCCCGAAAGCGTACCCATGGATTGCTCTATCTTATTCTCCAACCCCATACCCAGCGTGGCTATTTTTTCTTTAACCTGCCGTTTGAATTGATCATTAACACCGATAGATAAGCCTTTGGCCTTAGTACGTATAGCAGCCAGTCTGAAATTATCTAAAATGCTCAGATCGGATGCCGTACCGCTCACGGGATTCTGGAACACCCTGGCAATCCATTGGCTGCGGCGGTAATCTGGCAGTTTACTGACGTTATTTTCATCTATGCTGATATTACCCGCATCCGGGAATACACTTCCGGCTACCAGGTTAAGCAGCGTAGTTTTACCCGAGCCATTAGAGCCCACGATCACCAGGAACTCTTCCTCTGCAATATTCAGGGTGATGCCATTAACCGCGTTAACCTGGTTGGCTTTACCCTTGTTAAAAACCTTATGTACGTCGTTTATCGCTATCATGATGATCTGAGTGATGATAAACGGGGTAAACTAACTATAAGCAATACAAAAACAGCGGTAACTATTTTAAGCATATTCGGGTCGACGCCGATAGCCAGGGTAACCGCCAGTACCAATTGAAATACTATCGCCCCGGCCAACACCAAAATTAAACTGAGCCAAACGCTGGTGATACGCAGCCAGTTGATCAGCGACTCGGCTATAATAACCGAACCCAGGCCAACGATAACGATACCTATACCCATATTGATATCGGCAAAATCCTGCGATTGTACAAAAAAGTAGCCGCTCAGGGCCGTTAGCGCGTTAGCCAATGCCAAACCGGTGATCTTCATCCTATCAGTATTAACTCCAAGCGCACGGATCATAGATTCGCTGTTGCCTGTTGCCCGCATAGCTATACCAAAATCTGTTTTAAGCAGGTACCCTATCAAAAAAGTGATCACCGCTACAAATACCAGTAAGATCCAAAACGTATTCTGGTTAATGTCGGCCACCACTTGCATCGACGAGAATATGGAAGGTAAATTACTGAGCGGTATATTAGAACGCCCCATAACAGTAAGGTTTACAGAGTACAAGGCTGTCATGACCAGGATACCGGCCAACAGAGCATTTATTTTAAGTTTGGTATGGATGAGGCCTGTTAATGCCCCGGCTATACCACCGGCTATGATCACCGTGGGTAAAATAATGTATGGCGATTGATGGTGCGTCAGCATCACAGCCGTAACCGCGCCACCCAGCGCATAACTGCCATCGGTAGTGATGTCGGGGATATTAAATATCTTCATGGAGATATAAATACCCAGCGCCAAAGCCGCATAGCAAAGTCCCAGTGTTACCGTGGTGAGATAGAAATCCATTTATTTAACAGCCTCAAAATTTGAGGGTACCGTAATATTATATTTTTTGGCAGCAGCTGGGTTATACACCCGTTTCCTGATCTTCACCATTTGAGGTGCCAGTCCATCGGTTTTATGATTTTTCAGAAAGTAAGCCGCCTGTTCGCCTGCCTGGTAACCCCATTGGTAAATATCGGCTCCAAAAGCGGCTACAGCACCGCGCTGTACCAAGCCTGCCTCGCTGGTAAATATAGGCACATTTTTCTGGTTGCAGCTCTTCAAAATAGTCTCAAACGATGCAAAAACCGTATTATCCGGGTTAGCAAAAAAAGCATCAATATTCCTATTCAGCAGAGATTGCGTAACCAGTTGCGCATCCGCTGAAGAATTTAGTGGCAGGGCCATGATAGTCACATTTTGCTTTTCGGCCAGTGATTTGATCCGGTTTAACGCGTCTGTTGATTGTGGCTCTGATTGGTTATAGATCATGCCGATCACCAGTTTTGACCCTTTAGGTTTCAGTAATTTGGGGATGATAGCAAATGAAGTATCTATATAGTTCAAATCTTCAACCGCGCCAAAAAGATTAGCCGGTGCTTTACCGCTGGCATTAAGCACATGCATACGCTCGGGCACAGGCGATACCATAGCAAAAATGGGTATAGTTTTGGTTTTTTGTATTGCCGTAACGGTAGAAAGGGTTGTACAGGTAGCCAGCAGATCAACATTTTCAGAAACAAAATGATTCACGATCTGGGTTAGTGTAGGAATATTGCCCTGGGCGTTACTGTATTCTATCTGCACTGTTTTTTTTTCCTCGCTAAAGCCTCCTTTTTTAAGGGCATCCGTAAAACCGGTGCGGGCTTGCGATATGGTGGCATCCTCAAAAGCATCCACAAAACCCACTACGGGGATACTTGTCGATTTGGGTTTTGGTTTGCACGATACGATCGAGATCAATAAAAAAGCTATAGGTAGATATTTAAAAAACTTCATTTTACTAAGTTATGTAATTGCCCATAAAGGTAAAAGCAGAACGACAAAAGGTGAAATTAGTTTTACAAAGGGATTTTTGGGATGATGGGATTTGGGGCCTATGGGATTGTTGAATAAAAACCATTGATGATTGGGCTTGTCCCATAGTCTTAAAGTCCTATCTCCCGTAGTCATCACTATAACTTCTCAATCAACTCATCAATTAACTCTGCCTGCGCCGGGTTGATCTTCACTTTGGCTGTTTCTATATCAAACCACTCCGCCCTATCCACCTCCGCAAATGATTGCTGTTTGCCAGATCGCGGCGGCCACTCCATTTCAAAGTAATTGCTTTTGATGGTCAAATGGTCTATATCGCCAGCTATGGCCCAGGCATGCACTTTTTTACCACCCTTTTGAGTGATCGGGTTTAACTTGATGAATTCACCTGTGATCACTTGCCCTGTTTCCTCCTCAAATTCACGCCTGGCAGCCTCCAGCGGGTCTTCGTCATCCAAAAACTCACCTTTGGGCACCGACCAACTACCGTTGTCCTTATTTTTAAAGAATGGGCCGCCCGGATGCACCAGGAAAACCTGTAGTTTACCTTCAGTTTTCCGGTATAATAGTATTCCTGCGCTTTGTTTACCCATGGGCTAATATTTAAAAGCAAGTTAATAAAAGGGTGAGGTATTATGATTATTTTTATATCAAACAATGCCTATTTATATATGACTGACAACCGCTGGACAACCTTTAAACTAACCGCAGATTTTAATACCAATGTTCGCAATATTTATGAGGCCTGGGCCACTCCTGCCGGGCTCGAAAGCTGGTTTTTACGCCAGGCTGATTTTTTTACCATAGTTGGCCGCCAGCGCGAAAAAGACGAATTCATCAGCAAGGAAGACACCTACTCCTGGTATTGGCACGGCTTTGATAATGACACGGTTGAGAACGGCCAGGTACTGGAAAATAATGGCTCCGACCTGCTCAAATTTACCTTTACCGGCGGAAGTATTGTCACCATTGATATTCAGAACAAGTATGGACTCACGCTCATTGAACTTACTCAGGAAAATATCCCTCTGGAAAATGACCCTGCCAAAAACCTGTACGTACAATGCCAGCTCGGATGGACGTTCTACCTCACCAACCTGAAATCGGTGATCGAAGGCGGTAAGGATCTACGGAATAAAAGAGTGGATATAGCTACCAGTTTTAAATAATTTGTCTGAACCTTGATTAAGAGTATTGACAGGATTATTTCATTTTAATTTTGTCATGCTGAACGGAGTGAAGCATCTATTATTCAATATACATAGTTCATTAATAGATCCTTCGTTCCTCAGGATGACAAACGAAGATATTTATCGTTTTTTCATTTTCCGCTGACAAAAAACCTCAACGATATTCTTTAGCTTTGATGGTCATCAAAAAGCTCCCTCTTCGGGAGTCGGGAGGGTATATGTTTACAGGAATTATAGAAACTTTGGGTAAAGTAACCGATTTGCAGCAAGAGCAGGGCAATTTGCATATCACTGTTGAATCGGCGATTTCGCATGAATTGAAGATCGACCAATCGGTAGCGCATAACGGGGTTTGTTTAACGGTAGTGGCACTGGCCGATGGCCTGCATGTAGTTACCGCTATTGAAGAAACACTAAACAAAAGCAGCCTGGGCCACCTGGAAGTGGGTGAACCTGTAAACCTGGAACGCTGTATGCAAATGAATGCCCGCCTCGATGGTCATATCGTTCAGGGTCATGTTGACCAAACCGCTGTTTGCATTGCCTTTAAGGAACTCGATGGCAGCTGGGAATATACTTTTGAGTACGATGCCTCCACCGGCAATGTCACTGTCGAAAAAGGCTCTATCTGTGTTAACGGTATCAGCTTAACCGTAGTTAACTCCAGGGCCAATAGCTTTTCGGTAGCTATTATTCCCTATACTTTTGAGCATACCAATCTGCACAACGTGCGCGAAGGTTCTGTCGTGAACCTGGAGTTTGATATCATTGGCAAATATGTTGCCCGCTTGATGCAGCGTTAACGCGCCAACTCGTCCAGTCTCGATTTGGAATAAACCACATACTTCTGCTGCTTTTCGGGTGGTTTGCTATTGGTATATTTCTTATAATACTTTAAGGCAAGCGACTTATTTTTAAGCTCAGTGTCATAAACCGAAGCCAACAGGTAATACAATATCGGTTTCTCCGAAAACTGCAGCGCTTTTTGATAGGCCCAAACAGCCTTTTGAAATTTCTTTCGTACCTCGTAGCTATCGGCCATTTCCGCATAATAATCGCCGATGTTGGATGATATACCTTCCTTAATAGCATTGTCCAGATTTTGGATGGCTTTGGGCTGATCTTTAAGCGCTTTGTATGCCAGGGCAGCTACATAAAAGCTCGTTTCCGTCTGCTCAATCATAGAGATATCAGCGAAGGTTTCCACGCTACAGGTATAGTTTTTAAGATTATAATAAGCCACACCCAGTTTGGTTAGTACATAGCCCGAACGGTTACCCAAGTCTATCAATTTTAAACAGGTATTTTTAGTTTCTTCAAACTTATCCTGCGATGATACCAGTTTGAGCAGGCTTTGCAATAAGATCATATTTTCGGGATCACCGGCAATAGCGGCGTTCAGTACCTTTTCGGCCGCGGGATATTGTTTCAGATTTACATACTGATCGCTCAGATCGGAGGCTACATCTGGCTCAGCCGGATTCAGCTTATTAGCTTTCTGCAGATAATAGATCATGCTGCCAAAATCGGCTTCATCGGAAGCAATTTTACCCAGCTGCTTGTACACCAGGAAATTGGTGCTATCCTTTTGGGCTATCATTTTATAATAAGTCTCAGCCTTTACATTATTACCCCGGCGCAGGTTAATGGCTCCCAGGCTAAACAAGGCTACAGTATTAGTGGAGTCGGTATCGTATATCCGCTGATAGTACCCTTCCGCATCGGGAAGCCGCCCAGCCATTTGCGAGGTATAAGCCAGCTTGCCCAGCACACGGATATTGTTTACCGGTTCGGGATATGTTTTTTTGAGATAATCGGCCGCTTCCGCGAAGCGCTGATTCTGATAATAATCGAGCAATAAAGAATCATTTACAGCCGGTTGTTGCTGGCCTTTAACCATTACTGACAGACCAAAAATAAGTAAAAAAGATAATACAAGGTTTTTCATATAACTAATGTTTTAGTTTAAAACTAAAGTATTAGTTATAGACCAATAATCCAAATTCTAAACAATTTTTATTTTTTAGAGTTAATGAGATATACTTTTAATTAAAAACCCTAACAATATGGATAAGTTAAAGAAGTTTGGACTGATGGAGAAAATTGTCCATGAATTGGAAGACCTAAAAAATAGTCAGCAGGCTATTATTACCAAGCTGGCCAAAATTGAAGTAGATAATATAGAACTTGGCGATAAAAGACTGGAAAAAGACCTTCCGGACATGCACCAGCGCGTAGCCGACAATCTGGACAACACCATTAGCCTCCTGGAAGAATTCGCCAAACAAACCGACTCATTTAGCGATAACAACAACATCCAGGCGCTCAAAGAACAGGAAGCCCTTAACAAATCATAAAAATTCAAATCCCCGGAAACGGGGATCTATTTTTTTGCAGCCTTTGCTGCATCCTGATTGTATTTTTTAATGGCTTCGTAATAGTTTTTTGTTTTAGCGTATCCAAAAGCATCAGCGTTTTGCTCAACCATGGGCATTAAATTTTCGGCAGAAACTTGTAATATGGGACCATCTCCTTTTTGGATGCCTACCAATGTTTCCGGCATAAATTTAGAACCATCTTCCTCGCTTAATACCGAATAAGCATTAATAGGCCCGGATATTACTTTAAACATCCAGCAGCTGTCTTTTGCTACCCCCTTATACCATTTATCATCAATCACCCCACCTCCGGCAAGATTACGTTCAATGCTCAGGGTTTCGTTGGCATATATTTTCTTGATCTTGTTTGGATCAGTTTTAGGAAGATTCCTGTCTAAAAACAACAAGTAGTTTTTATGCTTGGTAGTATCTAAATATATTTTTGAGTAAACCTGTCTTTTAGAGCTATCGGCCATAGTTATTACATAAACATAGTCATAATTATAGTTTCCATTCTTCTGGTTAAAAAAGGACATATTCATCCTGTTTTGCATTTGCATTTGCATCTGCATCTGCATTTGTGATTGAGTAAACTGCTTGTTCAAGATATTATTAACAGCATTCATTCTCGCATTCATGTTCTGTGCAGATACTTGCAGGGTAAACAGGGTTAATAAGACAAGCGTAAGGCAGGTGTATAGGGGTTTCATGTGATAAAATTTAGAAGGCTTAAAACTGCATTTTTAATTGGATATAAACAAATTTCACTAAGCGCTCTTCCGCTGCTGCCGCGGGTTTCTAACCCGTGGTTTAGATGGTTTCAGCTTAAAGATAAAACAGGGGTATCATGGAGCCCCGTCGAACCATGGCGGGTAAGGCCCCTACGCGCGAGTCTTCGACAGGCTCAGACTGACCAGGCCTTTTATATTCTACAATACGTCATGAGTAAGAACGAAGGATGTTCTTCAATAGGTATATCGCAAAATAGATGCTTCAATCATTCAGCATGACAAGGGAATTTAATAACTTAGTATCAACCAAAATAACCAATCTTAAAACTATTAAATCATGAAAAAATTAACCCTGCTGCTTACCTTCATGGTAACTGTTTTCGCCTGCGCAACAGTGCGTGCCCAGGTTACTACCGATCAAATAGTTGCCGAATGGCAGCGCGCCAAAAACTTCACCAAAACCTACCTGGATGCCATGCCTGATGATGATTACAGCTTTAAACCAACGCCCGAAATGAGATCCTTTGCCGGACAAATGCTACACTTAACAGATGCCAATTATTTTTTCTCTTCTTCGGTAAGCGGCAAAGCAAGTCCGCTTGGAAAAACATCAGCCGAAAAAACTGTTGAGCAAACAAAAGCCGCTACTACCAAAGCAGTAATGGACAGTTACGATTTTGTGATCAGCTCGATACAGGGCATGACTCCGGCCCAGCTACAGGAAAGCATGAAATTTGGCGGTAAAGATCTGCCAAAGGCTATTGTTTTAGGTAAAGCTTTTGAACATCAGACGCACCACCGCGGTCAAGCTACGGTTTATCTGCGCTTAAAAGGGGTAACGCCTCCACCAGAAATGTTATAAAGAATGCCATTACATAATGGAAAAGAAATGTCATCTCGAACGAGGTACGAGGAGAGATCTTTTGCAAGCGATATGCAAGTAGTAAAAGATTTCTCCTCGTACCTCGAAATGACAGTATTAGTAGAATAACAAAACCTATTGGTATTGTATGTAAATAGGCGCGGGTTTCAGGTTTAAAATTTCTTTGGGGGTAAGCATGCGGTGAGGCGCATTCTTGATGTCGTTTTTATAAAATAGCTTAAAACCGGTAAACTGTACAGGTTCCTGGGCTATGAAATATTTATAGGTACCCTTTTTCAGATCGGGACCGCCCCAACCGTCCATATCCATCACTACCTGTACCTCGTTACGTAGTCTGATATCCTTATAATTGGTTACCATGCGTTTGGTAAATCGGTGGATCACAAATATTTTGGGTGGCAGATTGTATTTTTTTACCAGGCTGCTTAAATAGCCGGTTACGTAGTTAATATCATCGGCATCAAAAGTACCTATGCGTTTGCCCGGTACACTCCCCTCTTTCATAGAAAATTCCGGGTCGATACCCAGGTGTACGTTGGGCATTTTCATATATTTCTCCAGCAGGGGCAGTTCGGTCTTCATGGTGCTGAAACCTACCTGTATATCTAAAAACACAATAGCGTTGATCTGTTTGGCCATGTCCAGCACCTTGTCGATCTCTCTAAAAGGCATCCGTAAATTATGCAACCCGTTTCTACCGGCATCTGCCTGGGCAGTTACACAGATATAATGCAGTGCGGGTACAACTGGTGTAAGGGTATCGGCTTTTTCCCATACTTTAACTTCGCCTTTGAGCTTGGCAAGCATCTCTTTGGGCGCGTATTCGCCCAGTACACCCATATTTTTGGAGTACATATTACCATAATAAGCTACAATGCGGTTGAAGGGCAAAATAGCACCAGGCAAAGGATATGGCGCTTTTTTCACGGGCCATCTGCCGGTTTGATCGCCGTTGGCCAGGCGTTTCATCAGCGAATCATATTGCAGGGTATCTAGCGTGGTTACGCTTTTTAGCGTAGTGTCTTTATGGATATAATGAAGGTCATTTGCATAAACCCCATTTAAAGTAAGAGTCAAAAGACAAAAGACAAGAACCAGGAATCTACTTTTTTCAGAACATAACACTTTTTTCTTGATTCTTGACTCTAATATCTTGATTCTCATTATTTGTTTTTTGTTAACAATGTCTATTATTCGATACTCTTACCCTTCATGGCGGTGCTGATGGCCTGATCCATCAGGCGCTCGGCAAATGGCCGGGTAAATTCATTGATCTCGTCAATACGTTTCAGGATGAGGTCTTTGTCCCCAGACACCAGCGACTCTTTCAAAGCCACCAAATGCTTATGTGTTTCAGCAATTTCTGCAACCGTAACGTAATCACCGTTCTTTTGCAAAAAGCGTTCCACCACGTATACCGTTTGTTCGCCTTCGGTACGGGCCTCTATCAGCATACGCTGGTTTACATCGTCCTTAGCGTGGGTAATGCTGTCCATCAGCATTTGTTCTACCTGCTCGTCGGTAATACCATAAGTAGGTTTTACTTCCACTTCCTGTTTCACGCCAGAGCGCAGTTCGATAGCTTGTATAGTAAGGATGCCGTCGGCATTCAGTAAAAAGTTAATATCAACTTTGGGGAAACCGGCCGGCATAGATGGGATGCCTTTAAGGTTAAATTCAGCCAGTTTACGATTTTCTTTGATCAGGTCGCGCTCACCCTGGTAAACGGCGATCTTCATGTTTACCTGTCCGTCAATGGAGGTAGTATATTGCCTGCCCCCTTTGGTAGGTACTTTGGAGTTACGCGGGATGATGACATCCATCAGGCCGCCCATAGTTTCGATACCTAAGGACAGCGGGGTAACATCCAGCAATAAAATATCTTTACGGTTGCCGGCCAAAATATCGGCCTGTATAGCAGCACCCAGGGCCACCACTTCATCAGGGTTCACATCATCATGCACGGGGCGGTCGAAGAACTCAGCCACCATTTTTTTAACCAATGCTGTACGCGTCGATCCCCCAACCATAATCACTTCATCGATCTCTTTAATGGTCAGTTTAGCGTCCTTCAGCGCGTTTTGGCAGGCCGTGATGGTTTGCTGTACCTTTGGCATGATCAACTCTTCGAACGTGGTTCGATCCAATGTACACCAGATCTCCCCTATTTTTTCGTTAAATAGACTTTGGTGGGCGAAGGCTTTTTTGGCTTCTTCGGCTTTCAGGCGAAGTTGTTGTGCCAGTTCGTTATTGGCAATAATTTCAGCTTTATTTAGTTGATTCCTCTCAATCCAATAGTCAACAATCAGTCGGTCAAAATCATCACCGCCTAAAAATGTATCGCCATTGGTGGCTAATACTTCAAAAATGCCGTTCTGTATTTGCAGTATAGACACATCAAAAGTACCACCGCCCAGGTCATATACTGCAATCGTTTTGGTTTCTTCGGGTTTTAAGCCAATGCCATAAGCCAAACTCGCGGCAGTTGGCTCATTCACGATGCGCAATACATCCAGTCCGGCCAATTTACCGGCATCTCGTGTGGCCTGGCGCTGAGAATCGTTAAAATAGGCAGGCACGGTGATCACCGCACGGTTCACCGGGGTTTTCAGCGCGTGCTCGGCGCGGGCTTTTAGTTCTTTTAATATCAGGGCCGATAGCTCTATCGGGGTATAAAACTTATCGCCAACCTTAATCTTCACTAAGCTTTCGGTATCATCGTCGATAACTTTGTACGAGAAAAAGTCCTTATAATTTTCGATATCATGGTAACTGCGACCCAACAGGCGTTTTACCGAGAAAACGGTATTCTGCGGATCGGTTATTAAAAATTCTTTGGCCTCGTTACCTACCAAAACATCGCCCGCTGGCCCGAAATGTACAACAGACGGCACCAGGACACCTTTACCAGTATCATTGATAACCAGCGGATTTTTCTCCGGGGTGATGAACGCCACTAAGGAATTGGTGGTACCCAGGTCGATACCCACAATAATATCTTCTTTTTGTATGGAACCCGTTGCCAGGTTGATTGAAACTTTAGCCATGGTAGTTACTTAACAAGCCGCAAATGTACTTAGTTTTAGGGGATGGTGTGTCTTTTGAATGTGTAATTTTGTCTGAATCAGAATTTACAGAATTTTTCAATTAACAGAATTAGGGAGGAATTCAATTCTGAAAATCCTTTAATTCTGTAAATTCTGATTCTGACAATTACGCCGCTAAAGATTCTGCTGATCTAACCCTTGCTTCTACTACAATTAATGATAGTAACAAAATCAATCCCATCGCAAAAAAGCAATCGAGCATTAAGGCTGAATCGCGCATTTCATGGGTTACGGATTCTACAAAACCGAATGCAAACAGGCCTACTACGATAGACAGCTTTTCGGTAACGTCGTAAAAGCTAAAATACGATGCCGTATCCGGGATATTGGCTGGGATATACTTGGAAAAGGTTGACCTTGACAACGACTGTACACCACCCATAACCAGTCCTACTACCACAGCGGCAGCATAAAACTGGTGGGCGTTAGCCACAAAATAAACACTGCCGCATATGATGCACCAGACACCAACTATCCCTGCAAGCACTTTGGTGTTACCATATTTAGCCGATAGTTTCGCGGTTATGGCTGCGCCGATGATAGCAACTATCTGTATGAGCAGAATGATAATGATCAGGTCTTCCTCGGGCATTTTTAGTTCTTTAGCTCCAAAATTGGCGGCCACCAGCAAAATGGTTTGTACCCCTACCGAGTAAAAGAAAAAAGCGGGTAAAAATCGCTTTAATAAAGGCAACTCTTTTACTTTTCGCCAAACCTTGCCCAGCTCCTTAAATCCGCCGGTTAACACATTATATTCATGCGAACCTGCATTGGGCTGCCCCTTAGGCAGCATATAAAAAGCGATAAACGAAAAGCCTATCCACCAGATACCTACTATGAGGAATGACAAACGTGCGGCAACATCATCGGTAATACCAAATGTTTTGGGTGATAATACAAACACAAAGCAAAGCACCTGCACCACAATACTGCCAGCAAAACCATAAATAAAACCTTTAGCACTCACGGCGTCCTGCTGATCAATTGTGGCTATTTGCGGCAGATAGGAATTATAAAACACAAAACCACCGCAATAACCTATAGATGCTAAGCCGTAGCAAACCATACTAAAGGTGAAGGTATGCATGGTAAAAAAGAACATACCCGCGCAGGCCAGGCTTCCCACCCAGGTAAACAATTGCATGTATAGCTTTTTATGGCCCTTATAATCGGCAATGGAGGTTAGTATCGGCAGCAAAAATACGATGATCAGGTATGAGAGCCCTAACACGTAAGTTGACAGCACCGTATTAATATACCGATGACCAAAAAAGGTAACCATGCCCCCCGGGTTGTTTTCCTGGGTAATAGCCACATAGTAGGCCGGAAATATGGTAGATAAAATTACCATATTATAAGCCTGGTTGGCCCAATCAAACATGGCCCAGGCCCAAATGGTTTTCTTATTATTTTTTACTGTTTCCATTAGATGGTGAGTGGTTAAGTGATGAGCAGTGAGTGGACGGTGAGTAGTGAGTGATCAGTGGTGAATAATTAAATCCTACTCCTTTCATTCACCACTCACTATTCCACTACTCACTAAATTACTTTATCCCGTAATGATCATTCATCAGTTTCACAAATATGGAGCCCGGCAGTATGGCTTTAAGTGTAGGCACAATGGTTTGACCCAATGCCCCTACCAGGTAATTGTGCGCCGGTTTTGCTTTGGCTACAATCTTGCAAACCTGATCAGCTACCTTGCTGGCTTCGCCACCTATGCTTTCATCTTTTTCCATACTGGCTACAGCTGCTTCAAACTCTTTTTTCAACTGCTCGTTTGGGAGCGTAAAAGGTACTTTTTCCCGACTGCCGGTAAAATCGGTTTTAAAGTCGCCAGGGTTAACTACGGCCACCTTAACACCTGCGTTTTGCAGTTCCATACGTAAGCTTTGAGAATATCCTTCAATAGCAAATTTTGAGGCACTGTACAAACCCTGGTATGGCAAACCAAATAAACCGGCTAAGGAACTGATGTTGATTACCAGGCCTTGTTTTTTCTCGATCATGCCCGGTAACACAGCGCTATTTACACGTACCACACCAAAGAAGTTTACTTCGAACTGCTTTTTAGCGTCATCAACCTGCACAGCATATAGGGGCGCGGCAATACCGTTACCCGCATTATTTACTACTACATCAATACGGCCTTCAGCCTTGATGATGGTTGCAATGGCCGCGTTTACCGAGGCATCGTTAGTAACATCCATCTCCAGAGGCGTAAACGAAACATTACTGATCCGTTTCAGATTGCGGCTGGTGCCGTAAACTGTGTGTCCCTGGGCCGATAGTGCGCTGGCTGTGGCCAGGCCCAAACCAGATGATGCTCCGGTTACTAAAATTACTTTCTTCATCTTATTGATTAATATCTTATGCTTTACGTTTGACTTTGGAGCCGTGAAAATAGGATTTTATCGGCTTATAAATTTATAAATATTGCACATTAAAAAAAGTAACGATGATGCCAGCGATTTATCATTTTTAAATTAAATTTTGTTTCCAAAAAGAAAGTTCATACTTTAGTCATCAGATGATATGATGATAAACATTATCCATAAAAGATCACTTGCCGAGGAAGTTGCCGAACAATTGCGCAAAGCTATTGCCGATAGCAAATACAAAACCGGCGAGCAACTACCTACCGAGCCCGAACTGATGAAACAGTTTGGTGTAGGCCGGTCGTCTGTGCGCGAGGCTATCCGTATTTTGGCCAATTCCGGATTATTACGGGTACAACAAGGTGTAGGCACTTTTATTGAAGCCCCTGCCGGTATCAACGAGCCTTTTCATCAGCGCCTAAAGCGCGCCGAAGCCCATGACCTTGACGAGGTACGCCAGCTGCTCGAAATGAAAATAGCCGAAAAAGCCGCGGCCAACCGTACAGAGGAGGATCTAAAAAAGATAAAAGCCAAATTAGATAAACGAACAGCTATGGCACATGGAGGTTCGATGGAAGAATGCATAGAAGCCGACATTGAGTTTCACATGAGCATTGCCGAAGCAGCCGGTAACCCTATCCTGACCGATCTTTACCAATCATTTTCCATACAGCTTAAAAGCTGGTTCCTTAAAATATATCCGGATGTTACCATATTTCAGGATACGCTTCATGAAGAACTTTATGAAAGTATTAAAAACCGCGATGAGAAAAAAGCCTGGGACTGCATTACACAAATAATACAACGATAAATTTTTTTACCTTTAATCATCAGATGATATGACGAATAAAATTTTAACTGCGCCATTGGAACAAACCAAAACCATAGCTGAGAAAACGGTTTACTCTATCTTGTTCACCATTAGCCTTTCTCATTTGCTGAATGATATGCTGCAGTCGGTCATTCCATCTATTTATCCGCTCATTAAAACCAGCTATCATTTAAGCTTTAGCGATATTGGGTTAGTGACCTTAACTTACCAGCTATCCGCCTCCTTGTTGCAACCGTTTGTGGGGATGTATACCGATAAAAAGCCCAAACCGTATTCGTTACCTGTTGGCATGGGCTTTACCTTAACAGGTCTGGTATGCCTGGCATTTGCTCGGGGTTTTTATTCAATACTTCTGGCAGTGGCACTGATAGGCGTCGGTTCATCCATATTTCACCCGGAATCGTCAAGGGTGGCCCACATGGCATCAGGCGGTAAACGCGGATTGGCACAATCTATATTTCAATTGGGGGGTAATGCAGGCAGCGCGCTTGGCCCATTGCTGGCTGCCTTAATTGTGGTACCTTTTGGCCAAAGCAGTGTAATGTGGTTTTCGTTAGCCGCGCTGCTGGCCATCGTCATTTTAATTTATATCGGTAACTGGTATAAAGCCTTTGCATTACCCAAAGCTAAAACAACTCATGCCGTTACAGCAACCCATCAATTATCATCCAGGCGTATTGGTTTTTCATTGGCTATTCTTATTGTACTTATATTTTCTAAATACTTTTACCTGGCCAGTATCACCAGCTATTACACCTTTTTCCTGATCGATAAATTTCATTTGAGCGTGCAAAGCTCACAGCTTTATTTATTCTTATTCCTGGCAGCAGTTGCGGCAGGTACGCTTTTAGGGGGCCCATTGGGCGATCGTTTTGGCCGTAAATACATTATCTGGATCTCCATACTCGGCGTGGCGCCGTTTACCATGATGCTTCCCTATGCCAATTTATTCTGGACAAGCATCTTATCTGTACTCATCGGTATAATTATCTCCTCCGCATTTTCGGCCATACTGGTGTATGCACAGGAGCTGATGCCCGGAAAGGTGGGCATGATAGCGGGCCTGTTTTTCGGCTTTGCCTTTGGAATGGGCGGCTTAGGATCAGCTATATTAGGCAAGCTGGCAGATAGCACCAGCATTAGCTATGTATTTCATGTATGCGCGTATCTGCCTTTGATTGGTATACTTACCGCCTTTTTACCCAACCTGGAGGTAAAAAAGAAAAAACTGGCTTAGTTCACGGCTTTTTATCCAAAAAAACAGATCCCCGGGCAGATTATGCCCGGGGATCATACTTTGTAGGTAGTGCAAACAGTAATCAGGTTTAGATGCAGGGCTAACTTATTTTCTAAGTGTAAGAATAATTAAAGCCGTATTCAATAAAAGCAGAGCCGGTTGGGCAATGGTAGTAATGTTCTGTAATTTCTCATTACGTATAGCGCGCCTGTTTTGTTCCACATAAATGATATCCTGGTTCTGAATAATGGTTTCTGGATTTGTTAATGAGGCCACATCGTCAAGATCAACCTCAATAATTTGCTTGCTTTGCAATCCCCCTCCCCGCACAATCTTCACTTTTTTTTCGTTGCCTTTGTCGGTTAGTCCCCCTGCTTCACCTAATATTTCCATCAGGGTGGTTCCATCTTTAAGCAATGGATAATTGCCCGGTCTTTTTACCTCTCCTACCAGCGTTGCTTTTAAATTGATCACCTTAACCTCAATAATGGGGTTTTTAAGTACGTTTTGACGGTATAAGTCGTCCAATTTTTTTGATGTTTCCAGTCTTGATAAACCTGCTACCTGTACCCGTCCAATTACCGGCAGGGCTATAGTTCCATCACTTTCCACCTGGTAATCCAATGCCTGGGTACTCCCGCCAGACGATGCCTGGTCTGTACTGCTGGCGGCGCTGGCCTCGTCGGTAATAAGTTTAATGCTTTGCAAATTCCGGACACGCAAAATATCGCCTGCCTTAATTTTATAATCAGCTATCTTATAATCATCCGTTCTCACAGGAGCGGTCTGCGCTTTTGAATTTTGTTCAAAATAGGCTTGATTTTGTTTGTATGAACATGAACCCAAAAGCATGGTAAGGGCGCTTACCGTAAAAAGTAACGGTAAATAGCTTATTAATCTATTAATTCGCATTGATCTATAAATTTTCTAAAAGGAATGATACTTCAGGATTAACCGTTTTGGGTTGATAAGCTTTTCCGCGTTCTGCCATGATCCATTCAAAATGATCGGCATATAAATCGACGATCCTGTTGTAGGTATAAAGCTCTGTTATTTTTTGTTTGTTGTTCTCCATTAGCTGAGTATAGTGGGCCTCGTTTTTATTACCGGTAAGCAGGTTAAAAACAACATCATCGGCATCGCTAAAATACAGGGCGTCATTTTCCAGAATAGCCCTGTTAAATTTATTATCATTTGAGCAGATAAGGGCATTGGATGCCATAGCCTCTAACAACGAAGGATTGGTACCGCCAACCGTATGACCATGAAAATATAAATTAGAGTAATATCTCAAACTATTGAGTTTATTCATGTTATATATACCGCCACAGAATTTAATATTATGGTAATTAGCAAATTTAGCCCTTAAATAAGTACCAAAATCATTATTAGTATTACCCACCACTAAAAACTCCCGGTTGGTACCAGCCTTAACCACTCCATCTAAAATGGTTTCAATGCTATTTTCGGGTTCCATGCGAGCAATCAACATATCATACTGGTATGGGTCAAGTTTAAATTCATCAAGCACCGCTGGATCGGGCTGATCAAAGATCTCTGCACCGTAAGCAATATAGGTTGATTTTTTATTGTACTTATGTTCCAGGTATCGTTGTATCTCTACAGAATCAGCTATTAAATGATCACTGTAGCGAACGGCCAGTTTTTCGGCAAATCTTAAAAATGCCTGAACCGGTTTGGAATATTTCGACCTTTTCCACTCCAGGCCGTCCATATTAGTGGTAACTACAGAATTTCGTGGTAAAAGCCAACCCCATACAGAACTGCTGGTGTAGCCCAATTGAAGAATAACATCGAACTTTTTTTTCTTTAAATCTTTTATGCAGTTATAGTCGTATAAAAATTGTCCCGCTGTTCCAAGTTTGAACTCCGGATCGTAGCAATGGCATATCTCAACAGAATTCCAGGTTTTTTCCTGGTACGGGTGGTTATGAGAGTTATAAACAACTACCTCATAACCTTTTTTGGCCAAGCCAACGGCAAGGTACTCAGCGCATTGTTCAAAACCGCCGTAATGGTTTGGAATACCCCTGGTTCCAATGATAGCTATACGCATAATAATATATTTTTAATATTTTCATCAATAATTTATCAATATTTTAGGGTCATGGCCATCAGCTATATCTTCTGATAGAACCATGTATAATTATACGTAGAAACACAGGTAAAAGCTTCGTCAAAAGCCTATGTGAACAAACAGGTTGTTAAAAAAGTGAGTGAATAAAATAAACGGAAAAGTATAGGTAATTATGAAAAAACATTATACTTTTTAATAAAGAATTATTATACTTATGTGTATAAAACCCCTAAATAATAATTAAACAATGATCAAAGTATTCAAATTTCTGAGCAGGATCAATTTAAAGAGCATCATTTTTAACTTCAGATATTTCCCTTTTAAAACCGCCATCAAATTCCCGGTATTAATATCACGTAACGTGTTTCTGCACAAAACAAAAGGCAGGGTAATTATCAACGCGCCTATCAGAACCGCCCTGATACAAATTGGTTACGGCGCTATTGGAATTACCGACTTTAAAAGATCAAGAGCAGTATGGGAAGTAGACGGGGATGTTGTTTTTAATGGCAGGGCATTTATTATGCATGGCTGTAAAATCAACGTTTTTAAAAATGCCGAGCTTACTTTTGGCGATGATTTTAACATGAGCACCGAGTGTGCCATTGTTGCTGCCAAAAAAATAACGATCGGCGATCATAGCGGCATATCATGGGAATCATTAGTAATGGATACCGACTTTCATCATATTGCCGACGAAACTACAGGCGAGGTTTTTAACCATCCTAAAGAGATCATCATTGGCGATAACGTTTGGGTGGGCTGTAAGTGCACTATATTGAAGGGGGCGGTAATACCATCGGGCAGTGTAGTGGCAGCCAACTCCATGGTAACCAAAACATTGAGTGGCGAAAACTCTATTTTTGGAGGCAATCCCATGCGGGTGCTCAAAACAGGAATCAAATGGTGGTATTAAATAATGGGTAAAACCGCATCGCTCAGATCATAAGTTAGATTTTCATTGCGTTTGGCTATGGGTTTGGCGGGCACACCACCAACCACTGTATAGGGTTGTACATTACGGGTAACCACAGCGCCGGCAGCAACTACAGCGCCTTTACCAATGGTAACACCGGGTAAAATAACTGTACGGGAACACAACCAAACATAATCCTCAATAATTACCGGTTGCCCTGTTTGCGCAAAATCGGTGCTATTATAGTCGTGATGCAGGGTCCAGATCATAACCTCATTGCTGATGTTCACATTATTGCCAATGGTTAAACCCATTCGCCCATCCAACAAGGCGTTGTGCCCAACAATGGTACCCGCGCCAATGCTCAATTTCCATGGGCTTCTTACTTCAAATCCTCTGTACAAACCGGTCTTCCAGCTTATTTTTGCTTTCAGCATCCGTAATAAAAATATCCGCAGCGTATGAAAAGGCAACCAGCCTATGATACCGCATACCATGTAAAGTACCGAACCTTTAAACTTATTAAAATTATTTCTGAGCATGGTTGTTATTTTATACCGGTACTTCCTGACTAAGCAATTCGCCGCGTTTTTTTAAAATTTTAGCGGGCACCCCGGCTACTACCGAATGTGGTGCCACTGTTTTGGTAACAATACTGCCTGCAGCTATAACGCAGCCCTCACCTATGGTTACCCCTGCCAATATGGTTACGCCTGCGCCTATCCAGCAGTTGTCATGGATAAAAACGCCGTTCCGGGTTACGCCCTGATCCTTAATATTGATGTTAAAGTCGGCAAAGTTGTGGTTTTCTGAAAATATTTTAACTCCCGGGCCAATAATCACATTATCTCCAATTTCAATACCACCCTGACCGCCTAAATAAGTACCCGCGTTAATACCACTACAGTTGCCCACAATAATTCCCTTACCTTTTTGCGCGATAACACCTGTACAGATCAGGGTGCAATTGCGGGCAATGGAAACATTATTTTTGATGGTAATACCTTCGGACGACAAGGCGTTGATATAAACATGATCTTCAATAATAAGATTTTTACCCGCCGAAAACAGGTAAGCGTGCTTGATATTGACGTGCGAGCCGATGAATACCAAGCCATCCGATCTTTTAAAAAACATCCGTTTCCATACACCGCGGGATAATTGCCGGCCCCTGCCCCATAAAATAACCGACAGCTCCCGCAAACTATAATCGTTCTCGAACTTATAATCAGGGTTATTTTTAAGCTTGCGAATTACCTTTTCAATTAATGTATGCATCGCCTATTAGTTTTAATATTCCATTTGCCGACACCTGCCAGGAGAATTTCTTAGCATGATCAATCCCTTCCAGTACCTTTTTTTGGTATAGCACTTCATCATTCAACAAAAAATTAATTTTTTCGGCAATATCTTCGGGATGATCAGGATCAATATAGATGGCTGCGTCTCCGCAAACTTCGGGCATAGCAGTACGCTGTGATACTACCACTGGTACTCCGCATTGCATGGCTTCCAGCGGCGGCAGGCCAAAACCTTCGGCATATGAGGGGAAGCAGAAAACAGTAGCATTGGCATAGATCAGATACAGATCTTCCTCGGGCACATGCCCGGTGAATATCACCCGGTGCGAAACACCTTCTGCCTGGATATGATCTTTCAATAAATTGATATCGCTGCCTAACTCACCGGCAACAACCAGTTTAATAGCTTTGTCATCCAGCTGGTTCAGGGCGCTAACCAGGTGAAATATATTTTTCCGGATATTAACGCGCCCAACATACAACAAGTATTTGGCGGGCAAGTTATACCTATGCATAAAACTATTGATACTTTCGCCGCTATAATTTGCCCGCGTTTTAAAGGCATGGTTGATACCATGATAAACAACAGCTATCCTGTTTTCGCCGGCAACGTTGTTTTTGATCAACCGCTCCTTTTCTGAATTGGATATGGTAATGATCATATCGGCTTTGGCGGCTAAACGTTTCATTTTACTGAAATACGCGATCTCAGAACCCGAATAATACTGCGGATAATCCAAAAACAACACATCGTGGATATAAACTATCTTACGTAACCTATTGGGCCACAAACTGCTGAAGTTTTGAAAAAGCACCGCTTGCAAACCGTATACACTGGCTATTAAAGGCACCAATAACATGTTGGATAACATATTGGGAATAGCAGGTAAAAAAATGAGTTTTACGGATGAAGGAAAATATTCAACTGCCTGCTTTTTACAATCGCGGGTAATGAGCAGGTAAAGCTGAAACTGATCATTAGGGTTATTCACCATCTCGTTCACCAGGTTTTTCACCACCATGTTCCCGCTCGGCGGCCCTTTGAAGAACCACTTAGCATCAATACCTAATTTGATTGTTTTATGTTGACCGTTGGCAAGCATATCAGGCAGTTAATGTAGTTAGTGAGGATGACGAATGGTAACGTTTTTCACGTATCCGGATAGCCTCCTCATACATATTGTTCAGTTGCACAAGCCGCTTATCCCAGTTATGTTCGGCGGCGCACGCTATGGTGGTTTGAGCCAGATCAACCAGTTTATGTGGATTTGCCAGCACATCCTCCAGGGCAGCGCTCATATTATTAACAATGGTATCGTAGGTATCCAGATCTATTTTGATGCCGCATTTATTACAGATCACGTTACCCATGCCACAATGATCCATAGTCAATGTAGGTACGCCGTACGTTAAAGCTTCAAATATCACAGCCGGGTTATCTTCGGCTATACTGGTGATGATATGCAGGTGAGCTCCCGACATTACACGGATAGCTTCTGGTCGGGGTATGTGCCCATACCATATTATGCGATTGCTTAATTTTAATTCGACGGCCTTTTGCTGTAATTTTTCTTTCATTGGACCATTACCGAGTATGTGCAGCATCCAATTATTCTGTTTAATCTTTGCCAGTACATCCAGGCACATGTCGAAGTTTTTACGCTCGATAAGTGTGCCCGACCATACCAATTGAACCTGCTGGTTAATATGATCAAATTTTGATTCGTCCAAAAAAGCATGGCTGATGATGCCTTGTTCAGACAGGTAATAACTATCCACGCCGAACTTTCCGCGAATAGTTTGCTGCCCGGCCGATGTGGCTGCTATCAGCACATCGGCTTGCAAAAATGCCTCCCTGATGCGCCTGGAGTAATTGAGCTGGATATGGTTGATGGCGTTTTTAACCTTGAATTTCAATCTGGTTGAAAAAGGTTTCCCTTTCAGCAACTCTTTATTGATGATGTTCATCCCCCCTATCGGGCCCCACACCATGGGTTTATTCAGTTTCCATAAAAAACCGGGTTCCCGGTATCCGATTGGCCCTAACTGGTGTACCACATCAATATCAACGGTTTTTAAAACCTCGCGGGCAACCTTCAAGGCTTTTTTTTGCCACAGGTAATAAGCAAAATAAAAAAACCAACCCAGGCCGGCCTTATCCAACAGGGTAATAGCTTTAGCCAAACGCCCAGGCTGTACCTCAATAAAATGTACAGAAGCTAAAGGCGTTTCCTCCACATATTTCCGCATGGTTTGGGTATCGCCCATGAAATTATCAGACATACCATAAAGCACCCATACCTCATGCTGAGTAGCCAAATGCATTACCGTATTCCAGGCAGCGCCATACTCAGATCCTCTAAAAGGAGATATTGCATAAGCTGATATAAGTATCTTTTTTTTCATGACAGGGGATCAGGTTTTCGCTTATCTCAATTTAATTGTGTCCTTAGCGGGTCTTTATAAAAATATTTCCAGCGCAAGCGGTTCAAATAATTAAACAGCCAGGAATTAAAATAATTGAGGCCTTTTAAGTGCCGGCGCATTACAGCAAGTTCCTCGTGGTGCATTTTCACGGTATCATTACTTACTCCATCCATACGCATATAAGCCACGGTTTTGTCGATGTGAGCGATTTCAAAACCGTTATACTTTATCCGCAGGAACATATCAAAGTCCATCGCTATTTTGAGGCTGATATCGTACTTACCTGTTTTCTGATAAACTTCTTTTCGGATAAAACATGTGGGGTGCATAATGTACATACCAAAATTCAACCAACCCACCTTGCTCTTTTTTTCCCGCTCAAATCCATTTTTACCTATCAGTATAATGTTGCCGCAGCGCACATCATCTTTTTCCGAACCATTAAACATCATCACCTCTACCGCATCAATTGCATACCAATCATCGGCATTGATCATCCCAATCCAATCACCCGTAGCCATGGCAATACCCTTGTTAAAGCCATCGGCTATACCTTTGTCAGGCTCACTGATAAAACGGGTTATGCGCTCCTTATACCTATCGATCACTTGTAAAGTACCATCGGTTGAGCCACCATCCACAATAATGTATTCGATATTGCTATAGGTTTGATTGATCACACTCAGTATGGTATCTTCAATAGTGGTAACCGCATTATATACAACAGTAATAATGGTAACCTTAGGAATATTTAAATGTGTTTCCATATCCATTAAGCTGCTTTAAACTGATAGGCTTGAATTTTTTCTTTTTCACGTTCCTCCTGCTTAAAAACCAACGCGTTGAAATTGAGGTAACTATAACCCAGTGTTATCATCATGATGCACATTTCGGTATTAAACAACGCGGTAACAATATAATTGGTAAGCAGCAGGCTAAATATGCAGCCGATACTCAAAGCAGCGAATAACCTGATAGCCGGTTTAGCTGTGCTATCGGCATACTTTCGCCAGTTTTTAATGATCTGTCCAAAAAATATCACGATATAGGTAAACAGGCCTGCTATTCCCATTTTTACCAGCAGGTAAAGCCAGCCATTATGCAAAACCGGGATAAACTGAAAATCAGTATCCTCACCCAGGCGCACAAATGTTTTCAGATCGACGGTTTTACCCAGGCCGCCAAATATCCAATCTTTGGTATCACCCTCCATATAACTCTTGAGCGCCATAAACGATTCATAACCGCGGTATTTCATATTGATATCCTGCTCGGTATTATAATCGCCCATTTTCAGCTCATTAAATGAACCCAGCAATTTGCTCATAAAGGTCTCGGACGAAGTAGCCTGAAAAATATCGGTCGGTATCAGCGCGATGATCATAACCAGGAAAAAAATGGTTGGAATTATCCATATCTTCTTAACCTTATCAGCCACCATGAGCAAAGCAAAGCATACCATGATAATAAAGTAAGTACGGGAGGCGCACATATAAATACCAAATGCGTTTACCGCTGTAAATAATTTAAACCAATGTGGTTTAAACAAGCGGATATTAAACTTCCAGGTAAACAGTAAACAGGCCAGCCCCATTGGCGGACCAGGTGCCCCCACAATACCCATGGCATAATGTGCCGAGTACGGATCGAACAAAGCGCTGACGCCCATATAGGATATTGATATGGCTGTTACCAATACAGATGTGATTAGCCCCGCGTAAACCAGCGTTTTCAAAAACTTTTCAATATCAAGCCTGCAGGCCAGCACAATCCCCGATAGTATAAATAACACAGGTATGCTGAAGTAGTAAAAATCTTTTAAAATAAGATAGTTATCATTCTTATAGCCAACTATCAGGGCAAATAGCACAGGCAGTAACAAAATAGCAAAAATACGGGCCACCTTTACTGCTGCCAAACGATGCTTTAAAGGCATAAAAATGATCAACAACGCAATAGCTAACACAATAGCCTGCATATGAAAAAACGAGGCTACAATGAGTATCAACAATAAAAGCGGATATATACGATTGATCATTTCCTTAAATTAGTTAAGCCGTAGTTGCATAAACAAAGTTGTCGCGTACGTACCTGGCGGGGTTTCCTGCCCAAACCTGTTCGTCGGGTATATCTTCAAACACCACCGAGCCTGCCCCTACTATAGAGTTTTTCCCAATAGTTACTCCTTTTAAAATAGTACTGTGTCCGCCTATAAAGGCGCCGTCACGAATAATAACCGGTTTTGTTTTTACGCCATCCAGCCGTTCCGGATAACTGTTTCTCATCCGCGCGTCGAGCGAATGGAAGTCGGTATCATAGATAACCGTATTGATACCTATTTTTACATTGTTACCGATGCTTATCTTATTGTGGCAAATGATGGCTACCGAAGTAACGCCTACATTATCGCCAATAGTTAACTCACCACCTTTGGCTACCACAAAATAGCATTGCTGCTGGCGTCCGCCCATCGCATGATATTTACCGCTATTGAACCAAAATCTTTTACCAATGGAGAAAGTCCCCTGCAGGTTAATGTCCAGTATGGGAATGCCGAAACCAACAAAATCACGGTGATATTTTACGTTATTCAAATAAAATTTAAAACTGCTGATGAGCCACGAGTATTGCCGTGCCATTTGATAGTACAGCACCCGTAACAACCTGTAAAATTTTCTGATATAATACATGATCAACCTGATAATTATATTTCAACCGCTGGCCTGTATCAGGCATTAAAAATGCCGGTAGCCGTTTTATTGATTATTTTTTTTGTTTGTATCGAAAACAATACTCCCATGATGATAAATAAAATAACATTGGATAGTGTTACTCCAGCTACCCCTATCTTTTTACCTAAAAACACCGATAAGGGTACGTTCACAATCGAACCAATAATACCCACATACAATTGCAGTTTGATTTTACCTATTCCGTTTAAAAGCTGAACATGTATGGCCTGCCATATAATGGTTATGGTGTACAGGCACATAGCTATTGACAGAAAAACGGGCACCGTTATGGTTTTACCCAGCCACAGCCTATATAACCAGGGAGATACGATGAGCAGGCAAATAGCACAAACGCTAAGGGCTATCCATAGTTTATTTATTTTGAGCACCGCGTTCTTGATCCATTCCAGGTCATTTTTAGTATAGGCCTCGGTAAAAGCGCTCCAAAACGGCGTTATTACGATAACAAAGAACATCAGGATAATTGAAAACAGCTTGTAGGCTACATTAAATGTAGTTACCTCTTTTGGACCAAATAACTGGGTGATCACAATATTATCTGTTTCGTAAAGTACCAGGGCATTTATTTGAATAATAAAAAATCCGCCACCTACACCCAGCAGCTCTTTAGCGTATTTTAAATTGATGGACCTAAAACTGGGTGATAATTCTTTATAACTCCCGTTGTAGTACCAGATACTGCCAGCAATTAATACCAGTAAAGGCAAACCTGCGATAACAATAACCACATCAAGCAATTCGCCCTGTTTAACCCGCATTAAAAACAATACCGCCAAAAGCGATAATATTTGCCCCATGAGGCTTAAAAAAGCGGTTTTGGCCGGGGCTTGGTTGGCTGTTAATACGTTATTGATCAACTGTATCACAAACTGGAAACAAAAAAATGCGAACACAATCAACACGGTCATGCTCAGATAGCCTGCCGGGGTGTTATGCGCGTTTAAGATCTGCTGCCATTTGATGTAAGGATTAACAAAATAAAACACCACAAACATGATGCTTGATATGATCAGCAACAAGGCGTAGGTTGAGCTTACATAACTTTTTGCCGATGAAACATCGCCCAATGATATCATGGCGGCCAGCTTGTTCCGCAATCCGTTTCCGAGTCCCATATCAAACAACCCGGCCCAGGTAATGATCGAACTTAGTGTAAGCCAGATACCGTATTGGGTTGGGTTAATGTACTTAATAGTAAGCGGGATGAGTAACAACGAAATAGCTACACTGCCTCCCTTTAATAAAACCGACTGAATGATATTTTTTTTGGTTTTCAAAGAACGCTCGTGTCCCTTTGTAAAAAAGCGCTGAACATGAGTTTGTATAGCCTGCAGCATAAATTATTTAATACTATTTATGTGGTAGGTTCTTTTGTTTTATTGAAAATAGAGGCCAATCCATTAGTTTTTTCCTCAATACCTTCATAGCCGTAACCATAGTTACCATAACCGTGACCGTAACCGGTAATGCTATTCTTTTTAAGCTCAATATCATTTACAATAAGGTAAAGATGTTTGGCTTTTTTTGATTTGTGCAGATCGTTTACGATACCCAATTGCGATTTATAGGTATAGTTTTGCCTTACCACATAGCAGGTGATATCCACAAACTCCTCAATGATGAGAGCGTCAGAGACCAGGCCTACCGGAGCGCTGTCAATAATTATATAGTCAAACCTCTTACGCAGTTCTTCTATCAGGGTTTTTAACCTGTCGTGCATTAATAGCTCGGTCGGGTTTGGCGGGATCGGCCCGGAAGAGATAAAGAAGAAGTTTTCATTAAAAGTAGAAGGCTTGATCAGGTTATCAATACTTTCCTCTTCGTTTGAAATTACATAATTAGTAAAACCGTGATCGTTCTCCACACCGATATTTTTCAGTAACCGGGGCTTGCGTAAATCCAGTTCAAGCAACACTACTTTTTTGCCAGACATGGCTATAGAGTTACCCAGGTTAAGGGAAATAAATGATTTACCCTCCCCGCTCATACTTGACGTAAACAGGATCACGTTCGACTTACCCTTCTCTGTAACATATTTCAGATTGGTACGTACCGCCCTTATCTCTTCAGAAACGATGGAGCGGAAATCATTGTATATCAAAAGCTTGTTACGGTTGGTATTCCGGCTTATTTCACCCAGTAAGGGCACACTCGTATGTTTTTCAATATCAGCCTTACTATTGATCTTGATATTCATCATTTCTTTTATACTCAAGCCGGTAGCCGGTAAAAAGATGCCTGCAAACAAAGCAATAAGGTATATCAACGATTGTTTTGGTGCAAAAGGTTTTTCGCTACTTTCAGCATTATCCAATATCCGCACGCTTGACATGGTGGCATTTTGAGAAATAGCCGTCTCCTCCTTTTTCTGCAACAGGAATAAGTAAAGATCCTGCTTTAAGCTTTGCTGTCTGGAATAATCCAGGTAGATCCGCTCTTTTACAGGGGCATCAGATATTTTGTTTTCGATAAATGAGTTTTGCTTCTTGAATGCCTGCTGCGAAACCTCCAAACTATTTCGATAGTTTTTAATACTCGCCATCAGCGACCGGCGGGCCAGTTCAATCTGCTGGTTAAGGTTTTGTATAATGGTACTGTTATCGGTAAGGTTTAGCTTGAGCTGTTCCTTCCGTAAAAGCATTTCGTTATAGGCATTAATGGCTGTACCAAAGGCAACATCCTTGGTTATTAAGGAGCTGGGCACAACCTGCGGGTTATTGGCATCATTTACATATCTGTACAGATCATTTACCACCGCCAATTGTACGGAGTTATCATTCAACTTACTTTGATACTGATTAGCACCTTCAACAAGCGCTTTTGATTGCGCGTTGATATCTGATATCTTATTCTGAACTTTATACTGCTCCAGATTTTTCTCAACTTTACCCAGTTCGTCTCCAACAACCAACAGGCGGGCGTTGATGAATTTCATGGTGCTATCAGCCTTACGTATCTTGTTGGATAGGTTGCTTTGCAGGTACATCTCCATCAACGTTTGCAAAATTAATTCGCCATGATCCGGGTTTTCATAACTTAACTGCAGATTTATCACCGTGGCCTGTTTATCATCAAGCCCGGCAGCCAGGTTATCAGTCAGGTCTTTTGCCGCTTGTTTTTTCGACTGGATATTTAATTTGTAATATCCGGAAGGTTTAAACTTATCGGTTTTGTTGATGGTAAGATTATACTGGCTAAGCTGAATCGGTTTCCCAAACTCGCCGGTGATATCCAGGTCCTCCTTGCTGTTTTTAATACGAAAAGTTGTGTTGTTAAGAATAGCGATTTTGAATTTACTTAAACGAATATCCTTCTTTTTATAATCAACCGATACAGCAATTGGTGAGTTTTCATGTATTTCAAAACTTTTCCAGCCATTGTTATCCAGGATATGAATATTGAGGTTTAGCTTGGCAACGGTACGATTTATCAAACTGGTTGATTTTAATATTTTAACCTCATTATCGGCATTGCTTTTTACATCAAACAGGGAAGCCAGATCGGCATTAAGCCCATTGGTCAGCGCTTTTTCCGGTGTGCCTTGCTCATCTTCAACAATTACTTTACCCAATATGCTCCATTGATTCGGACTGTACTGAATATAAACAAATCCGGCTATCAGGCAAGTAATAATGCTTAATGCAAATACATACCAATAATTAAGGCATAATGCAATCAAACCTCTTACATCGCTGGGCCCTTCTTCCTTTTTGTATGTAAAATCAAGTTTTTCGGCCAAAATGTCTGTGTTGTCCATCTGTCTATTTTAATATAAAGTACAAGGTGTTATGGTGTTCTTTTAATTTATTAACTCTCCGAAATTATCGATCCGGACGCAGGTAGCAAATTGTAAATTAATACGGGTTTAGCTATAGGAAAGTTAAGTCCAAAATGTTGGCTTAAAGGAGAAGTAGCCAGAATGAATAATGTGAACACTTAAATAATAATGAACAAAATAAACAAACAGCATATATAAGCATTATACATAACTATGTATAATATTATAGGCCCCCAAAGCGGATCTTGACCAAAAAAACCGACGTATGATTAATGGTATTATAAACGATAAGGTGGCGGCATTTGTCGTTATCTTAGCAGCCATAACCGGTATTTATGGCTTCGTAAAATTAAAAAAACTAAGCATCAAAGCACCAGGAAATATCCTGACCGACGAACAATCGGACCTATTGGTAATGGGCGTTTTCCATGTATTGATCTGTGCTGTATCTATTTTCTCGCTTCTTTGATAGATGAACACCAAAGCATCTGTCAACTATAAAATTAACCCATAATTAATCGACTGGGTTATCTATACAACAGCTGTAACTCCCCCGAACAGCAAAACAGAAATCCCCCCTGGGATAGTTGTTCATTCAACACTGTAAATGAACAAAACCGCAGGAAATATTCATTTTATTCATTAAAAGCAGAAATAAAATCTAAGGTCATAAAATTACATACATTCATAAACTTATAATTAACCTACTGATTAACTAAAACTTATAATACAGGGTTATAGGGCTTTGATTTATCAGTAAAACGGTCATTAGAAGCTATATATCCGATACTTTTTAATAATATGACAGCCTTTTCATCACAGCTATTTGAATTATTAAAATCGTATGTTTTAGAAATCTCAAACCTTACACGCATCCAGGCAAGTGATTGTAAAATACTTTCGGCTCGGATCAGTGATAAAACGAGCCATACTGTAAGCGAAACCACCTTAAAAAGGATCTATGGCTTCGCTTTAAGTAAGTTTAAACCGTCGTTATTTACTATTGATGTATTATCAAATTACTGCGGATATAATGGATGGGATGATTTCTGTAAAAAACAGGACAAACAACATACTAACAGCAACCATAAAAATGCTGATTGGGACTCCCTGAGTCAAAAAGCCGCCAAGATCACTAATTTCACCCTGCAGGCCTTAAAAAACAAATCGGGCATTCCGTTTAATCAAAGCATCAAAAGGAGCTTTCTCGAAAAACATTTTGATGAGTTTTTAAAAGGCGATTATGCAGCAACGGTGTTGATTGCCCCTCCATCCTATGGCAAAACCATAGCCCTGTGTCATTGGGTAGATGAAAGACTGGCGCTAAACATTACATCGGGCAGCAATGATATCATCCTGTTTTTCAGCAGTAATGCCTTAATGAATGTTTTGATCAGCGGGAAGGATTTTAATGATTGGCTATTGGCCTTATTAGGCTATACACTCGAAGAGGATATCATATCGCTGCTTGATGATACTAAGCGTAAAGAGGGTAATTTTTACCTGATTATTGATGGCCTGGATGAACATATGTTTAAGAATAACTGGTTTCAATTATTACTTGACCAGTTAATGGACATCTTTTCATTTTATCAATCGCAAAAATGGTTCAGAATGGTTTTAACCATGCGGTCAGCTAACTGGATCAATAACCGGCATGTGCTGGATCCTGATCACCCAAAATGGTTCATTGGGACTATTACTGATCAGCAAGTAAATAGTAATGTACCGCTATTCAATTTACAGGAAATAAAAGACCTGTGCCTCAACATCAACCCGGAAATGCAGATACCAATACCGGCTGATGTTGCCGCCAGTTTTAATCTCCCGCTTTATTTTCAGTTTTATTATAAACAGCACAAGGATAATTTTTCGCTTAATAATGTCGACCATACTTCTATTTACGACCTGATCTCCAACTTTATACTCAATAAAATTTATATGGGGCACCACGCAACAGACAAAACGCTGTTGCTAAAAGGTCTTATTGAAAATATGGATTTTAAAAAACGTGAGTATGATATAGACAAACTAAAGGTAAATGATTTATTCAGCCAGTACAATCAGGCATATAAAGAGTTATTAAGTATTGGTTTTTTAAAAGAGATCAATACCAGCAGCGATGCTCAGTTTAACACCTATGTTCAATTTGGAAACAATAATTTTTTAGAACTGGCCATTGCCCATAAATTATTGTATGACAATGATAACATTTTTGACGAAAACCTGGTAAAGGCTATTAACCTGTTATTTTTAAATAATGAACTTAAGGTGCCAATTATTAAGTGGTGCATTATGCACGCCATGAAAAACGGGCAGCAGGAAAATTTTTCGTCACTATCCAAAACCGACCTTAATCCCAGAGAGAAATCAGAAATGATTGTGTTTTTGGGTGATTTGTTTCATAAAGCTCATTTAGGTCAAAGCAATACAGGTACGATGGCCAATTATTTTAAACAGGATTGCAGTGATGGCCTGTTTTATTATTTTTTTGGACTGGAACTGATAACCCCCGACTACAAAAAATCTTTACAATCCCTGTTAAAATTCGAACTATCCAATTATAAAAAGATCCTCACCTATAGCACACTGGCCATTATATCGGTACTGCAATTAGATTTGCCTTCGTTAGAGGCATATTTAATAAAACTCAGCGTTTTTTCGCACGAAGATTATCAGGAGTTTACCATAAGTCCGTTAGAATGCCTTAATACCATATATTACTTTTTCAAATATGGCATCATCAAAAAGGACTTCTTTGTAACTATTACCAGATTTTATTTTAATCCGCCAAAACAAACCGGTAATCTTCATTACAGCCAGGGGAATGATCTTATTTATTTATTGGCAGGTTTTGTGCTCTTAATATGTCAAAAACCCCTGAAAATGTTCAGGTATATAAACGCGCTCAAAAAAGTTCATTTTAAAGATACCACTGAGCCTACCGGTTATAATTTCTTCCTGAAAATGTTACTGGCCGACTCGCACTTTTTATTGGGCAGAGTAAAAGAACTTAAAACCATTCATGATCAGGCTTCTGAGTTATTTAAAACAAAAGAGAGTTTGTTTACACCAGCCATGAAACAGGCCTTTTACAGTCTTAAAATTAAGAAAGCTGTCCTTAACGGCGAATACAATGCTATCCCGGGATATTATAAATATTTAAACCAGGCTACAGAAAAATCAGGAAATAAGTTTTCAAAGGTGTTTACTATAAACTTTTTGATCAATAATCCAGCAGTTGTAAGCCAGGATGAGGCATTTTATAAACAACTGGCTTATAATAACGCCAGAGCTCTGCGCGAATGCGGATTAAGCCCCGAGATATTTTCCAATCAAGATTTTTCTAACTAAGGTAAAAAACCAAAAACCGGTTCAATTTAAATTACTTTTAAACAAAAAACGTTTAAGTATTTTGCAGGCGTAATTTAAAATCTATTTTTAAACTATTGTAACCGTTACTTCTTTAACTATTACATTATAAACCAATACTAAACTTACTGAATTTATAAGCTTCAGCAACAGGCAATAAAACCTATTTATTACCTTATTAAAGTTGTTTAAACTGATATTAAACTAATTTTAATAATTAGTTTTTTCCATATAACCAATTTATGGCACATCTAACCTATTTCATGTATTAAAAACGCTGTAAGTCAATAAATTAATACAAAAATTATCGAAAATTAACCAAATCACTCACCTTACCCTAAACAAAAAAGCTAATGTTCACTTGATGATTTCCTAACATGCGCATCATTCCTTTGCAGCGGAAAAATGCGATTCCTGAATTTAGTTAAATTAATTGTCCAAAACACACATTATGAAAAAAATTTACCACTGTTTTTTCCAGAAAACACATCATTTATCCAGGTATGGCTTGCTCATTGCCTGCGCCATATTACTTACCGCGTTACAAGCTTTTTCGCAAACCGGCAGGCTTGTAAAAGGAACGGTAACAGACGAAACCAACACACCATTACCAGGTGTTGTAGTAACCGTTAAAAGCACGGGCAAAGCTACTACAACCAACAGCAATGGCGGTTATTCCGTTACAGTTAACGGCCCAAATGATGTTTTAAAATTCACCTTCCTGGGTTCTGTACCAAAAGAGGTTACTGTAGGTGATAAATCATCATTCAATGTTAGCCTTGTAACTGATACCAAACAGTTAAAAGATGTGGTAGTAATTGGTTACGGTACATCAAGTCGTAAGGATGTTACAGGCGCTATCACCTCGGTAAAAGCTGAGGATTTTAACGCAGGTGTTTTAACCACCCCTGCTGAATTACTGCAAGGAAAAGTAGCAGGCTTAAACATCACCAAAAGCGGTGACCCTAACAAACAGCCTTCAACTATACTAAGAGGGCCGTCAACCTTGCGCAACGGTGCCACAGAGCCATTTTATGTAATTGATGGTGTACCGGGAGCTTCTATCGATTTATTGGCCCCTGCCGATATCGAGAGTATCGATGTATTAAAAGATGCATCGTCAACTGCTATATACGGCTCGCGTGCTGCAAACGGTGTAATCATCGTTACAACCCGCAAGGCAAAAGCAGGCCAAACCAGGTTAAACTATAGTGCGTATGGCGCTGTTGAAAATGTATCCAAAAACATTGATGTACTTACAGGCGATGAACTGCGTAAATACTTAACGGATAATGGCGTACCTAAACTGAGCGCAGCCGACGACGATGGTTCAAATACCAACTGGCAAAAACTGGCCGAAAGAACAGGCTATTCGCAAAACCACAACCTTTCTTATGGTGGTGCTGGTACCAATTCAGAATATGGTGCAAGTGTAAACTACATGAAAAATAATGGTATATTAAAAAATACCAGCTTGGAGCGTACTATCTACAAAGGTTATATCAACCAGCGTTTTTTTAATGATCGTTTAAAATTAGGTATCACGCTTACCAATAGCGCCACCAAAAACAACGACATCTTCCAAAGCCAGGTATTATCGGGTATTTTGTTCTATTTGCCAACAGTAGGCCCTTTTAACCCGGATGGTACTTATAAAGAAAACTATACCCGTACAGGTAGCGGACCATTGAATCCACTATCGTTAATTAACAATAACTTTATCAAAACAGAGAACAACAAAACCCTGATCAATGGTTTTGCTTCTGTTGACATTTTAAATGGTTTAAAGTTTACCGTATCGGGATCAACCCAAAAGGAACAAAACAACGTTAATACCTACTCTACCAGTCAGTCTGGTATATACGTTAACGCTGGAGGCGTAGCCGCGCGCAGTGCTTATACCAATACCAGTAACGTTGTAGAAGCTTATTTTAATTACGACCGCATTTTTGGTCGGCATTCCGTTAAATTATTAGGTGGTTACTCTTATCAGCAGGATCGTAACGGTGACGGATTCGGGGTACAAACTCAGGGATTTTCAAATGATGCTTTAACTTATAATTATTTAGCATTCTCCAACCCGACCCAACTTTCACAAATTATTTTTAATCCGAGTTACAATATAAATGGCACTACCCCGCCAACCTATATTTCTACCTTAAGGTTAATATCTTTTTATGCCCGTGCACAATATCAATTTGCCGATAAGTATTTACTACAGGCTTCATTAAGGGAAGACGGATCTTCGGGTTTCGGTTTAAACGTTCGCCATGGCTATTTCCCTGCGGCTTCTGCCGGATGGAAGATCACCAGCGAAGATTTTATGAAATCTGTTCCGGTTATCAGCGACTTGAAACTAAGGGCCGGTTATGGTGTATCTGGTAACAGTGCAGGGTTCGACGCCTTTACCGCTCAGTTAATTTACGGCGTGCCTCCGGGTGGTGGTAAATTTTTAAGTAATGGTAATATAGTTAACCCTATTGGCCCTGTACGTAATGACAACCCAAATCTGAAATGGGAAAGTACCGCTACTACCAACATAGGTTTGGATTTTGGTATACTCAACAACCGCATTACCGGTTCTGTTGATTATTATATCAAGAAAACCTCCGATCTGATCACTACCCTCCAGGTATCAACTACCCAATATTTTTATCCGCTTTTAACCGCAAACGTAGGTAAAATGAAAAACAGCGGTGTTGAAGTTGTATTAAATGCCATACCTGTAAAAACGCGTGATTTTACATGGCGCACTTCGTTAAACTTTTCGCATAATAAAAACGTGGTACAAAGTTTATCACAGGGTGGACTTGTTCTTCCGTATATTCAAACTGCCCAGTTAGGTGGTAAAGGTCAGTCAGGCAACTACAGCCAGATCATACAACCAGGTTATGCGCTTGGTACATTTGATTTGTGGCACTATTTGGGCAAAAATGCCAATGGTGTTAGTACTTATCAAAAAGCCGACGGATCAACAACGGCCGCTCAACCGCTTACAACAGATCAGTTTATAAAATACGATGCACAGCCTAAACTTATTTATGGCTGGAGCAATAGTTTCTTCTACAAAAACTTCGACTTTAACTTCCTGGTTCGCGGTGTTTATGGAAACAAAATTTTGAATGCTACACTAGCCTCGTTAAATAATCCGGCCGATTCAAAATTGCAAAACATACCCAGATTTACTTTAGGCGAATCGTTTAAAGATATCAATGCGTACCTCATTTCAGATCGTTTCCTGGAAAGTGGTTCATACCTGCGTTTGGATAATGCCACCCTTGGTTATACCATTAAACCACATATCCAGGCGTTTAAGAGTCTGCGTTTTTATGCCTCGGGCAACAATATTTTCATTATTACCAAATACCGCGGCGTCGACCCGGAAATTGATATGGGCGGTTTAACTCCTGGCATTGATAACAGGAATTTTTATCCTAAAACCCGCACCTTCAGTTTAGGTATAAACGCATCATTTTAATAACAGTTAAATAAACAAAAATGAAAAAGATATTCATACTATGTGCCGCGATAGTTGTGACGATAGGCACATTTTCTTGTACAAAATTAAATGTACCTGTTGAGTCGCAGTACGTAAAATCAAACTTCCCGGTAACCGATGCCGATTATACCGCATTACTGGGTACCATTTACTCCAACCTGTCATCAAACTACGCGGTACCTTACTGGCGCATGCAGGACATGTCGACAGATGAGGCTATATTACCGGCCCGTGACGGTAACTTTGATGATGGTGGCCAATACCGTCAATTACATTACCATACCTGGACCTTTGACCATCCTAACGTAATAGGCGTATGGCAATGGGGTTTTGGCGGGATAAACTCTTGTAACCGTATTATCAGCGTTATCAACGCGTCATCATCAACAGCTGCAAAAAAGGCGTCATCTATTGCCGAAGTTAAAGCGATGCGCGCCCTTTACCTTTATTTCATGATGGATTTGTATGGTAATGTACCTATCATTACCGATTTCCCGGTAAGCGGACAACCGGCTACTCAACCGCGTGCTAAAGTATATGCCTTTATTGAAAGTGAATTAAAAGCTGTTTTACCTTTATTACCGGCTAAAAGCAGCAACGCTACAGTAAACGTATCGCAATATGGTCGCCCAACCAAGGGAATGGTATTCGCCTTATTGGCAAAAATGTACCTGAACTCCGGCGTATACACCGGAACCAACCGCTACCAGGAAACCGTAACCATGTGCGATAGCGTACAGGCCAATACCAACTATTATCTGGATACTAAATACCGGGATATATTTTTGCCAACAAACGGTCCGCAGATCAACGAAACCATATTTGCAGTACCTTACGATCAGCAAATACCGGGCAACCAATTTACCCGTTTCGGTTTCTTTTATTACCTGGCACAAGCATATGGTTTTAATGTAGGTTTAAGTATTGCCATGAGTACCACGCCTGAGTTTTATAACCGCTTTAACATTCCTGGCGACGACCGTTCCAAAACATGGCTGGCAGGACCACAATTTTATCCCGACGGTAATGGAGGTTTCACCAATCAACCGGTTTACTACCCAGCCCCAAATGCTACAAAACAGATCAACCTGATACCTACATTAACCCTCACAGGTTTAAAACCAATGGATTTGGGTAACGATATACTTACCTCGCAATCAGAAGGTGTAAGATCTATCAAGTACTATCCAGATGTTAACATCATCCAGGCAACCCGCTTAAACAGTAACGACGTGCCGGTATTCCGTTTAGCCGATGTGCTGCTGATGAAAGCCGAAGCTATATTACGCGGAGCTACCCCAACTGTCATCAATGGCGAAACGCAGCTTCCGCTTACCCTGGTAAATAAATTGCGTACTCGTGCCCACGCACAAGCCGCTGCCTCAATTGATCTGGATGGTTTGTTAGATGAGCGTGCACGTGAGCTTTCATGGGAAGCATGGCGCCGTAATGACCTGATCCGTTTTGGCTTGTTTGAAAAAGAATATCCACTACCGGTAGCTGGCGGAAAAACAGATGACCTGAAAATGAACACCGATCCAACCCGCAGGTTGTATCCTATTCCATCAACCGAATTAAAAACCAATCCAAACCTGGTTCAGAACCCTGGTTATTAATTCTTAGAGCAAGGATTTTCCTTTAGATCAAGTATAAAAGGAACAAGGAGCAAGGATAAAGATCTTGCTCCTTGTTCTTTTTTGTATTTTACTCTTCTCGCTTTCATTTTTGCTCTTTATTCACTAAATCCTTGTTCCTTGCTCCAAAAATATTTGTTCCAAAAGTCCTTACTCCCCAAATCCTTGTTCCCTAAATCTCCTTCACACAACCTTAACATCAATAAAAAATTTGTTAACCGTAGGCTAATATTTATAACACATTGAACAAATAGCTTTGTGCAACAAAAACAATTAATGATGCAAGCCGCAAGCTTTTGCCTAAAGCACCTAAAATTATTGTTCTTAGTTCTCCTCGCATTTACTGCCCTTAAATCCTACTCCCAAAATGTCCCACTCGCCAACGCCTTCGCCCATAATGATTACTGGCACAAACGGCCTTTGTACGATGCTTTGGACAACGGGTACACCCATATTGAAGCCGATATATATTTAAGGCGCGGTAAACTCATTGTCGCCCATCTGCTCCCGCTTTTTAAAAGGCACCGCACACTGGAGCGTCTTTACCTTGATCCACTGGCCAGTTGTATCAATGGCTCAAACGGGCAGGAATCACGCATTGTTTATCCCATTACGCTGATGATCGATATTAAATCAAACGCGGCTAAAACGTACGAGGTACTGTCGGAAGTGCTCGAAAAATATAAAAATATACTTTCTGGTTATGAGGATGGCGTATTTGTTCAGCGTCAGATCACCATAGTGATAACCGGGCACAAACCATTTGAGATCCTGAAAAAACAACAAAACCGTTTGGCCTTTATTGACGAGGACCTGATGAAGGTTCAGCAGGATACTTCGTCAGCAAATATTTACCGCACAGCAAGCTGTAAATACTCCAAATTGGTAAACTGGACTGGCAGCGGCGTTTTCCCTGTTTCACAAAAACAACGTTTATGTAAATACGTCGGCATGGCACACCGGTTTGGTAAAAAGGTACGACTATGGGCATCGCCCGAAAATCCGGCTGTTTGGAATGAATTGCTTGATTGCGGTGTTGATCTGATCAATACGGATAAACTTCCGGAGCTTAAAAACTTCCTGACCAGGAGGGTAGCTTTTTCCGCGAATGCTAAATAATATAAAACATTAAGCTTGAATGTGTTAAGTTAAAATTACCCTAATACATAATTAACTATTTCATAACCTTAAATTAGCATTATATAAAAGTAACAGCCATACTTTTAATCCATTGCGATGGTTTTAATATATGATGTATAATTTATTATAAAATATTTATATCAGTTAAGTTAAGCATACCATAACAGAAAACATTTGCCTTAACAATTAGTCATCAAACTATAAATGCAGAAAATACTGTTTATTACCGGTTCTGTAAACCAAACATCACAAATGCACCAGATAGCAAACGAACTGCCAGAGTTTGATTGCTGGTTTAGTCAGCTATTTACAGATAACTATATATTAAATTTATTCATTAATCATACTTCGCTGCTCAACGGCACTATACTATCAAATTACTATCGTACCAATTCAGAAAAATACCTTCATCAGCACGGACTGCAAATTGATTATGGAGCAAGATTAAACCAGTATGACCTGGTGGTTTTTTGTTCGGATATACTGGTGCCTAACCGCATGCGTAAAATCAAAACAGTATGGGTACAGGAAGGCATGGTTGATAAATATACCCTGTTAAGCAAAATAGTAAAAACGCTAAGACTGCCCACTTTTTTATGCGGCAATACTTCATTGAACGGCTCATCAAACGTGTGCGACATTTATTGTTCAGCCTCATCCGGTTATCGTCAGTACTTCATTAAAAACGGCACCGACGGTAATAAGATCGCCGTTACCGGTATGCCGAATTATGATAACCTGGAACAATTTCTGAATAATGACTTCACCCACCGTGATTATGTAATGGTAGCCACTACAGACATGCGTGAAACCTATCGTTTCGAGAACCGGCCAGCCTTTATTAAAAGTGCCGTAAAAATAGCTAATGGGAGGCCCCTGCTGTTTAAACTGCACCCCAATGAAAAAGCTGACCGTGCTGAAAAAGAGATCCGGAAACATGCTCCGGCCGATGCCATGATCTTTAAGTCGGGGAATACCAACCATATGATCGCTAATTGCTGCGAACTGATCACCCAATATTCAACCGTAGTATATACCGGCATTGCTTTAGGCAAAAAGGTGCATTCGTGGTTTGATGTGGATGAGCTTAAAAGGTTATCTCCGGTTCAGAACGGCGGCATCTCGGCAAATAAAATAGCCCAGGTGTGCCGTGCTTACATTAATCATAAAGGCAGACAGGAGAATTTTGATGTACAAAAAACTTTAAATACGCAAGAGGTTCCTTTTTATACCGAACAATTGGTGGCTAACTATTAAGGAACAAAGAACAAGGATAGAAAGAGCAAGGAACAAGAACTTTTGAAGCAAAGACAAATTCAATAAATCAATAATTCAGTAATTCAATAATTAAAAAATGGTGATCATTGTACAAGCCCGTATGGCATCCACCCGTTTACCCGGGAAGGTGATGTTACCTGTTTGGGGTAAAACCATACTGGCAATGATGATAGAACGCCTGCAAATGATAAAGCATCAGGCCGTTTTAGTAATAGCAACATCTGTTAATCCAGAAGATGATATTATTGAACAGGAAGCCCGGTTGCTGAATATACCCTGTTACCGCGGCGATCAGAATAACCTGCTCGACCGCCATTATCAGGCTGCTCTGCTGCATAATGCAGATGTAGTATTAAAAATCCCTTCGGATTGCCCGCTGATAGATCCACGGATTATTGACCAGACGCTTACTTACTTTTTTGAACATACCATTGCTCATGACTATGTGAGCAACCTGCATCCCGCTACCTGGCCGGATGGTAACGATGTGGAGATCATGACCATGGCTTGCTTAAAGCAAACCTGGGAAAATGCCCGGCAAAATCTGGAACTGGAACATACCACACCTTACATCTGGGAAAACCCGCAATTGTTCAGTATCGGTAATGTAAGCTGGGAAACCGGCTTGGATTATTCCATGTCGCATCGCTTCACGATCGACTACCAGGAAGACTATCTGTTTATCAAAAGGGTGTTTGAAGAACTGTACCCGGTAAACAAAAGCTTTTCATGTGAGGATATCCTGGATCTGCTGGATCGAAAACCGGAGATCTACCAGATCAATGCCAGCTATGCCGGTGTAAACTGGTACCGCAATCACCTAAACGAGTTAAAAACCATACAACCGGAGCAAACCAAACAAGCGCCGGTTAGCCAATAAATATTTAATTTAAATAACCATTACCCCGTGGAAAACACAAAACGTAGCGAACAGGAACTACAAGCCATAGCGCTGAAAGTGCGCGAGCATATTGTGCGCATGTCAACCGCAGGCGGCTGCTTTACAGGAGCCTCTTTATCGGCAGTTGATATGATCGTTTATCTGTACAGCGAATTCCTGAACCTCACACCTGCGAATTTAAAAGATGCCGACCGCGACTATCTGTTCCTGTCAAAAGGCCATGATGTACCCGCATTGTATGGCACGCTGGTTGAATTAGGTTTCATGGAAAAAGAAAGATTGGACAATCACCTTTCTTTGAATGACCATATTTACTGGCATCCCAACACCCATATCCCTGGAGTTGAATTTCACTCGGGCTCATTGGGTCATTTACCATCGGTGGCCATGGGTGTTGCTATGGATCTCAAAATCAGCGGCAGCAAGAACAAAGTGATCTGCATTATGGGTGATGGCGAATTAAATGAAGGTACCTGCTGGGAAGCAGTGCTGGTAGCCAATGCCTATGGTTTGGATAACCTGATCTTTGTGATCGACCGTAACCATTTCCAGGCTAATATGCGTACCGAAGATCTGATACCATTGGAGCCTTTGGTACAAAAATTTGAATCATTTGGCGCGGCGGTGCATCGCATCAACGGCCATAGCTATACCGAATTACACGAGGCCTTTAGCGCCTTCCCTTTTCAGGAAGGCAAACTCAATGTAGTTATAGCGGATACCGTGCGAGGCAAAGGCTTACCGAGCATTCAGGAACGCGCCGACCGCTGGTTCTGTAATTTCTCGGCCGATGAAGTTGAGCAGCTTTTACTGGAATTGCATGGTGAGCATACCACCTCATTAACATCAGAAACTTTAATTGTCAGATAAGCCCATGACCTACGAAGAATTATTAACCGAAACGGCCCTGAACGATGAGCAGGTAGTAGTGATGACAGCCGAAAACCGCGCGTTGGTACGTAACCTGCCTGCTGTTTTGGGTAAGCGTTTTATTGATACAGGCATTACCGAGCAAACCATGATCGGCGCATCGGCTGGTTTGGCTTTACGTGGCCGCAAACCTGTAGTACATGCCCTGGCCGCGTTTTTAACCATGCGTGCTTTTGAATTTGTACGCACCGACCTGGGTATTGCCAATTTACCGGCTAAGCTAAGCGGTTTTATCCCTGGTTTTTTATCAGATGCTAACGGCCCTACCCACCAGGCTATCGAAGATATTTCCATTATGCGGGGCATCCCAAATGTAACTGTGTTTGCTCCTGCCGATGAGGATGACCTGGTAAAGATGCTGCCCGAGATCTGGAGATCGCCAAACCCGGCCTATACCCGCATCAACACCCGCAAAACCAATCACGTGCATGAGCCTTTTGAATTGGGCAAGGCCGAAGTGATCTCTTCAGGCAGCGATGTAACCATTTTAACCTATGGCTTGATGTTCGAGCAGGCGCTCATCGCTGTTGAGGTATTACAAAGCGAAGGATTATCCGTTGGCCTGGTGAACATGCGCAGCCTTAAACCGGTTGATGAAGCCATCATCCTGCAAGTAGCAGCCAGCAGCAGCCTTATAGTTACCCTCGAAGATCATTTCCTGACCGGCGGTTTATACACTATTGTAGCAGAAGTATTACTGCAATACCAAACCACCGCTAAAGTAATGCCCATTGCCTTAAAAGAAAGATGGTTTAAACCAGCCTTATTACCTGATGTATTACAAAACGAAGGTTTCTCGGGCAAGCAAATAGCCGAAAGGATACTGGGCTATCAAACCGGGTATTCACAACCATCCATATTAACCCCAGAGTTTTCAGAATAAAAAAGATTTTACCATGGCTAATAAAATACAGTTAAGCAACAATTATCCCGATATCACCGAGTCGGACAAAATATATGAGCGCGCGTTAAAAGTTCAGAAACCGGTAACACAGACCCTGGCTAAAGGTCCGGGTCAGTTTAGCAAAGGCGTAGCGCCAAAATACCTGATAAAAGGTAAAGGCTCGCACGTTTGGGATGCTGATGGTAATGAATATATCGACTATAACTCGGCCATCGGCCCTATTTCTTTAGGTTACGCCTATCCTGCTGTTGATGATGCCATCCGCTCGCAACTAAATGATGGTATTACCTTTTCGCTGATGCACCCACTGGAAGTGGAACTTTCGGAGCTGGTACAACAGGTGATCCCGAATGCCGAGGCCGTTAAAATAGCCAAAACAGGGGCCGATGTTTGCTCGGCTGCCATACGTGTGGCTCGTGCATTTACAGGCAGGGATAAAGTATTTTGCTGCGGCTATCACGGCTGGCACGACTGGTATATCGGTATTACCAGCCGTAACGCGGGTATTCCCGAAGCCATACAGGACCTTACCTACACTTTTGAATACAACGACATCGAATCGATAAAAGCAGCCTTAGACGAAAGCGTGGCTGCCCTGATATTGGAGCCTTTTATTTTTGAAGCACCCAAACCCGGCTTTTTACAACAACTGGCTGAGGTCTGCCGCGAAAACGGCACCCTGCTTATTTTTGATGAAATGTGGACAGGCTTCCGTATTGCCCTGGGCGGTGCGCAGGAATATTTTAACGTAAAGGCCGATCTGGCAGTATTTTCCAAGGCCTGTGCCAATGGAATGCCTATAGCCCTGCTTACCGGCAGAGCGGATGTGATGGATCTGTTCAATTCCGAAGTATTCAGTTATACCACCTTTGGCGGCGAAGCTTTATCATTAGCAGCCTGTATAGCCACCATCAGTGAGCTGCGCGACAAGAATGTACCGCAATATCTTGATCAGCATGGCGCTTTGTTAAAAGATGGTTATAACCAAATTGCCATATCATTAGGTATGGATCAATACACCCGCTGTATAGGTTATAACTGCCGCAGCATGGTAACTTTTACTCCTGAAGCAGGAAATGCACTGGAATTAAAAACCCTGATGCAGCAGGAAATGATCAAACGTGGTATCCTCTGGGCTGGTTTCCATAACATGTGCTTCAGTCATACTTCCGAAGATATTGATTACACCCTTTTAGCCTACCGCGACGTACTCCAACTGGTTAAAGAAGCCATTTTAAGGGGCGATGTAAAAAGCTATTTAATAGGCGAAGTTTTGGAGGCCGTTTTCCGTAAGGTGAGCAATTATAACATTAAGCCAAAAACAGCGGCATTATAAATAAGAGACAAGAGTTAAGAACCAAGAGTCAAGAAAATAAAAAGGAAGAATGCTAACTGGTAGCCAACAAAGATTTTGTATTCTCTCTTGATTCCTGACTCTTATATCTTGACTCTCATTATAAAAGTATATGGAACTATTTTCATTACAAGGGAAAACGGCTATAGTGACAGGGGCGCTGGGCCTTATCGGGCAAAAGCATTGTGAAGCGCTGGCCATGGCCGGGGCCAACGTGGTAGCTGCCGATATGGACGAGAAAAAGGTAGAAGCTTTCGCCGCAAACCTGGGCCAACAGCACGGTGGACTAAAGATCGACGTGACCAGCAAACACTCCCTGGAAATTGCCCGCGAGCAGATACTCACCCGCTATGGCAGCATCGATATACTGGTAAACAATGCCGCCATTAACGATATGTTCGAGAACCCGGCTATGGCTAAAGAGCTTTCGGCATTTGAAAATTATCCGCTCGCGGCCTTTCAGCAATCGCTGAATGTAAATGTGACCGGGGTGTTCCTTTGTTCGCAGGTTTTTGGTACGGTGATGGCCGAACAGCACTCGGGCAGTATCATCAACGTAGCATCCACCTATGGTATGGTAGGGCCCGATCAATCGATCTACAAAAACCCGCAGGGCGAACAGGATTTTTATAAATCAGCAGCTTACCCGGTAACCAAGGGGGCGGTCATCAACTTCACCCGCTTTTTAGCTGCTTATTGGGGTAATAAAGGGGTGCGGGTAAATACCCTGTCGCCGGGTGGTGTGGAGAATAATCAGAATGATTTTTTTGTACAGAACTATTCGGCCAAAACATTATTGGGCCGGATGGCCAAAGCTAACGATTATCAGGGCGCGCTGATATTTTTAGCCAGCGACGCCTCCGCCTACATGACCGGCGCCAACCTGGTAGTTGACGGCGGATGGACAGCGATATAACTTTTTAGTATCAAGTAGTTAGTATCAAGTATCGAGACTTTTTTAATTGTCCATAAAAGAAAACGAGATACTGGTACTTGATACTTGATACTAACTACTTGATACTAAAAAAATGCCACAGGAAAAACTGCTTACCGTTACCACTACGATACTGGTTTTGTGGGTAATATTCATTATTACCTGGGAACGGGTATCGCCCTACCGCAAAGGATTGAAATTTTTTAGGGAAGGTTTCTGGATCGACCTGGTTTGGTACACACTCATACAAAGCTATTTTTTAAAGATCCTGATATTTGATTATATCATAGCTCCTATTCAGCACCATTTCGATTGGTCGGCCTTTCAGTTTGTAACCCATTGGCCGGTGGCCGTGCAGGTATTATTTTTCCTGGTAACGCATGATCTGTACATTTACCTGTTTCATCGTTTGCAGCACCACAGCAAGTTTCTTTGGCGTACCCATGAGGCACACCATTCGGGCAAGGAGGTTGATTTTTTGTCGGGTTCACGTTCACACATCATCGAGATCATCATCAACCAAACCATTGAATTCGCGCCCATTATTTTATTAGGCGCCGATCCGGCCGTGATACCTATTAAAGCCCTGCTCGATGCCATGTTTGGTATGTTTATCCATGCCAATGTAAATGTAAAGCTGGGCAAGCTCAAATATATCCTCAACACACCCGAGCTGCATCTGTGGCACCATGCCAACTACCAGGAGGTTTTCCATGCTAACTTTGCTACCAAATTTTCGATATGGGACCACTTGTTTAAATCTGCTTACGATCCAGGGCATGCACCCGGCAACGAACGCGAAAACTGGGGGTTGGGTTATGACTATCCCCGGGATTATTTTATGCAGCATGCCTTTTCGGTAAAACGCTTTGACGAAAAAAAGTTATTGAAATATAAATGGTTTGAGCGCTACTATAATCTGCGACCGAATATTTTGTCGATATTGCTGTCACCATTTGATAAAAAACGTTCAAAAGCAACTACCAATACAACGTCACAAACTATCAACACTACCATAACCACTCACCCGCAAGAAGAGATTTTGCAATAACCCCATAACCTTTGGCCTGGATATATATCATCATAGCAGCAGTATTTGAAACCGCGTGGACGTTTTCGGTCAAGTACTTTAAACTAAGCGACCTTAAACTGCTCACCTGGCAAAACTTTTACCGGGTTGATGTAAGCTTCCCGCTATTGGCGCCATTGCTGGGCTATATCCTGTTTGGTGTGTGTAATGTATACTTCTTCTCCCTGGCCATCAAAGAGCTCTCTACAGCCACCGCATACGCCATCTGGACCGCCGCTACACTGGTATTTATCAAAATAGCCGAAATGGCCTTCTTCAACAAAACCATCACCTGGACAGAACTTTTCTTTATCTCCCTCATCATGATCGGTATTATGGGCTTAAAATTCTCAGTTTCGCATATCAACCAGGTACCGTAGGGGATTGGACGGATTTTGGGAGTAAGGATCAAAGACAAAAAATAAAAACCATGTCATTGCGAGAAGGAACGATGAAGCAATCTCGTCGTATGTATAAACGCGAGGAGATTGACACGCTATCGCTCGTATGACATGATTGTTTTTTAGTTCTTAACGTTAATTGGGTGTCATGGTGAGCTTGTCAAACCATGACCGGTCTTTAACCCAAATTGTAAACTCACACCTTGCCAATTTCCTGCGCCACTCGCTGTGCCGAACGGATGCAGGACTCCATCCCCCGGCTCATGTTATCGGCATAAGTACCTGCAAAATATATGCGTCCTTCGGGCAGCATCACCTGCGGCCAGAATTTGCGCATGGTACCTATCGGGAAGGGCTGCATTTCGCAGGCCGGGGCAAACCTATCCTTTGTCCAGTCGAACGTTAAAGCCTGTTCTATTGTATCATGCTTACCCGGATAAACTGCCCGGAAAGCAGCCAGAACACGCTCGGGCGAGATGCCTCCCGGACCAAAGGCTTTCAGGATCACCCGCTGGGTATCTACCTCATTGGTTTCTTCCCATATGGATGAAATATCAGGGTGCTCAAATTCCATATTGATGGTTTTAAAGCCATCGTCGAGCCAGAATTTGGAACTGGCCTCGAACACATAAAAAGGATGCGAAGAATAACCCATGCGGTTAACCACATATTGCTTGGCCGGTGACAAGGGTGGACTAACCGGAATATTTTTAAAAATCGGCAAGGTGATACAATTCACCAGGAAATCGGCTTTCATTTCCCGGATCTGGGCTGTACCGTAGGCTTTGTAGGATACCGTTACACCCGTGGCATCGTGTTTAATGGCTGTAACCGGATGATTGAGTTTAACCCTTGCACCCAGGCGTTTGGCAAAAGCGATCGGCAGCTGCTCATTACCGTCTTTCAAGTGATAAGTATCCCCTTCTGATGGAGGGTTGCCCCGTGATTTCATAATGGCAGATCGCCACAACGCGTACAGGGCATTGGTAGTGCTTCCGCCCAAAAACCTGAGTGCACCAGGTGAAGCACCTTCTTTTTTATAGATCTGGGCAATGGGCATCTGGTCATAATCATCATAACCAACGCCAAAGGGATTATATGGATCGGTAAATTTATCGAGGTATGGTTTCAGGTAGAAATCGCTCAGGGCATACATCGGATTTTCTGCCAGAAATTTGATCTCCTTTTCATTAAACCCGAATTTGGCCAGCACCGTAGGGTCCTTCATCATTTCGGGCGTATAAAATTTACCGCCTATCATTTTTAAGGTATGGTTATCCGGCGCGGCCTCAGAACCCTCGGCATGCGGATAAGGGATGGCCTTGAGCTTAAATTCATCCACATATTCAAAAAAACGCTCGTAGCCCGGCTTGGTGATATGGTCGGCCCCGAAATCGGCATACAGGCCATCTGATAAACCATCGCGTCCGGTAAATACATGGCCGCCATACCGACCGCTGGCCTCCAGTACAACCACTTCATGCCCGGCCTTCATCAGCTCATAGGCGCAACAAAGTCCAGTTATGCCCGCGCCTGCCACAATAACTTTTTTACCACTTGCTATTATTGGCTTTTCGGCCGGTTTTGCGCTGCCTACTTCTGCCGCCCTGATGATCTGTGGACCAATAACAGCGCCGGCACCGGTCATCAGCGTGTTTTTGATAAACACCCTTCTTTTAATGTTAGTCATTCTTTTGTTTTTATGGTATCCGATAAAATGCTTAACCTGATAGGAAATTTAGCTAAATATATTATGCAAAAGGCTTTATAAAAAGCAATAAAAAAATTTATTCATATTCAATATGAATTTCATATTTCATTTAAAACCGAACTGTATTGCTTTGGCAGGCGGTATCTTTGCGTTGTAAGTCAAATACATCTATCATGGAAGAGACGGCAATAAGAAAGGGATACCCAACAAAATCACCATTTATTTTTATAGTGGGTACCACCAGCCTGGCATTTGTAGTATCGCAGTTGGATGTATCCATCGTAAACATCGCGCTGCCGCAAATATCCACCTCGTTTAAGGCCGATATCAGCGCGCTGCAATGGATAGTTGATGCCTATACCATCGCTTTCGCGGTGCTGATGCTTTCGGCCGGCGGCATGAGCGACCTGCTGGGTTCAAAAAGGCTTTTCCAGTTTGGCTTATTGGTATTTGGCATAGCATCTGCCGGTTGTGGCTTCGCCTGGAGTCCTTTTAGTTTGATCGTTTTCCGGGTATTGCAGGGCGTTGGCGCGGCAGCCATGATCCCCAGTTCCTTATCTATCCTAAACCAAAGCTTTGCCCATGAAGCCACCCAGCGCAGCAAGGCCGTAGCCTGGTGGACGGCCGCTGGTGGTGTATCCATAGCCGCAGGCCCAATCTTGGGCGGCCTGCTGATGCACCTAAGCAACTGGCGAATGATATTTTTTGTGAACGTTCCTATTTGTTTGATTGGCATATTGTTAAGCATTAAACTCACCGAAAGCGAAAAACACGCCAATAAAGGCTTTGATATTCCCGGTCAGTTTACCTGGATGCTGGCTCTTACCGCGCTTATTGCCGCTATTATCGAACTGCACCACCTCGGTTTTAATAATCCTGTTATTTACGGCGCGTTGATATTCAGCGCCATCATGTTCATCATTTTTCTGCAGATAGAAAGAAAAGCCAGGTCCCCTATCCTGCCGCTTGATTTGTTTAAGTCGCCAGTTTTTAATGTACTGGTATTACAGGGTATTGTATTGAATGCCACTTATTACGGAACCGTGTTTGTGCTGAGCCTTTATCTTCAAAATGTGCTTAATTACCCTTCGCTTACCGCGGGATTGGCTTTTTTACCGCTTACTGCCGGGTTTATCATCTCCAACCTTATCAGCGGCAAACTTATGGCCAAATATGGTACACGTATGCCCATCATCACCGGGCTTACTATCGGCGCCATTGGTTATGCAGGCCTGCTCATTGCCCATGCCCATACACCCTACTGGCAATTGTTTATTCCTTTTGTTATCATCCCAATGGGTATGGGACTCGCCGTACCCGCCATGACCACAGGTATCTTATCCACCGTGGCTAAAACACGATCGGGCACGGCATCTGCTGTACTAAATACCACCCGGCAGGCAGCAGGCGCCATGGGTGTAGCTGTATTTGGGGCCATGACCAATGGCGGCCCCAGGGCTATAGTGCATGCCATAACGGTGAGTTCCATTATTTCGGCCGCGGGTATATTTTGTATCCTTTTATTGATTTATAGGTATTTGAAGATAAGTAAGTAAGATTAGAGAGCTTTTTAATAGTAGGCCATCCTGAACTTGTTTCACTGTTGTTCGGCATGACTTGATTTTATGGATTGATATTCTACCCAAAATTTCGTATCTTTATGTCCATACCAGCCCTGGTGTCTTATAAAAAGACACCAGGGCTGTTTTATTAAGACAGAAGCAGGACCCAAAACAGACCATTATGAATTCGGCTATTTAACAATCAATCATTTAATACTTTTTAAACTTTTTAAAACATGCAAAAAATTTGTTAAAAAGTGTTAAAATGGCGTTAAAGCTTAGTTAAAACGCATAAAAACAAAGCCTTTTTATCCTGCTTTTGACTAAAAATTGTTAAAATTAAAGGTTTAAAAAGTTTTTTTCCACCATATTCATCCGATCACCAAACGCAAGCGAATCACCATGCCCGATAAAAGAGTAGTTTTTGATTTCGATATTTCCTTCACCAATGGCGGCGGCATACAGGGTCAGGATTTCCGGCTGGATATTGCCGGCGATACTATCAGCGACCAGGAGCTGGCCGACTATATAGTAAACGATATGCAGCTGCTTATGGTAGGCAAGGTTGATATCCTGAACAAATATTACATCGAAGAAAAACACAAGCGTCAGCCGGTTAATATTAAGCCTGATGACAAATATATCGACCTGAGTCACACCATTTTCGATGGCCTGGTAACCTATAAAGGCCTGCCTTCGCCCATTATTTGCGATTACCTGAGCCGGGAACAATCCAAAGCCAACTATGAACCGGGAACAGAATTCCAAATAGGAAAAATAGAAATGGTGACCAATACGGGTACCTATATCGATTGTCCTTTTCACCGTTTTGAGCATGGTAAAGATCTATCTGAAATAGAACTGGAACGGTTTGCAGATCTTGATGCTATCACCATCAATGCTGAAAACGCAACCGAAATTGGCAAAAGTTATTTTACCGGTAAAGAGATCAGGAATAAAGCTGTATTGGTTTATACCGGCTGGGCAAGACACTGGAACACAACACAATACTTTGAAAAACACCCCTATCTTACAGCCGATGCAGCCGAATATTTAAAAGAGTGCAACGTAAAACTGGTGGGTATAGATAGCCATAACATTGATGACACCCAGGGTAAAAGTCGACCGGTGCATACCATTTTACTGGGAGCCGAAATCCTGATATCCGAGCATTTATGCAACCTGGATAAATTACCCGAGAGCGGCTACAAATTTAACGCTGTACCTCCAAAATTTAAGGGAGCTGGCACATTCCCGGTAAGGGCTTATGCCAGCTTTTAAAGGCAACAATTAACCTATAGACCTTAACTTATTTGAAACTGTTAAACCGTTCAATTACTGCATCCTTGAATCCAGGTAAAATGGTAAGATCGGTATCCCAAAGTTCGGTATTTGTCAAAATCTGGTGTATGGCTATATGAGTTTCTACATTTGCCCAAACCGTGGCAAAATACCCGGCAAAACTGTCGGTAACTTGATACTCCCGGTTGTTTATTATTCCGGTATAATGACCATCGTTAGTTGATTTAACCTGCATAAAGCGGATAAAGGCAGCAAAACCAAGTACCATATGTTCAGGAACAGTATGATGTAGTTTATAGTGATTCAATAATAAAGGGATCACCCTCATTTTGATCTTAGTGGTGTATTGTACCGAAATACTCAACCATTCATGCCTGATGTACGGATTACGAAACCTATCAAGCACTTTGCCGGCAAAATCGGTCGCTATGTTTTCATCGACTTTATACGGAATGACAGGCAATATCTCCTTAAACATCAATGGGGTGATGAAACTTATAAAAGATTCATTACTCATGGCTTCTTTCACCGTAGTAAAACCCTGCAAAATGGCCCAGGCACAGCTTAAAGTATGCGTTCCGTTCAGCAAACGCAGTTTAAGCTCTCTGAATAATTCAATATCAGACGTTATAACAACACTTTCATCAACCTCATGAAATGACAATACGGACCTGATATGATCATCCCCTTCAATGGCCCATAGGCTATATGGTTCTGCTATAATGCTCAGATTGTCTGTATAGCCACTTTTTGCTTCCAGCTCATCGTTTAGTGTCTTATCGGGCCTTCCGGGTACTATACGATCAACCAATGAATTGCAAAAACGGTTATGACTTTCCAACCAATCCATAAACGCTGGTTCCAGCTTATTCAGATGCGCCAGTTCAAGTACAATCGACTCTAATTTTTTACCATTATCTGTTATCAGCTCAGTTGGAATAATGACCAGTCCGCTATCTGCACTGCCATTAAAAGCCTGGTATCGTTTATATAAAACGGCCAGTAATTTTCCAGGATAGGATTCAGGAGGATGCTTGCTGATGTCTTCTTTTACAAGTTTAATACCAACTTCTGTGGTATTTGAAATGATTACCTGTAAATGAGGGCTTTGGGCAATTTCCAAAATAGCGTTCCAATCGATTGCGGCTGATAATACACGACTAATAGCCGAGCAGATAACCTGTTTATCTATTTCTTGTCCATTTTCAATACCTTTTGTATAGATAGTGTATAAACCATCCTGTTTATCAAAATCAGTTGCCGAACCTGTGTCGGTTGATTTTACAACTACTATCCTGCCGTTAAAAACACCTTTACAATTGGCTTTATCAATAAAATAATCGGGCAAACCGCGTAAAAGTACCCCGGTGCCAAATTGTAACACTTTTTCGGGCAATTCAAATATTTGTCCGTCAGGAAGGCCTGGTACAGGCAAATTAATTTTGTTTAAATTATATCTCGATAGGATCATGTACTCAGTAAAAAGATGGATTTATCGGTTCTTGTTGGTTTATGGTTATTGGGATAATAAGCATTACAGCTCAATTACCAAACAAGGTTAAGTACAAGTAAGTAATAAAAAAAAGATATGGCGTACTAAAACCATGCAAACGTTCCCGGAAACGTTTGCACAACTTAACGAGTTCAATTGTACCCAAACAGGCATGGGAGATCTGTAATTTTACACTAACTTAGCCTTGTAACAGTGAATCCCTATTGTAAACCAACGTTCATGCTGGCCCTTGAAACACCAGTGCGCTAAATTATGTTTGAATCTTATACCATTAAAGATATAGCAAAGGCCCTGGGCCTGTCAACATCAACTGTATCAAGGGCCTTAAATGGCAGTTACGAAATAGGTGCAGAAACCAAGAAATTGGTGCTGGAGTACGCTGAAAAGGTAAATTACCGGCCAAATCCTATAGCGCTGAGCCTGAAAGAACAAAAAAGTCACTCTATTGGTGTTGTAGTATGTGAAGTTGCCAATACTTATTTTTCGCAGGCTATTAATGGTATTGAATCAATCGCCTACAATCGCGGGTACCATGTTATTATAACCCAAACGCATGAGTCATTTGACCGCGAGTGCACCAATGTAAAACACCTGTTGTCGCGACATGTGGATGGTTTATTAGTTTCCCTATCTGCCGAAACAACCGATACTTCACAATACCAGTATCTGCATGAAAAGGGGTTTCCCATTGTGTTTTTTGATCGCGTTGCGGCAGATGTCCACACACACAAAATAATAGCCAATAACTTTAAAGGATCATTTGATGCGGCCGAACTCTTAATCAGTACAGGTTTCAGAAAAATAGCCCATTTAACCAGTTCCAATAACCTACTGATCAGCAGGGACAGGTTTAGTGGTTTTAAGGCGGCCCTTGACAAACATAATCTTGATTTTAAAGCAGGTTATTTAAAGCACTGTAATCACGGCGGTATGATACAGGACGAGGTTGAATTTGCTATTAAAGAACTACTGAGTATGGAAGAGCGCCCCGAAGCCATTTTTGTTGCCAGTGACCGCCTTACCATTAGCTGTATGCACATACTCAAAAAGCTGGGGATTAAGGTTCCTGACGATATAGCCATTGCAGGCTTTACCAACTCTGATGTGGCCGAGCTGTTTGATCCGCCGTTAACTGTAATACGGCAACCGGCCTTTCAAATAGGTCAGCTGGCTACCGAAATGCTGATCAAAACCATTGAAAGCAAATGGCCTGTTGAGGAATTTACTACGGAACTGATAGAAACCGAGCTGATAGCCCGGGCATCATCTCAAAAGCTCCGTTAAGCTTATTGTTTGGCAAAACATCCTCAACAGACCTATAGTCGCTTAAAAAGCATTGATAATTAATTGCAATGCGCCATATTTATGCTCCGGGCTAAACATAGCTGTCGCAGAAATCGGCATGTGGTAATTGAAAAGTACCAGATCTTTATTAAACGTTAAACCTGCATTCACAATATTGGGCTTTGACCCGTAAAAGTTTTGATCGCGACCAAAGGCGAAAGCGCCTGCTGCAAAAATGTGCACATCAGAATTATCCTCTTTCCATAGCCTGTAATCCAGTATCACATAATTGGAATAGGCATTACCTAAATCGCCATTGCTTTTTACATAAGTATCCCGTCCCTGCACAATAGTACTCCAATTGATACTTAGCGGAAACGAGTCTTTAAACTGATAACCTACGGTAACATCAATAAAGTGCGATGTGCTTGCTTTATTATAATTAAACAGATCGGCATTGGGATAATTGGTAAAGTTGTTGATATCCCACACAGAAGCACTGAAACCCGATTTTTTATCTTTATAGCTTACGTAATAGTCAAACTCTTTGTAATCGCCAGTAAAACCGGCACCACCCCAAAAACCAACGGCAAAGCTGCCATCGCGGGTGGTATAATGCATATCTACGTCTGTGATAGGAGCGTTTGATACCTTAAACCCACGCCATATATACAATGACCTTATCTGTAAGTTAACATCAAACGGACGGTATTTTTTTACAACAACTGAGTCTTTTTTCCTTGCTGTGGTATCCTGGGCCCTGCTTTGAAGACAAAGGCATAGCCCAAGTATGGCCAAAAGGCCAACTTTATAAATCGTTTTCATAAAACTCGGTTTTAAAAAGAAATAATAATTAGTTTATATGTTAATGGCTCATGGCCAGGCTGGTGTATAAAAAAGCAGCTATCGCGGCACCAATAACAGGGCCGATAACAGGTATCCAGGCATATGCCCAATCACTGGTACCTTTGCTTTTAATGGGTAAAATAGCGTGCATAATGCGTGGACCCAGATCTCGGGCAGGATTAATGGCATAACCTGTGGTACCACCAAGGGATAAACCAATTACCCAAACCAACAAAGCTACAGGCAATGCCCCTACCGATCCTAATCCAACAGGCGTTTTGCTGGGTGTTATCTCTGCACCGGAGATATAAAAAATGGTGAATAGCAGCACAAATGCGCCAATGATCTCGCTTGCTATATTAGATTTATAGTTACGGACTGCCGGTCCGGTGCAAAAAACAGCTAATATCCCACCTGGGTTATCCGTGCGCTGAAAGTGGTCGTAATACATCAGCCACACTAAAAAAGCACCTATACAGGCTCCTAAAAGCTGCGCTGCTATATACATTGGCACGCTGGCCCAGGCAAATTTACCGGCTATGGCCAGGGCAATAGTTACTGCCGGATTTAAGTGCGCCCCGCTGTATGGCCCAGCAACAACTACGCCTACAAAAACAGCCAGCCCCCATGCGGTGGTGATAACTATCCAGCCGCTATTATTCCCTTTGGTATCATTTAAAACAACGTTGGCAACTACGCCATCGCCTAAAAGTATAAGCAACATGGTGCCTAACAACTCAGCTATGAATGGTGACATATTGATATTAAAATTAATGGTGAATAATCAAGTTAATTAAGCCTCAGGCAGTTCATCGGTCCAGGATTGAGCAGCGTGAATAGCTTTTTTCCAGCCTTTAATACCTTGTTTAATTGCAGGCAGATCAGCTTCGGGAGTAAATTCCTTTTCTGATTTCCACAGCTGTTGTATTTCCTCTACGCTTTCCCAGTAACCAACCGCCAAACCTGCCAGATATGCGGCACCCAGGGCTGTTGTTTCAACCACATTCGGCCTGATCACTTTACAATTAAGCAGGTTTGATTGAAACTGCATCAGCAGGTCATTCGCTGTAGCGCCACCATCAACCCTTAATTCTTTAATCTCCATCCCACTATCAGCCTCCATCGCTTTTAATACATCCATAGTTTGATATGCTATTGATTCTAACGCTGCACGTGCAATGTGAGATGCAGTACTTCCCCTACTCAAACCTACAATAGTACCACGCACATCGGGTTTCCAGTAAGGTGCGCCCAGACCGGCAAAGGCAGGTACAAAATATACACCCTGGGTATCCTCAACAGCCAAAGCCAATTTTTCTACGTCGGCAGATGTTTTGATAATGCCCAAGCCATCGCGCAGCCATTGTACAACCGCACCACCAATAAATATACTGCCCTCAAAAGCGTATTGGATCTTCCCGTTAATTTTCCAGGCGATGGTGGTTAACAGATTATTTTTTGATTCGATAAATTTATCGCCAATATTCATTAACATAAAACAGCCTGTTCCATAGGTATTTTTAACCATGGCCTTCTCAATACACATCTGACCAAAAAGCGCAGCATGCTGATCGCCCGCGATACCAGCGATAGGAACTTTGGATGCAAAAATAGTTGTTGCTGTTTCGCCATATACCTCACTGGATTGTTTTACCTCTGGCAACATACTTTTAGGTATATCCAATAAAGCGATGAGTTCATCATCCCATTGCTGGGTTTGGATATTGAAAAGCATGGTTCGGCAAGCATTGGTCACATCAGTAATGTGTACATGGCCACGGGTAAATTTCCATACCAGCCAGCTGTCTACAGTACCAAATGCCAGTTCGCCTTTTTCGGCTTTTGCACGGGCACCTTCTACATTGTCCAGTATCCACCTGATCTTTGATCCGGAAAAATAAGCGTCGATCACCAGTCCCGTTTTGGAACGGATCATATCCTCATGGCCATCATGTTTTAATTTGTCGCAAAAAGCAGCGGTACGGCGATCCTGCCAAACAATGGCATTATATACCGGTTCGCCTGTATTACGATCCCATACAATAGTAGTTTCACGCTGATTAGTGATGCCTATAGCTTTCAGATTGGTACCGTTTATACCCATCTTAACGGTGGCTTCTGCTGCTACACTGGCCTGTGTCGACCAGATCTCGTTCGGATCATGCTCAACCCAACCCGATTGCGGAAATATCTGTTTAAATTCTTTTTGGGCAACCGATTTAATTTGCCCCTTGTGATCAAATACGATAGCTCTTGAACTGGTAGTTCCCTGGTCTAATGCTAAAATGTAATCTTCCATAATTTACGTTTTTCACTGGTTTTAATTTGGTTATTTATTCAACTTCCCCCTAACCCTCTCCACCCCGGTAATTATCGGGAGAGGGTTCAAAAAGCAATTTACATCCTCTCTTTTGGAGAAGATTTAGGTGAGGCTTGATAAGGTTCAAGCAGGTAGCCGTTGGCTAAAAAGGTAAAAGATGCTACCTGCTCCTTCTCCCAGGCGGCATCTTTGTTTAATTCTTTGGCTATTAGACCGGCCACAAGCGGGGCCATATCAATAGCCGCACGGGCATTCAAAAATAATGACCGTACCCGGCGCGCCAGAATATCTTCTACATTGCGGGCCATCTCGTGTCTTACTCCCCATACCACCTCTGCCTGGATATAAGGCATATCAGGATGCATTTTTTTGCCCCATTCCGCATTTTCATTTACCAATGCCAGCAAAGCATTCTCATCGCTGCCATACACATATAAATGATCATCGCGGTTTACATTGAGCTTACTACCGTGTATCGACAGATCTTTGGTCATACTTGGTTTGGGATCCAGCTTACCTACCTCGATAGCTTTATTAATCGTATCTTCTCCCATCCTGCGGTAAGTTGTCCATTTACCCCCAGTAATCGTGATCAGGCCAGAATCAGATACCAGCAGTTTATGGCTCCGGGAAATTTCCTTTGTTTTGGATGAGTCGCCTTCCGGGGCAGCCAGTGGACGTAATCCGGCAAATACACTGAGTACATCATGGCGTGTTGGCGCTTTGGACAGGTATTTTTCAGCTGTCCGTATAATAAAGTCTATCTCTTCTTCCAATGCCCGTGGTTCCAGGCTATGCTCATTGAGCGGGGTATCTGTTGTACCTACTACCAGTTTATCATGCCACGGAACAGCAAATAGCACCCGGCCATCTTCTGTTTTAGGGATCATGATAGCATCCTCGCCTGGCATAAACGACCGGTCGAGTACCAAATGCACACCCTGGCTTGGCCTAACCATTGGCTTTTTGCCGGGTTTATCCATCTGCAGCAGATCATCAACAAATACACCTGTGGCGTTAATAACCGTTTTACATTTAATGGTATAGGTTTGATCAGTTTCCATGTCAGTAGTAATTACCCCGGCAATTTTCTGCTGATCATCTTTGATCAGGCTAACCACGCGAAAGTAATTCAGTACGGTAGCCCCCTGTTCAAGCGCGGTTTGAGCAAGGTTAACCGCAAGTCGTGAATCATCAAATTGGCCGTCATGATATACTACACCACCCCGTAAACCTTTTTGATTGATGGTAGGCAGCTTACTGATCACTTCTTTTTTGGAGATATGTTTTGCACGCCCAAATCCAAGCTTACCGGCCAACAGATCATACAGGGTTAAGCCGATAGTATAAAAAGCCCCGCCCCACCATTCATAGTTCGGAATCACAAATGATTCGTTTTTTACCAGGTGAGGTGCATTTTTAAGCAGCAGACCGCGTTCATGCAAGGCCTCACGCACCAGGCCAATATCACCCTGGGCAAGATAGCGCACACCACCGTGTACCAGCTTAGTGCTCCGACTGGATGTGCCTTTTGCAAAATCAGCCTGTTCTAATAACAATGTTTTATAGCCCCTGGAGGCAGCATCAACCGCGGCACCTAAACCGGTGGCACCACCACCTACTATAACCACATCCCAAATTTTATTAGGATCGGTTATGGATTTTACAATATCGCTTCTGTTAGTTGCAACCATGATCTTTATATTGTTGTATTTTATCAATCAGTTTCGATTCACATATCAAAATTATAAATAATAACAATTAGAAACAAAACAAAACTAACTAATAATTAATTTTTCACAAAAAGAGAACACAAACTACATTTTATAATAAATTTTTCATCAAAACATTACAAATTGAAATACAATTGAAATAAAATGAAACAAAACGAACAAACGAATCAGAATTTATTTTAATAAAATGAAGCGTATCATAAATCAAATTGACCACCTAACTCAATAGATGCAAGGCGCATTGGTCTAACAGAAATCCAGACTTAATATATTACGCACATTTCACTACATTTATCATAAATCATTAAACCAATGGATCTTATTATCAAAATACTTATTGGCCTGATAGCCCTTATACACTGCTATATATTATGGCTGGAAATGTTCGCCTGGACAACACGCGGACCTAAAGCCTTTAACAAACCACTACAGGAATTGGAAAAGAGCAAAGTTTTAGCCGCAAACCAAGGTTTATACAATGGTTTTTTAGCGGCGGGCTTGATCTGGACATTTTTTATCAGTGATGCCCGCTGGCATACCAATGTTGCCTTATTCTTCCTGATCTGTATAGCCGTGGCTGGAATTTACGGGGCACTTACCGTAACCAAAAAGATATTCTTTATCCAGGCGGTGCCTGCTTTGCTGGCCATCATTCTTATCCTGATCAGGTAAGAAAAACTTTTTAAACCTTAAATTTTAACACTTTCCGGCTCAAAAACAAGGTCAAAACATTTACTTTTTGGCCATTTAACGGAGTTCTATCGTCATTTTAACACTTTTTAACAAATTATGGTGGGTTTTGAAAGGCTTAAAAAGTATTAAATAATTGACCATCAAATATGACATGGTTTTTATATTTCGTCCTGGCTCCTTGTTCCAAAAATCCTTGCTTCTAAAACCTTACCTGATCTGTACCCAGGTGTAACTTTCGGGTTTCAGGGTAAAAGTGCAGTTTATTTTGTAGTCTCGGCTTAGTGAGTATTTCTTTACAGGCCCCTCCTGTTCCTGAACGGTAGCAGTACTGGTTAGCCCTGTATAATACAAGGGAATACTGATGGTACGAGTGATAGCTTGCTTTAACGGATTATACAACATCAGCATACCTTTGGTTTGTAAATTCGGGTTTACGTGCAATATGCCGTCCCAATCGCGGCCATCAGCCCGGCGCAGGTGGATGATCTGCGAGTTGAGGATATCGCGGTATTTTTTGTACCAGTTAATTACTTTGATGACGGTTTGCTTAGTGACCTCCGTATCATATAAACGCGGACCACGATAGCAGGCTTGTACCCCTGCCCCGTAATACTGGATCATCAATTGTTCGTAATCTTTCAGGTGATCTTTCAAAGGTTCTAACACAGCCTCCGGGCCGCCGCCCTGGTATTTGGTGAGCGGTACAAACCCCCAGCTCATGGACGCCGTTTTTTCCCAGGTACCATCAAAAATATTCTGCCGGTTCAGGATCATCTGCTCTTCCCGCGAGAGCGAGAAATTGACTTCGCGATAGCCGATCGCTATTTTATTGGTACCATCTAAAAAATACCAATCGGGCGCATTGATATATACCCCTTTTTGGTGCAGAGAATGGTATAGCTCCTTTTGGATCTCCATTTGCCGCCATTGCGAATCATCCAGCCCTTTATGACCTGGGTGCGTTGTTGATGCGCATACGTCGCCGGGATAAGGGCCGTCATTTTCCCAGATATCAAAATCTGTTTGCGCATAAAAGGTTTTTATCTTATCGCGGTAAGCCAGTCCCCATTTACTGCCAAAACAGGGTGCATTGCCAAAGAAAGCACCGCCAGGTTTTCCCGTTTTGGGGTCGATCACATCATCCGCATCACTTATCCTGCGCGAGCTGAACAGGGAATATCCGCCTATAAAAATCCCTTTACTATGCGCGTATGCAGCCAGTTGTTTCCATCTTTTGATATTTGCGGCAGAGGTATCCTCCATATTACAATGACTGCCAAAACTCAGTATCACGGCCTCGTACCCGATTGCCGCGCATTGGTCTATCGCGGTACGTACCTCCTCATCATTGCGGCTCACCAGGTGCATAAATATGGGGTTAGCGGTTGTCCAGGGAGCTACGGTATTGTACATGGTACGAATGGCCAGCCCACGGCGTTCCCTGTCATAACTATCCATCAGCAGTTCATTGGTACGTACCGAGTTAAAAACCTCCCCTTTTTGCAGATCGATACCAGGCGCTTTATCTGGGTAAATCTCCAACAGGCATGGGGTCTGATAATCATAATTTACCTGCGAGGTATAGGTTGAATCGGCTTCCCAGTGCGTGGTTTGGTCGCTCAGATCGTACCGCATGGCATTGTTAAAGGCGTAATTTGTTTCGAGATAGATACCTTGCGGCTTGGCCATATTGGCGGGCGTACCCACCACGGCGCTCTGTTCTTCAACCATACCCAGCACCTCGCTAACCACCCGGTTGATCTTAAATGACTGATCGCCACTATTTTTTATACTAAGCGATTTAACAATCAGTGGTAATCCATCATACAGTTCGTAACTTACGATAACTTCCAGGCCCGCTAACTCAGGCGCGCCGGACTGATAGTAAAAATCTATCTGCCGGCCACCAGGTTGTTGATGATTGCTTGCCCAGAACTTACTTTTCCAGTTAAGCCTGGACACGAGGACTTTAATCTCGAAACGCTTAAACTGAAAATCATTTTTACCGGCGCTGAAATGATCAATCCACTCGGGCAAAAGATAAGCGTTCTCTTTCTGCCCTATCAGCCCACCTACATTATAAGTTTTGCCATTAATGGTTAAACGGGCCTCGGGCTTAACCGACCGTAACAATTGCTGCCCGTTAATGAGGTTGGTATAATCGGTACAAACCAAATTAGGGCTCAGCCTGAAGATTCTTTTAACCAAACCATTATTAAGTGAGATCTCCCTGCCAGAGGTTGTAGCTTTGATCACCGCCTTATAAGCGGTTGGGTTGAGCAGCCAATCGGTCTGCGGTTTTGTTTGAGCGTTAACGGGAACGCGCGACCATGTCAGCACCAGGAACATCATGATCACGACGTATGCGTATTTCAAATGGTTATTGGAGTATATCTTCATCATTAAGGATTTATTTATCGTTCGCGATTTCCTGATCGGACAGCGCCCTGCTCCAGATCTGCAGGTCATCTATTTTTCCATGGAAACCACCTATTTCTTGCAAGGGAAAAAACAGGGTTTCTACCTTGCGCACCTTTGTTTTTTCTTTATCAGCAAACTGGATCCAGTCGTCATACAGTTTCTTTTGCAGCTGACCATTGATATACAGACTGGTGCCTTTATTAGTACCGGAAATCACTACGTGGGTCCAAACGTTTTCGGGAACGGCATACCCAAAATCGAAATTGTAACCGTCCCGCGAGAAGCCTAATTTACCGGTGCCGCCCTGTTTTAATTTCACTACAGAGTTGGGGCCTTTGAATAGTAACACATCCTCCGAAATATTCTCGGCAGGATTGATCCAGAAGGAAACAGTATAATTATAACCGATCTCGGAATAAGGCAATACGGCCAGACTATTTTCGCCCGAAAATTCCAGGGCTTGCCCTTTCACGCCTTTAACATAGGTAGCCCCGTTAAGCTTTACCAAGTGGTCGGCCTTATCAAAAGTAAAACGGGTAACCGCGTTTGTGTCTGCGCAGATTCTGCCCCTGATATTTATTGACGGACCCTCGTTAATTTGCTTGCTGGCTATGGTAAAATCGGGATAGGCATACGCTGTATGGTTTCCATCCCACATTTTTTGCGATAAAACCTGCATAGCCGGGAATACACGGTCGTGCACATCTTTTTCGCTGATACCATTGCCCACAATATCGTTCCAGGCTGCAAAGGAGCCGCCGATAATGGTTGGGTCGCCAGCCGGGAAACGCACATCGCCGATCATGGATGGTGTCCAGTTTTCATAAATGTTTTTATAATCCAGGTAATCATAATAATAACCTGCGGCAGGTACAATATATAACCAGCCATCGGGTGTGCTGATCTGCTTATAACCCAGCTTTTTCATGTCGACGGGGTTGGCGTAACCATTATACCAGGTATTCATGGTAACGTTTTTAATAGTCACCGGCGTAGTACCGGCTGCGTGGGTCAGCGCTCCCCAAACCCGTACATCTTTACCGAAACCTTGTACATATTTAATAAAATGATCGGTAAAAGCACGGAAAGCTTCCGCGTCTTTCCTGGCGTATTCATCGGTACCAATGTGAACCTCTTTACCTGTAAATACCGGGTGATCACCGCCTATGTACTCTTTCAGTATATTTTCGATGACCGTATAGGTAAGCGGGTTATGCAGATCGAGGTGATCCATGCCGTATTGTTTACTCCCGATTTCGGGAACTACTTTGGTAAAAGCCAGGGCATGCGCGGGTACATCTATTTCGGGAATGATGCGGACGGCATAATCGTTAGCTAATTGCTGCAATTCAATAAACTCCTTTTTGGTATAGGAACCATCTTTGGCGGTAAGACCAGGATAAGTTGCATTCTCCAACCGGAAAGCCGAATAGGTGCTATCCCAGCTATTATTAAAATATTTTTTAAAACCATTATCATTCAAATGGATCTGAAAATCGTTCATCTTATAGTAGGACATCAGTTTTACATAATCGCGCAGAAACCGGAGAGAAAAAAACTTACGGCCATCATCCAGTACAAAACCCCGCACCTTAAATTCAGGGTAATCGCGGGCAACGCCTTTGGGGATGCTGGTTTGGTGTTCCAGCAATTGCAGCAGGGTACGTGTACCCCAAAACAAGCCCTGGTATTTTAATGCGCTGATGGTGATATATTGATCAACCTTAAAATAATAACCTTCTTCGCCGATACTTTTATCCCGCTCGTGAAGAGTTAAAAAAACATCTCCCTTTTCAGGCTTACCGGTTACTATGGCTAAGCTCAATCCCGTTTGTTCTTTGATCTCTCTTTTTAAAATGGCAGCTACTTTTTGCAGGGCGGTTCTGTTGGCTGTATTAATCACTATCCGGTCGGATGCTGTTAAGACATAATTTCCTTTACTACCATGCCATTCGCGGAGGGCGGGGATTACGAAGGGTTGTGGATTGATGCCCTTGTCAGCAAATTTCCCGGGAACGGTTACCTGTTTGGAAACATCATACTTAAGGGTATCTATTTGATTGCTGATCAGTTGAAAATACAGGTTCACTTTACTCTCCACCAAAGGAGTAATAATTGTACCCATGCTATCAATGATGGGTGAACGATCGCTGCCTTTAAACTGCAGGTGATACCCTTCCGGACTTTGTGGTGAAACGATCTTTTTATCGCCTGGTTGTATAGCGCGAACCTCCGGTACCGGAGGAGCTGTTTTATTATTGGTTTGGGCAAAGCCAGGCACTGACTTGAGCAGGATTGCGGGTAATAAGGCTTTGGAAAGATGTGATAGTTTTAGTGCGGACATGCTGTTGTTTTATGTTTCTGTTGATGATGATCAGGGAAAAAATGATGCTTAAATTTTGTTATGCAGCGGATAGCCCGGCTTGGATACGCTTTTGCTCCATCCCGGCAGCTGTATAGTGGCTAAGCCTGCGGTCAGGGGGCTTGTTTGTTTAATAAGATCTCTTCGTCTGATGAATTTCTTTTGCATGTTTTAGCAGGTTATTATGATTTAAACCATTACGATTTAAACAAGATATTGGCGTTTTCTAATATCCATATTATCAGCTGGATAAATTGAATTTACACAAACGTTTGCGTGACCTTATGGAATTGCTGCAAATATTATCGAGCACTTTTGCTATATACATACCTGTGCCTGCGTAATTTCTTTATCCGCACCAAATTCAAATATTACGGGTTCGAAGTTGCAATTTCACAAACAAGCTTTTTTATTTTTTCATATCTTTGTTGCAGCAAAAACCCATATCCCCTCTATGTAATCAATAATTTCTTCCAGGAAAAATAAACACAAGCGACACAACTGCCGGCTTCAATTATTCACCCGTTTAGGAAAGGAATTATGCTTACCCTACAAGATATTACTTATATACATCCCAACAAGGATCTGTTATTTGCAGATCTTGATCTTATCGTTAATAAACATCATAAAATTGCCCTGATAGGCAATAATGGCACCGGAAAATCAACTCTTCTAAAAATTCTGGCCGGCGAGCTGCAGCCTTCGGCCGGCTTGGTTAAGGCCGACCCGAAACCCTATTATGTGCCTCAACTTTTTGGTCAGTTCAATGATCACAGCATTACCCAAGCGCTCCGGATAGAAGGCAAGTTGAATGCCTTAAAGGAAATTCTCGAAGGCAGGATAACCGAAGAAAACATGGAATTGCTTGATGACGACTGGGCCATAGAAGAGCGATGCCAGGAAGCCTTTGCCCATTGGGGATTAGGCGGTATCGATCTGCTCCAAAAGATGGCAGCCCTTAGCGGTGGACAAAAAACAAAGGTTTTCCTGGCAGGCATCAGCATACACCAGCCGGAAATTGTTCTGCTTGATGAACCAAGTAACCACCTGGATACAGAAGGCAGGAAACTCCTGTATGATTATATAACCTCGACATCCAACACCCTGGTAGTGGTAAGTCATGACCGGACATTGTTGAATCTGCTTGATACCGTATATGAATTGAGTAAACGGGGAATAACCATTTACGGGGGTAACTATGACTTTTACGCCGAACAAAAATTATTGGAAAGCAATGCCCTGAACCAGGATGTGAAGAATAAGGAAAGGGCGCTTCGAAAAGCAAAAGAAACGGCAAAAGAATCCATGGAGCGACAGCAAAAACTGGATGCCCGTGGAAAGAAGAAACAGGAAAAAGCCGGTGTGCCCACTATCATGATGAATACGCTTAGGAACGGCGCCGAGAATAGCACCTCGCGCATGAAAGGCATTCATGCCGAAAAGATGGACAATATTTCGCAAGAGTTGAGCCAATTGCGGAAAGAACTGCCGGGGATCGACAAAATGAGAATGGATTTTGACAATTCGGCCCTGCATAGCGGAAAGATATTGATCAATGCCGGGGATATTAATTTCGGCTATGACGGCAGATTACTCTGGAAACAACCTTTAAGTTTTCAAATCAGGAGTGGTGAGCGTTTAGTGATTAAGGGGATCAATGGGTCCGGAAAAACAACGTTGATCAAAATGATGCTGGGGGAGCTACAGCCCGCCTCTGGTACACTCCACAGAGCCGCTATAAAAACCATTTATATCGACCAGGATTATTCTCTGATCGATGATACCCTCAGCGTTTATGAACAGGCCCAGCAATTCAATTCAGGAGCCTTGCAGGAGCATGATATCAAGATCCGCCTGAGCCGCTTTTTGTTCACCAAAGAGTATTGGAACAAACCCTGTAAGGCTTTAAGTGGCGGCGAAAAAATGCGCCTGATGCTTTGTTCGTTAACCATAAGCAACCATGCACCTGACATTATGGTATTGGACGAGCCAACAAATAACCTGGATCTCCAAAACATCGGGATCTTAACCAATGCGATTAATGAATACAAGGGCACACTACTGATTATATCGCACGATGAATATTTTTTAGAACAGGTAAACATTGAACGTGCCATTGAATTAAGCTAATTTATATTCAGTAAATTTTTTATAATATTGTTATATGAACCAGCCTAAACCGGAAAGCCATCAATAGGATAAAATAAAATAAATTAATGTACCCGAAAAAGCAGATTATTCTAAAATGAAAGGCACCATTATCAAATCACTTTTTAATAACCATTTAAAGCAACAACTACATACGGATAACTGGCAACATAAAGATCATTTGATTTATTCAGAAATCGCGTCAGGTTTGTTAAAAGGATTTTGCTTCAATAGTTCGTCTTTTGACAAAGATAAATTTGAGCTGACTGCCTTTGTTATGCCACTTTATACCCCTAAAAATTACCTGGCATTATCTTTTGGCGATATGCTGCCAGACCCTGACAAACGCCAATGGTGGGATTATAACGAAAACCAGGTTGAGCCGCTTAGCCAGCAATTGGCAACGATAATGAATCAGGCCGAAAAGAAATTCCTCTCAAGGATAAATAATGCTACCGATTTTTATAAATATTACAGGAGTGATAAAAAAAATACTTTCCGCTATTTTGAAGCAGTGGCTTATTCGTTAGCTTATTCGGGGTCAAAAAAAGCAGACGAAGAGTTAAAAAATCTACTGGCCTATATCAGAAAAAAAGAAGACCTGAGCATCCCGCTTGTTAGCCAAACCTATAACAATACAGAAAGACTATTTTGGAGCGATGATAGAAAAGCGGTATTAAACGAGTGGGAGTTATATACCAGGACTGCATTAAAGGTTTGAGGTATCAAACCGCCATTATTTCGATAATTAACTGTAACGAAGTAAAATAAATTAGCGTCATTTATACAAAAAATGAATACAAAATGGATCACTCCGCATTTTGCATGAAAAAACTGTTTGTCTTTATCACCTTTTTATTAATTTCCTCTTTTGCACAGGCACAAACTTTGCAGGATACCCTGACGCAGATAGATAAAATATTCAGCGCATGTAAGCCTCAAAATCCGGGCTATGAACTGGCTATCAGCAGGAATGGAGTGATTATTTATTCCAAAGCATGGGGCATGGCCGATCTGGAGCACCAGGTACCTTTAACCCCAGTATCAGTAACCGAAGCAGGTTCAGTATCCAAACAATTCACCGCCGCGGCCATTTTGCTGTTGGCGCAACAAGGTAAGCTTTCACTTAACGATGATATCCGCAAGTACCTCCCCGAAATACCGGATTATAGTACAGTGATCAGGATAAGCAACCTGCTCCATCATACCAGCGGGCTGCGCGATTGGGGTTCTGTAATGGACATTGCAGGTTGGCCCCGATCCACCAAAACGTACAGCAATGACGATGTATTGTATATAGTATCGCACCAAAAAGCGCTGAATAATAAGCCTGGCGACGAGTTTATTTACAGCAATTCTAACTTTAATCTACAGGCGCTTATTGTTAAACGCATCACCGGCATGGAGCTGGCTGAATTTACCCGAAAATATATTTTTGAACCAGCGGGAATGACACATACCCAGTGGCGCGACAATTTTAAACGCATTGTTTTAAACCGGGCCATAGCCTATCATACAACGGATACTGGCTACGAAACCGATATGCCTAATGAAAACGCCTATGGCAATGGTGGCTTGCTGACTACTGCCGAAGATCTTTTAAAATGGAACGAATATTATTGGGGAGGCAAATTTGGTAGCCCTTCCCTGCTATCGCAGCAAATAGCTATTGATCACCTGAACAGTGGTGCGGAAAATGCTTACGGGATGGGATTATTTATACAAAAGCACCGCGGATGGGATTATATTTTCCATGACGGCGCTACGGCGGGTTACCGTTCATTGCTTTTTCATTACCCTCAACTACATCTGTCTGTCGCTTTTTTAAGCAATGTTTCCAATGCGGATCTTAGTTTAGTCCGACGGGTTGAGGACCTTCTGGTTCCGGATAATGAAAAACACTCATCGCCAAAAACAACGCCTGCTAAAACCTATCCTATTTCGCCCGATCAGTTAAAAACATTTACAGGCTGGTATCAAAATTCCAAAAATGGCAGCGGTACGCAATTGATGTTAAAAAATGACACCCTGTGTACTGCACGCTTTAAATTCCGGCCTGTTGGGCACAATTCTTTTAGTGTTAACGGAGAGCAGGCGTTATTTAATGATAAAGGTTTTATTCACATCTCAAAAACAAAGGATACTACCCTTTACAAAAAGGTAAAAGAACCAGGCAGTAGCGAGGATTACCTTAAAGCCTATACCGGTGTATATTACTCTTCCGAAACAGAAAGTAAGTACACAGTTATACTCCAAAACGGGAAACTTACCCTCCATATCGCCCCGGTAAACAATCAATCCATCAGCCCTACTTATTATGATGGCTTCAAAAGCGCCGACGGAGGCGCTGACATATATTTTACAAGGGATGCCAGCGATAAAATCAACGGATTTAAAATATCAGTTAACCGTGCCAGAAATGTAACGTTTGTAAAAATGCAATAAGTTGGTATATAACGTTGTAACAAAACCTGCTGATGACCATCCAATAACCAAATTATAAATTTTCTGCAATGGGTAAAAAAGAATCATTTTCCATAAGTGGCGAGGCCATGCTGGGAAAAGTAAAAGAATTGGTTCATGAAGGTAATATAAGCCGCATCACGATTACTGATAAGACAGGCAAAGAACTGATGAGCTTTCCTTTAAGCGTTGGTCTGCTGGGCGTTATACTGGCCCCTATTTTCGCGGCTATAGGTACGCTGGCTGCCCTGGTAACAGAATGTACCATCACCGTAGAAAGAGAAGACGACGACAATACCGAAAAAGGTATTGAACCTACTGAATAAATGCACTTATTCCTGGGCGAACGCTTTTACTTATGACCCAGCCAGTAACCCAGGATCAATGCGACAAAGATCAAAGCCCACCAAATATATTGACGGGTCTTAAAGCCATTAATCTGTTTTTCCAGCCGGGAAATTTCGGACTGGTTGGCCAGTTTTTCGGTTTGCAGACGCATATTTTGCTGTTGTAGTTTAACCAGCGTACCGCCAACCTCCACGGGTTTTTGCTGTTCCAACTGATAACGACGGCTAAAACCGCCATCTTTAAGGAATTTCTCGCCTTTAGGCTTCAGTATCAATTTCTCCGGCAGTTCATAATCGCCATGATTGCCCGACTCCTTGATCAGCCCTTCCCATGTTAATATTTGTACCATGGCAAAAGCCGTAGCTTCATCACCGTCAAAAAGCTTGAGCAATTGCGTGCGCGTCAGGCTGTCTGGTATACCAAAGGCTTCCAGCATCGCATCCAGCATTTCACACTCGTATTCGTTCAATTCCGTCATCACCACAAATTTCGTAATAATTTGCGATTATTTTGCTTTCACTAATATCTCAGGGGTAACGGTTTTTACACGAAGGATATTGGAAACACAAGCTTAATCATATTACATATCAATGCGCCCGGTCTTGTTCACTACTGGCGCCACCGGTATCGCGTTTATGCGGCATGGTGATCGATTTTCCAAAGCTATAAGTAAAGGAGAGAGTTGCCACTTGTGTATCTACAAAATTATGATAGGTAGCGGTAGCATCTGCAATATTGGTAATGGTGCCGCTTGGACTAAACGTTTTAAGAACATCGCGCACATTGAACTTGATGGAAGCCTTGTTGTTCAATATTTTTTTCTGAATGGCTGCATTAAGCATACCAGTAGGTATTGAAACAAACTGGCCGTAAGTACCACCGCTATTGTACCAGCCGCTTAACTCAGCGCTCCAGGTTTTGGATATCGTGAATTGATTGTTACCGTTGGCGCTAAAGGTATATTGCGATTGATTCAGGTACCCGGTGTAAAATTGCCCCTGGTAAGTATTTTTATATACCTCCGCATATAAGTTAACCGACCACCATTTGGCAGGCTGAAGATTGCCGTTGACCGAAAAATTCCATGTTTTTTGCTGTCCTATGTTACCTGTAGTACTCACAAACACATTACCATCTTTATGAATGGTTTCGTTTTGAACATCGGTTGTATAATTATAAGTAACTGCCACTGTAAATAAACTTTTGAAACTGTAAGCCAGCTTATAATTATCCGTAAACTGTGGTTTCAGAAAAGGGTTGCCGGAGAAATACGTAAACTTATCTACAAAAAAGGTAAAGGGGTTTAAACTTCCATAGCTTGGTCTGCCAATCCTGCGGCCATAAGAAGCAACCAACACGTTATGCCCGGCTGTATCCAGGTTATAGGAAAAATAAGCAGTTGGAAAAAGATTGGTATAATGCTTAACAAATGATGAATCTGCTTTTTGCGCGTTTCCCAACTGGTGTCCGTCACCATTGGTATTCTCTAATCGCAAGCCTGTTTGTACAGAAAACCGGCCGAAGGTTTTATTGAAATTAACATACGCGGCGTTTATGTTCTCCTTATATAAAAACCGGTTGGTATTGTTGTAATCGATGGTACCTACACCATCAATCACATTAAAGTAATTAGCTGCATTATCTGTATTCACATAGCTGCTTTTAACCCCGGCTTCCAGTTTCGCCTTGCCTTTAAGTGGGTGGGCATAATCAACCTTTGCCGAATAAATATTGATGGTTGATGGTAAATTATCGCTTATGGTTTGCGTATTTGTTAAAGTACCATCGGGCAAAAAAGTGTTGTTTACAAACAGCTGATTGCTGCCTGCTATATCATGAATGTAGTCCAGATCGAACGTGAGGGTTCTGCCTGTGCTATCAAACTTATGGGTATAGTTCAGGTTGATACCTTTGCTGTCGAATTTATTTTTGGATGTATTCAGCGTGTTAATGGTTGAGTCCAGTCCGCCGCTTTTATCATATAGTAAGCTGTATACCGGACTGCTGTCATGATCGCGGGATATGTTGCCGGTAAATACAACACCCCAGGTTGTTTTTGGCGATATAAAATAATCTAAGCCCGCTTTAATGTTAGTATTGTTACCGGATGGCCTGAAATAGGAAATATCTTTTAAAGAAGAAGCAATATCCCCGTTAGCATCCAAATAATTGCGGTCTATTTCGAGCCTTCTGAAGGTTTTCTGCTTGTTATAAGCAACATTGGCAAAAAAGTTAACCTTGTCTATACGATAATTAAAGTTAATGCTCTCATCCATCCTGCCGTAAAAACCCTGGGCAAAATTTGCTGATACTACGGCATTAAACCCCCTGGTGGTATTTTTTTTAGTTTTGATATTGATCACACCCGCGTTTCCAGCGGCATCATACTTGGCGGGCGGGTTATCCATCAGCTCTATCTGATCTAATGCCGAAGATGGCAGTGAACGCAGGTATGTAGCCAGGTTAGTAGCCGAAAGATAGGTTGGTTTATCATCGATCATGACCATTACCCCGCTTTTGCCCTTAAAAGTAATATTACCATCGGCATCAACCTGAACGCCAGGAGTCTTTGACAACACTTCCAGGGCATTAGCACCGGTATTAGATATCAGCGCCCCGACATTAACTACTGTGCGGTCAATTTTTTGTTGTACGTATGATTTTTGGGCGGTAACGTTTACTTCGGCCAACTTTTTCCCTATTGACGATAAAATAAAAGGTGATAGAATAACCGCTTTTTGTCCGCTGATCAGCACAGGGCTGCTCCTATAATTTTTATAGCCGATATAAGTTACCTTGATAAGGTAAGTGTTATCTTTTAAATTTTGAAAAGCAAAGCTACCATCGGGGTTAGCCAGTTTGGTACCTAAAATCACGGAATCTTTTGCGGTAAGTAAAATTACTGTAGCCCCGTCAAGCGGTTTTTTGGCGCCATCTAAAACCGCACCCGAAATTTTACCATCTTTTGTTTGACCATTAGCAAAGTTGAACAGGAATAGCGTAAATAAGGTTAAAAAAAACAAGTAAAGTAATTTCATGTCTACAAGACAGCATTGAAGCTAAAAAGGTTACATGATCGCCACAGTATCAACTGTAATTATATTGTTACATATATATGTTTTGTCATCCAATTGCCATCATGCTCATATCCTTAAAATCTTTTGAGGGCATAATCGTCATAGCCATATATGAAAACACGAATCCTCGCCATCATCCTTTTATGGCTTATTTTTGATATTTATTTTTTTTCGGTTGTTACCACGCTTACCGTCAATACATCCGTATACCTGGCCTACTGGTTGTTTGATGCTTTGCTGGCCGGTACCATTATATTAGGTGCATTTACGCGCAATACCAAACTCATATCCTGGCTAATGGCCTCGATGCTGTTATCCTTTATACCCAAGCTGGTGAGTTCTATTGTATTAGTATTGGAAGATTTCACCCGTCTGTTTCGTGGCTTCCCGCCGCGCAGTTACGCGGTGAGTGAGTTAGCATTGGTAATAGCGGTTATGTTTTTCGGGCTTTTACTGTTTGGCGTCACACGTGGACGACACTACTATAAAGTACGCCGGGAAACGCTGTTTTTTGATGATCTTCCGGAGCGGTTCGATGGTTTCACGATCACACAGCTATCCGACGTTCACTCCGGCAGTTTCAGCGATGCTAAGGGTGTAAAAAAAGGACTCGACCTGGTTAATGCTCAGCAAAGTGATATGATATTATTTACCGGCGACCTGGTTAATAACCAGGCTACCGAAATGGATCCCTGGATACCGGCATTTGCCGGGTTGGAAGCGCCTTATGGTAAATACTCGGTATTGGGCAATCATGATTATGGCGATTATATGCGATGGGAAAATGAGGCTGACCAACAGGCCAATCTCAGCCGACTGAAACAAGTGCACCAGGAGATCGGGTTCAAGTTGTTGCTGAACGAGGCTACGCCTATTCAAAAAGACAACCAGGCCATTGCGCTTATCGGCGTTGAAAACTGGGGCAAAGGCGGCTTTCATAAATACGGCGATCTTAAAAAAGCGACAGCCAATGTACCGAACGAGGCCTTCAAGATCCTGATGTCACATGATCCCTCGCACTGGGATGCCGTAACGCTTGGCCACCATCAACCTATCCACCTCACCCTTTCTGGCCATACACACGGCGCGCAATTTGGCTTTGAGCTGTTTGGCTTTAAATGGAGCCCTATTAAGTATGTTTATAAGCAATGGGCGGGCCTTTATCAAAAAAGCGGGCTTTACCTGTATGTGAATCGCGGGTTTGGCTTTCTCGGTTTAAAAGGCCGCATAGGTATCTGGCCCGAGATCGCTGTGCTTACCTTAAAACGCAGAGCCTTGGTTTAAGAGGGTAAACAGCATAAAGGCCCGCAATCAAACGATTGCGGGCTTTTTTAATTTATCTGTAACTCAGGCTCTCTCGCAGAGAACCTGAATGGCGTTGATAGTCAGCATGAAAATTTTCAAAGGGTCAGGCAACAATATACCAAAAGCACCGTATAATAAGCCACTTTGCCAGGCCGGAAGCCTGATATATGATAACGCTTTGAATCCAGTACATTTTTTTCAGCCGCTCCTAAATTAATACATGAAAAATATAAATCACCTGATCCGCATAATGGCTGGCGCGCTGGCTATATCATCCTTCGCCATGTGTACTAAAAGCAACATTGAAAAGCCGGTAAATCTTACAGCAAATACAGAATCCGTAAGTGCGCAAACCCAAGCGGTTTCTACCTTTACCTATACAGTTAAGCCTTCGGAATGGATGGTTGACGGCACCAATATACCAGCAGGAGCTACTATATTTATACCTGCCGGAACAAGGAGTTCTTTGCTGTTTAAAAACCTTAAAGGAACCATAGCAGCTCCTATTACTATTACAAACCAAGGCGGCAAAGCAACTATCTCTGCATCCGTTACGGCTTCATACGCGTTTAAAACACAAAATTGCAGCTATTTTAAAGTAATAGGCAAAGGTACTGCCTCAGTTAAGAATGGGTTGGTTGTAAATGGAGGAAACATTGGTATGACAATGGACGATCTGAGCTCAGACTTTGAGATTTCCGGGGTTGAAGTTTGTAACAGCGGTTTTGCCGGTATTATGGCAAAAACTGATCCTTCCTGCGATGCAGCAACATGGCGTGGTCATTTTACAATGAAAAATGTACTTGTTCACAACAATTATGTTCATAAAACGGGTGGCGAGGGACTTTATATAGGCAATTCTTTTTATGCCGATGGGGTATCACTTTCCTGTGGCACGGTTTTACCTCACGATGTGGTAAACGCTAAAATATACGCCAACTTTGTTGATTCTACCGGTTCCGAGGGAATCCAGGTTGGCAGCGCTGTTTCTGGATGCGAGATCTATAATAATATGGTTATAAACTCAGGGATGAGCCCTTTTTCGGCATACCAGGATAACGGCATACAAATAGGCGAAGGAACCGGAGGCAGGTGTTATAATAACCTGATCAGTAATGCCCCGGGTAATGGCATTATTGTTCTTGGACTGGGAAACAACCAGGTGTTTAATAACTATATTTTAAATTCAAAGGGCTATGGCATTTTTGCCGATTCAAGATATACGCCGGGCCCCTACTTTCAGTTTATAAATAATGCCATTATCGCTTCTAAACTGGGGGGTATAAAATTAAACTCAGAAACTATACCAATGAATACCGTTATCAATAACGTTATTGTTCAATCGGGAGCAGAAAGCCTTGCCATCATCAGAAAGAGCAGCAGTGTTAAACTTACAGCCTTAAATAATTACATTACTAACAATGTTGACAACATAAAATATGTAAATTATTATGGAGGCGATTTCCATTTATCATCATCATCACCTCTTATTAAGGCAGGACAAAACACTGCCGCTTATGGTGTAAGTTTTGATTATTTTAGTACTCCACGCCCGCTTATCGGTGCTTTTGATATAGGTGCTGCTAAATATTGATATTATCCAAGGAAACCCTTATGCTCCTTTTCAGCGTAGACGAAACGCCTAAGGGGCTTTTTTGCCATCCGGAATATACCGGATATCTATCGCCATTGATCTGTTACCTGAGCTGCTCGCTTAATCCGACGATGATGCTTTCCGGACCGCGGAGGTAGGCGAGTTTATACGTGTCTCCGTATTGTACAACTTCACCTACCAGTTCGGCACCATTGGCAAGCAGGCGTGTAACTACTTCATCGATGTTATCGACGGCTAACATAATGCGGCGGATTCCAAGTTCGTTCACCTGGACCTTCTCTGGCCCGGTTCTTATCGCGTCAGGCGTATGAAACTTGTCAAGTTCAAGCCGTCCATGGCCATCTGGCGTGCGCAGGAACACAAGGGTAGCGCGAACATTCTGAAGGCCAATGAGACGATCTACAGCCGGTCCCTCCACTATCGTTTCGCCTTCCAGTTCAAATCCGAGCTGTATAAAGAAGGCTTTCACGGCTTCAAGATCGTCGACAACTATAAGGACGTTGTCCATTCGCAGCAGATTATTTTTTGTCATGGTTATACAGTAGCATTTATTAAATACAATACATTAAAAAGTACTTTGTTCATTTTTCGCTTGACTGGCTGGCATATCTCAGGGGACGGAAGAAGCTTTTTCCCTGAGATTATTGCACGTTCTTAAGCGCCAATAGTACCTGTTTCTACTTTTCCAGCTCGCTTGTAATTGGCAAAAATCACCCCACTTGGTGTAACATGACTCTCTGTTAATTTAAATGCTGCCGGAACTGCTTCGTTGTTAAACAACTTTTTCCCTTTGCCAAGAATTACCGGATAAATTTTAAGCCAGAGTTCGTCCGCCAGATCATGCTTCAATAGTAGCTGAACGAGCTTGCTGCTTCCCCAAACTTTAATGTCGGACCCATCTGAATTTTTGAGTTTTTCGATATCTGCTACATTGGTAAGAAACACCGAGTTTTCCCAATCCGACTCTTTTATGGTGTTGGATATGACGTATTTCGTGACATCATTGATGCCCGGCCAATAGTCAGCATGTTGAGGCCAGTAAGAGGCAAAAATATCAAATGTTTTTCTGCCCAGAAGAACATCCGTGGCTTCCATCTGTTTTTGCATTACCTCGCCAGAAACTTCATCTTCATAAGGCGCCGACCAACCGCCATATTTAAAGCCGTCTGATGTATCTTCTTCAGGTCCGCCTGGTGCCTGCATTACGCCATCTAATGTCATAAATGTTAAAACGATTATCTTTCTCATGTTAGTTTAATTGAAATTATTACCTTTTTGTTCGTTTTTTACTTATAGCTCGAAAACATTTATCGATGCATCTTTTAATACCAATTACGATTATAGCTACTTTAAAAAGCCATTCAGATAACCTAATATGGTGTTAGTCTGCATCATTAGGCCAACATGGCTCTGCGAAGGAACAATGGCCAGATGCGATTTTGGCATCGGTGCCAGATCCGCAGATACACCACCTCCCAGTAATTGATAAGTTTTCGCCAACTCCACTTTATCCAGGCCATCATTGTCGCCCGAGATGATCAATACAGGTGCAGAAATTTTTGCGATATTGGAGTCGCCCAGGTCAAATGGTTCACCGGCAAAAGCGATCATCTGTTCTAAGAACTTTGTCCATTTTGTTTTGTCGGGCGCTACCGCATCGTATGCCGCTTTCATCGGACTATTTGCAAATAATTCAGGTTTCATCCCTTTAAACGCGTTAGCTATTTCGGGCCTCCAACCAGTACTTTTATAAGTAGAAGAGATGATCACTAATTTTCTTAAACGTTTGGGGCTTTGTATAGCAAACTGGTAAGCTACAGAGCCGCCAAAACTATATCCTACTACATCGGCACTGTCAATTTTCAGTTGATCCATTACTCCTGCCACATCACTGGCTAAAGTAGTATGCGATAGTTTCCTGTCTGAAAACGGCGTGTGCCCATGTCCTTGCAATTCAATGGCAATTACTTTTCTTGTTTTTGACAATTCAGGTATTAATTGGCCCCAATTCCCCTCAATGGTCATAAAAGCACCATGCAGTAAAACGATAGGTCTGCCTTCACCATACACTTCATAATAAACTTTGGTGCCATTTACAGGGGCATAGCCACTGTTAGCCGGTTTAAGCTGTTGTCCGTTTGATTGAAACGCGGCAAACATCATGAGTGCCATTAGTAGTATTGATTTAAGAGGGTTAGGTGTTTTGAATAAATTTTTCATGACAATGTTTAAATTTAGTTTTAGTTTGAAACTTATTGACAATACAAAGTTGGAATTTACTTCGGGACTTAGCGCTGTGTAAAAACGACAACTTAGAGGGTGAATTCCGCCAAAACATATTTATCTTTAGGAAAAGAAAATATAACAATGAAACCATCATGAGCTACAGCTCACAAACCTGAATGAACTTAGCGCAGCGATTTCTTGAACGCCGTTGAAAACAAATAATAACGTGAAAAATACAGCTCATGATAGCTTCATTACCATTAAAAAACGAACTGTGCAACATTCATGAGTACTAAAAAAACAACTTATTAACGAATAATTATAACAATGAAAAAAGTGTCTGTTTATGTGCCCGAAAATGCGGCCATTGAGGCTGTAACCCCGCCCTACCGTTTGTTTAAAACAGCCAATGATTTTTTAAAAGCATTTGATAAAAAACCTTTATTTGATGTAGAATATGTAGGCTTAAAAGATTATGTGGCTACCAATGATGGCGAATACTCCGTAAAAATAGACAGGCAAATACAAGACATTCAAAAAACTGATTTGATCATAATACCTGCCATTTATGGCGATATCAACGAGGCAATAAAAGCAAATGAGCATGCGATTCCCTGGATGAAAAAAATGTATGGCCAGGGCAGCGAGGTTGCAAGTTTATGCATAGGAGCCTTTTTGTTGGGAGAAACCGGCTTGATAAATGGCAAGCAGTGCTCTACACATTGGGCTTATTATAATCAGTTTCGTGACATGTTCCCTGAAATAAATATTGTAGAGGGTTCTGTTATTACCGATGAAGGTAAAATTTACTCGAGCGGCGGTGCAAACTCGATATGGAATTTGCTGCTTTATATATTAGAAAAATACACCGACCGAAATACCGCTATTTTAGCCGCCAAATATTTTGCAATAGATATAGATCGCAACAGTCAGGGTGCTTTTACAATTTTCACCGGGCAGAAAGATCATAATGATAAGGAGATCTTACAAACACAAAACTACATCGAAAAAAGCTATCAGGACAAATTAACTATTAATGATCTGGCAGATAAAGTAGACATTAGCCAAAGGACCTTTGAAAGAAGATTTAAACTGGCTACCAATAATACGCCCGTCGAATATGTGCAAAGGGTAAGAATTGAAGCCGCCAAACGCAGCTTTGAAAGCTCAAGAAAAAACGTATCGGAGGTTATGTTTGATGTTGGTTATAGTGATTTAAAGGCATTCAGGGATGTATTCAAAAAGGTTACGGGAATTACGCCAATTGAATACAGAAATAAGTATAGTAAAGTGACAGTAGGGAATTGAAATATGATCTTCACTCAGTGTTCCTTTCAGAAGGTCTTGATTTACATACTGCTCATTCGCACTTTCAGGCTATCCTGAGGGGACGAAATCATCAAAACACAATTGACTTTAATACAAATTGCAGATTACATTATGCCCGAGCAGCTTTACGAAAAGGTAAATGATTTTTATACCACGGTTCTAATGCCTTTAACAGAAGAAGACAAACAAGTTATTAAAAAGGAGATAAAGAATCAGTACAAGGGGAATGTTTTACTGTTACCGCTTTTAGTTCTAAGCTTTTTTTTAGGGTTATGGTATTTTCTCTTCTTCCTGATCCTTATGCTTTTGTATAATATATATGCTATTTACAGCATTAAAGAAAATGAACTATCATTAAATAACCCTAAAACCATATTAACCGGTAAAATCACTCAAAAGGAGCCGCCTGGCGATGGCCTGATCATTTATTTGGGGCCATCGAGATTTGACTTGACCTATGCCAATATTACCTATCCGGTTGAAGTAGGCGATACCGTTTTACTTCATTACTCGCGATTTGATAGTAAACAAAAACTTAATATTAAACAGAAGGGGATTCTTCTTAAAGTTGAAAAGGGGATAATTGAAGAAGAAGTATCTTAGCTGTTTTCATGATTAAATAAAAGATTTATTGTAGGCTCAAGCATGTGGTGTATGTTTCCTCTGATAGCCACGCCACGCCTGCACCAGCTAGATATGAACAAATTTATTCAACGGCAATTAAAGTTAGGGAGTACTCAACTTTACTGTAACAATTAAAAGACCTCTTTACGCCATCGTAAAGAGGTCTTTTAATTGTTCAGTTTTCCGTTCAATTCAACCCTGCAGAAAACTGTTCGATTTTACAACTCATCGGAGTTCGTTATAAACTTCAAACTCAGCGATCGACGGTGGATTATCAAAGGTTTGTATAGCAATGCGCACTTTATCACCATGCACTTTTGGGAAACGGTGTAACTTCACTCTGCTCAGATTTTCGCCTTCAAATAGTGTTTTCCAGGTTTTGTTATCATAGTATTCCAGCCTGTATCTTTTAATATTGGCCTTACTCTCAAAAACCACAATGGTGTTAAAAGTTTGTGAAGTCCGGAAATCTATTTCATACCATGGTTGTTTAACTTTTGGATTGGATTGCCACGAGCTGTGAAAATTATCATCGTTAGCAAAATCCATAATGTTCATGTCATCGCTCCAACTGGAGTTGGCGGGCTGCTTTTTGGCCAGGTTAGTTGAAATAATCGGCGCACCGGTTTCTCTGAAGGTCGCCGGTTCTGCCTGATTATGGTAAAGCCTGCCTATCTCCTTTAGGGCAGCTATAGCGTTCTCATCAAAAAGGCCATCCCGGTTTGGTGCCACATTCAGAATAAAATTACAATTAGCCTTGTTCAGCGGTACCAGAGTTTCATTAACCAGTGTAGCCGGATCTTTGACTGCCGTGCTGGGAAAATCTGTTTTCCAGAACCAGGAACTCTGCAACGGCAAACAGGCCAGCGCGGGCATCGTATTGGTTTCTTTGGAAAGACGCTGCCCCGCCCCCATTTCATAGGTTTTGATATCGGTATAATACAAACCATCCGACGGGTACTTAGCGCCATTCAAATCCATCAGGATACAGTTGGGTTGCAGCGACTTAACCAGTTTATAGATCTGCTCAAAAGGCACATCATCATAAGAAATCCTGGACCAGGGGGCATCCCAGCCATCAATTATTAACGCTTCCACAGGACCATAGTTGGTTAGCAATTCAGTAAGCTGTTTTTTTACCATCTCAATGTGGCTGGGCAAAATCTCGTTTGGACGTAATTTATGATGGGTATCCAGGATAGAATAATAAAGCATCACCTTAAGCCCGTTCCTTCTGAACGCGTTTACAAACTGCCTCACCACGTCTTTTTTATAAGGGCTATGCATCACATTGTAATTGGTTGTTTTGGTATCCCAGATGCAAAAACCGCTATGGTGCTTGGTTGTTATACAGCCATAAGACATATTGGCCGACTTTGCTGCCTTGGCCCACTGATCCGCATCCAGTTTGGCGGGGTTAAAATCCGAGGCTGGTGTTTCCGGATCCGGCCAATCGGCATCCTCATAGGTAGGAATATTGAAGTGAATAAACATACCGAAACGGAGCTCTACAAACATCCGTTGTAATTTTGAAAGCTCAGGCTTTTCACTATCCTTTATCTGGGCCTTTATATCCAAAGAAAGGTAAAGACAGCTGATTAATGTTATAAAAAAGAATTTGGTTTTCATATGCGATAATAAATATTGTCCCCCGGTTAAAATTCCGTCAGGGTTCTCTCTTGAGTGCTTATCATAAGCGGCCAGTATTAAATGTTACTGACCGCTTGCTGATTTTATTTCCATAATGGATTCTGTGTTAAAATCCCCTTGGAAGCGTCGATAGCTGATTGAGGGATTGGCCACACATAAAACTTCGGGTTATTAAAATATCGGGTTTCAATCACCGTTTTAGGATATTTATTGATATGACCGTTTGCTGTACTGATGGCGGCAATTCCGGCAGACGCATCAACCGTATATATCGGCCCCTGCATCACTTGTTCGCCTATTTTCCATCTTATCAGGTCAAAATAACGCAAACCTTCCCCGGCCAGTTCTATCCGCCGCTCATGCCGGATAAATGTTCTCATGGTTGATTGGCTTACTGTTTGCTCATTGATAGCAAATGTCTGCGCTACTGTTGGCATTTTTGCCCTTGTCCGTATCCGATCAACAGCTGCTATTACATCTGCAGAAGGTCCGCCTGTTTCATTTTGCGCTTCCGCATAATTCAACAGCACCTCACCATAACGGAATGCTTTCCAGTTGTTTGTACCGGAACGAACGTAGTCATAATGGTCTACATTTTTTGCCCAGGAAAACCCGGAACGCGATCCCAGGTCCCCCCCAATTCTATCCCCGGCATTATTGAAAGGATCATATTGGTTGATATTCGGAAATTGCGGATAAGGAAAAATATCACCGGGGCATAAGATGCTCGCTCTTAATCGCGGATCGCGGTTATTAAATGGATCGGTGGCTACATAAGCCGGATCTTTGGTATACGGGTAGTAGCCATTTTTACTCTCGTAATCCGTTACCAGCTCGGCTGTCGGGTCCAAAATGTTCCGGCCGTTCATCAGCGCCTGAGAGCCAAGAATATCCCTCAAACTATTTTGACGAACAGACAGCGTGTACCCAAACGACCAGATGTCTTCTGATGAATAGTCCCCATCTTTTTGAAAAAAAGCATAATAATCCGGGTATAATTTGTAAATGTTCATATCCATCACTGCTTTTGCAGCCGCGGCGGCTTCAACAAACTGACCACTATAAAGATACACCCTGGCCTTTAGCGCCAGCGCAGCTCCTTTGGTCGCCCGTCCCTGATCAGCTCCCGTATAGGACACCGGTAGGTTAGCTGCAGCCTCGTCCAGCCATTGGATCACACTTTTAGTAATATCTGCCTTGGAAGTCTTTGGCAGATCAGCGGCGTTAGGGTCGGTGATCAGGCTGTTGACAAAAGGAATGTCGCCGTACAAGGTGACCATGATAAAGTACCGGTAAGCCAGCACAAACTTAACTTCAGCGGTAAGCCTGGCTTTCAGCGTTGCGTCCATACCAGGCACCTTATCCACATTGGCGAAAAAACTGTAGGCCTGCCTCATGGGCTCATAGCTCCACTCCTTGGAACTGATTGTTGGATCCTGTGTACTGTTGCCGAAGCGACGGGTTGTTGGATCATTAGTGATCCCATTATCACTCATGCCTTCATAATACACAAAATTGTCCTGGGGCATGTAGGTATACATTCTTGTAGCGAACATCACGGCGTCATCAGACGACTGCCAATAGGTGGCATCTGTGATCTGGTTAAGCGGGTTCTGATTCAGCAGGTCTTTTTTGCAACCTATCCCTAAAAAACAGGATATCAGCGCGCTCCATACTATCGTTAATTTCTTTATGTTATTGCTCATCATCATATTTTGTTAAGATCAATCATTGAAAATCTCCTGACTAAAAGCCAACGTTTAAACCGAGGCTCAGGTTCCGTACCTGCGGATAATTGGATCCGTCTCCATAGTTGGAGATTTCGGGATCGAGGCTTTTCGGAAAATTCTTGCTTGTGACCAGCAAAAGATTATCCCCTGCGGCGAAAACCCGTACCGATGCAACACCCAATTTCTTGGTCAGCCTGTTGGTAAACGTATAACCAAACTGGGCATTTTTGAACCTCATGTAAGCAGCCTTAAATAACCACCAACTGGAAAACTGTCCGTTGTTGATGGATTGATCAGTCCTCAGTATAGGATACCGTGCATTGGGATTAGATGGCGACCAATAATCGAGTTGCGATTGCAAGATATTTCCATCACCATTGTAGAAGAAAGGCACCTGGGCTCCGCCACTAACACGGGCAAGATTGCTCATGACACCCTGAAGTAATATTGATACATCAAAACCCTTATAGGATCCGCTAAGCGAGATGCCGTAACGATAATGTGGGGTTGCCTGACCTAAAACCACCCGGTCGTCGGGCGTGATCTTGCCATCACCGTTAACATCCTTGAATTTTATATCTCCTGGTTGATCCCTGGGATCCTGCGTGGCATGACTGGCGATCTCATCCTTCGATTGAAACAATCCTTCAGCCTGCAACCCGTACCATACCCAGCGGGATTGACCCACAATAAGCGGGTTATCTCCATAGCTTGGTCCCGTTCCGCCCAGATCCAGGATCTTGTTCCTGTTGTCTGAGAGATTCAGCGATGCGCGATAGTTAAAATCACCGATATGATTTTTGTAGGCTATATTGAGCTCAAAGCCCTGGTTCTGCATTTTGCCTACATTTTGTTGAGGCGCGTCAATACCATAGGTTTTAGGTACACTTGGCGATCTCAGTATTCCCGTTGTTCTGTCCCTGAAAAAATCGACATTGACATCCAGGTGCTGGAAAATCGTAAAATCAATACCCAAGTTGGCGGTTGTTTTTACTTCCCATGTTAAATCCGGATTGGGCGAATTATTGTAATAGGTAGTAGTTACACTGGCTTTGTTTAAGATATACTTGTCCTGTGCAATAGTATTGGCCCAGGGGTATAAACCACTGGCATTCTGGTTACCAACCTGACCATAGGAACCCCTTATCTTCAAGAAGCTGACCACATTTGTCAACGGTTTAAAAAAACTTTCCTCTGAAGCAATCCAGCCGGCAGATATGGATGGGAAGAAACCATATTTTTTATTTTGAAAAACAGAGGTACCATCATAGCGTGCATTGGCCTCCAGCAGATATTTTCCGTCAAAGTCATAATTGAACCGTCCGAACCATGACCGGATAGCGTAAGAGGTAGCGTTCCCGGAAACATTGGTCAATGTCGGGTCAGAAGAACCGGCATCTACCTGATCCAATGAATTATTTAAGAAACCATAACGGGTAATACTGTTGAAGTCATACCTATCCTCTTCCTGTGAGTAACCCAATAATGCCTTCAGATGATGCCTGCCAATTGACTTGGTATAGTTTAATGTCAATAATGTAGTAGGATGTTTCTGAGCATAATTCGCTTTATAGACACTATTGGGATTATTATTATAAACTACGATCTGCTCGTCATCATTATACAGCGGATATTTATTATTGAATGCTGAGGTGAAACTATTAGTATAATTATAACCATAGGTACCGTTCAGAACCAGGTTATCCAGTATCTTAAACTCAGCCAGGAAATTGGCATTGATGATATTGAGATTTTCATTCTGCACACCTGCTTTGGTCATGATATCATTCGGTTGATCCCCGCCCCGATAGCTGCGGTCATGCCCTCCTTTTGTATATGGATATTCGGTCACCGGAACGATATAAGACCATTGAAGTGCGCTTCCTATACCATAGGCCGGTTGTTCTTTGTCTTCTTTGGTCAGTACCGAATTGATGCCCAGTTTTAACCTTTTGGATACCTGTACGTTTACGTTCGCCCGGGTACTGTACCGCTTATAGTCGACATTTTTGATCAGGCCGCCCTGGTTAAGATAACCACCGGAAACAAAATAATCCACATTATTGGTTCCACCGGAGATGCTCAGGTTCTGCTGATTTTGTAGAGCCTGGTTATCCAGTATGTACGGAATCCAGTTAGTACTCGGCAATGCTCCTGATTTATATTTCTGAACCAGATCTGGCGTAAACTTAACCTGCGCTCCCGGATTATCATTCAACTGCGCCTGATTGTACAAATCTACAAACTGCGGGGCGTCAACAAACTTAGGCAACCTGGCAGGTCGCTGTGAACCAACCATCGTGCTATATTGCAGATCGGGTTTGCTATTTTGCTTCCCTTTTTTTGTGGTGATCAGTAATACACCACCGGATGCCCTGGCTCCATAGATGGCTGTTGCGGAGGCATCCTTCAAAATGCTGACTGAAGCGATGTCATTAGGGTTTAAATAGTCAATGCCAGTAACTGCCATTCCGTCAACAATGTAAAGAACAGGATTATTGGAAAGTGTACTATTACCCCGGATATCAACAGAAGTTGATCCATAACCGGGATTGCCGTCGGTTTGTTGAATGTTCAGGCCTGCAGCTTCACCCTGTAATATATTCAACACGGATGGAACAGCCCTGTTCTCAATCTTCTCGCTGGAAACCGTTTCCACGGAGCTGGTCAGGCTTGCTTTCTGCTGGGTTCCATAGCCAATCACTACCACTTCACTCAGATTAGCCGCAGCTGGTATCAGCGTAATTGCGATATTTTTGGTATCCGCGTTAACCGTAACCGGTTTTACATATTTAGCGAAACCTACCATAGAGACCTCGATCGTATACTCGCCCTCAGGTACATGAGTTAGGGAAAATTCGCCGTTACTATCGCTCACTATCCCCCTTTGAAAACTACCGTTCTTTAAGCTAACGGTAGCACCCGGCAAAGGAAGCCCCTTATCATCAACTACCTTGCCTTTCAGGTCAACCGCTGTCAATGCGGATACCAGGCGTTCCAAAAACGTCGGCTCCTTTTTTTGAACAACGATGGATTTCTTGGTGATTGAATAAGTAAAAGGCAGTCCTTTGAAGAGTTGTTCCAGCGCGGTTTCCAAACTAACATTTTTAACATTGACCGATAACCTGACATCGGAAATTTCGTTCTCTTCCCAGAAGAAACGGTAACCGGTTTCCTGCTGGATCTTATTGAAAATCTCTGTTAAAGGCGTATTACGCTCATTGACAGATACAAGCTGCGCGTAACTTTTGGCGGAAACCTGTACACATGCGATGGTCATTATTAAGACAGTCAATTTCATTACCATCAATAATTTCAGTACAGAACCGTGCCGCTTTTTGGCCAGTTCTGTACATAAGTTTAAATTCATACTTTTGTACGTTTGGGTGAATGTGAAACATTAAACAGTTTATTAATCTTTTTAACCCTGCTGGTTTCCAACCAGGTGGTTAAGGATTGACCCAGACAAATCCGGGGAAGGGTTCCAAGCGCTCCCCGGTTTCTTTTTTTTATCAACCTGTTGTTTGTGTTGCTCTGGTAAATTATTTTGTCATCTGCTTTGATTTTAGTTAAACCTTTCTGTTCATGATTGGTAGCGTGTATGCCTTACGGAATGATCACCAGGCGCTTGTGTTTGGAAGGCCCTGGCAAAGACAGTTCAATACGGTAATTGACTTTACCCAATTCCAGCACTTTGAGCACTTCCGATAAAGAGTAAGTTTTATCTATGGTTCCCGAAAATAAGCGGCTTCGTGATTGGCCCTCATATACAACCTCCACATCATACCACCTGGCAAGTTCACGCATTAAGGCATGTAACTCGGTGTGATCAAAATGGAATAACCCATTTTTCCACATGATGGCGTCCTCCGCATTTAAATGAAGGATGTTCAAGTCGATGCCATTATTAACGGCTTGTTCACCGGGTTTGAGCATGATGGCATTTGCTTTTGAAAGGACTTGTACAGAACCTTCCAGCAACGTGGTTTTCTGTGAATCTTCGCCAGGATACGCGTTGATATTGAAATGAGTGCCCAGAACCCGCACGTGCTGGGTGCCGGTAGATACATCAAAAGGTCTTGTTTTATCTTTGGCTACTTCAAAATATCCCTCACCCGTTAACCAGACTGTTCTTTGACCGCCCACGAAATGCACCGGATACGTTAAAGAAGAAGCTGCGTTCAGCCATACATGGGTTCCATCTGGAAGTTGTACTTCGTACTGTCCGCCATTTGGTGTAATAATAGTGTTCGTTGTGCCCTCGCCATGATCTTTCTGATCAGATGCCTGGTCATCAGACAAATAGGTTAATCTGGTACCGGTTGTTTTGGCAATCGTTACCCCTGATTCATTAGAAATCACTCCTGACTTTGAACTGCTCAAATCTATTCTTTTCCCATTTCCTAAAATCAATATCGCTTTGCTGCCACCTGGCTTAACATCATTTTTGGCCATTTGCTCTCCGTTAAACATGCCAAAAGTTCGTACGGTTAGGTAACCAATGGTAAGGAAAACGGCTAATATCGCGATAACAGCTAACCATCTCCCTCGTGTTTGAACAGTCAGCGGTCCGCTTTGCCTTCCCAACCTTTTGTCAATCTGTCGATCAATAGTTGATAGCAGCCGGTGCTCCATATTTTTGATTTCCTGGGGATACAGGGTATCTGTTAGCTTTTTGTTCTGATCAAATGTATCATACCAACTGTCCAGTTCCCGCAATTCGTTTGGAGAAGCTGTTCCATTATTAAACTTTTCAAGCAGGTGAAGTATTCTGGTATTATCGTTATCCATCAAAGGCTATTTAATAGGTATTAACTTGAAGGGGTAAAAGGTGCTACTCTGCGCAATTCCTTTTTTATCAAATAAACATAACTCACAGATAATGAGTTCAATAATTTAATAAAACGTTTTATTAAAAATGCCTAAAAAAAAGGATGAGGATCAGCATATCAAAATGATTTTCATGAAATTCAGATTTCATGACGCGCATTGCTTTAGTGATATGTTTTTTTACCGTGCTAACTGATATGTTTAACCGGGTTGCAATATCCTGTTGGGACAAGTGTTCAAACCGGCTTAGTAAAAATACCTCCCGGCATCTCTCGGGCAGTCTGCCTGCTGCAAGCCGCATGCGTTCCCTTATTTCCTTAACATCCAGCACCTCGTCTGGCATCATGGGACCGATGTGTGTTTCGCGCATGATCATATCCAGGTGATTTAAATGAACCTGCTGAGAACGATAGATATTATATACTTTATATTTGAGGGCGGTTTTTAGCCAGGATGCAAGATTGCCTCTTAACTCAACTTCATGCCGTCTTAAAAAGAAACTTACGAAAACTTCCTGTACAATTTCCTCTGAAGCTTCTTTTGATTTTAACCTTTGATAAGCCAGGTCTATTAGAATCTGCCAATAACGATGATAGATTTCTGCAAAAGCAACTCTGTCATCCCGGGACTTAACCAGGTCGACCAATATTTCATCTGAATAGCTTGGGGCTTTATAAGGACGCATTAAATCAATAGTACAAGATTGCAATAAGTCTAATATATATGTTTTTTCTTAAAACTGTCTCGCCTCACTGGAGATTCTGCAACTATTGACCACCGAGGGGTTTGAAAGGATACTACCGCTCAGGTAATGTTTGCAGTTAATGGCTGTGCAAAAGGCCTATAAATTTTCATCTACCAGTCAGGTGCAGATGCACAATCCAAGAGCCGGGAGCGGATCGGCCGGGTTTTCCAGTTCACGGTCGATAATTTCAAGGAACCTATTAGCCTGGAGAGGGTTGCAGCCATCGCTTGCCTGAGCGTACCTTTGCAACTGTTTCAAAAAATCCATTCAAAAAACCTGTATCGATTTCTTGAATGAGGCGTGGGTCAGCTATGCCTGCCACTTGCTGCTCGAGACGCTTAAACCGATACCTGCGATTGCCTATGTTTTAGGTTAAGGAAATTGTTTGTGACTTTAATTATGTACAAACATATATTTATTGTATAATGGAAATTATTACGATAAAACACCTTTTCGGGCAACTTTATAGGTAAACACGCTACATTTATGTACAAACAAATACTATATTTATTTATAATTGCAAATTCCTATTCAGCCAAATAAAAACCGGTTCTATTCAGAAAACGACTTTACAACATTCCTTTATAAACATTGAAAACAAATACTAAAAAAATCCTTGTAACTACCGTCATAATAATTGGCATTACTATTCAAGGATTGGCTCAACAAAGACACAAATTGGCTGTACAAATTATCGCAGACAAAAAGCTGGATACTGTATACAAAAAAGCTACAGATATTTTAAGCAAAGGCTTTAATGCGGGTGACGGCTATCCACAGGTTTGGATACGCGATTTTAATACTTTCATTGAAACCTCGTGTAAAGTTTACAGGCGTGACAGCATCAGGGCAAATCTTCTTACTTTTCTCAAGCTTCAACAAGCCAACGGTGAAATTGTAGACGGGTATGTATTAAAAGGTCATGTAACCTGGAATGATCCAAATATTTATGTCTCTTCAAATGAAAACTCCCATGTCGGTTTTAAGAATACCGTAGAAACAGACCAGGAAACGTCGTTAATACAGGCTATGGCCAAATATATCCGCATAACCGGTGATAAATCCATTTTGCAGGAAAAGATAGCAGGGAAAACCGCATTACAACATCTGGAGGTATCCATTAGTTATTTATTAAAAAACCGCTATTCAAAAAAATATCATCTTTTAACCGGAGCTACGACACAGGATTGGGGCGACGTACAGGTTGAAGGTGGCGCAGTAGTTGATGTTGATGAAAACACCCATTGGGCTATGGACATATATGATAACGCTATGTTTGTTATAGCGCTTGATGACATGGCCGGCTTTTATAAAACCGGGCCGGAACGGCAAAAGTGGCAACAGCTAAAAGCCATTACTATAACCGCTATCAGAAAATTCCTTTGGGATGCAAAAAATCATAAATTCATTCCGCATTTATACATTGGTAAATCACCTTTCCCGATAAGTTTCGATGAAAACAAAATCTACTTCCACGGTGGAACGGCAATAGCTATTGAGGCTGGGATCTTATCAAAACATGAAATCCGGCTTGTTAATCAGGACATGCTAAGGAATGTCAAACTATCCGGCGCGCCGTCTATTGGTTTAACACTTTACCCTGTGTATCCCGAAGGTATTTATAAAAACTCGACAGCATCAAAACCTTTTGTATATCAAAACGGCGGAGACTGGACCTGGTTCGGCGCCAGAATGATTCAGCAGCTTATAAGTCATGGCTTTATTAAAGAAGCTTATACTGAATTACACCCCATGGTCGCCAGAACAATTAAAGACAATGGTTTTTATGAATGGTATGGCGTTGATGGCAAACCCAACGGTTCCGCAGCTTTTAAAGGCTCGGCCGGGGCATTGGCAAAAGCGATTGACCAATTGAAAGAGTGGGCAAAAAACAATTAATTAATACCTAATATTGTCAGCAACGTGGCAGGTAATTTCCAGACAATATTAACCCGATGCCATCGAATCTTCCATGGATCACCAATAAACCGCTTACCCATGTAGTTTACAGGTGATTCATAGTTTTTTCTCATGTTGTTAAGTATTACAATGGGTTCTTTGCCGGCAGATCGCTTAATTCTAATTTCAGTTCACCGCCATTGATCAACTGGCTATGATAAAACCAAAATGTTTTCATTCGGTCACCATTTAATGTAGCCCGTTTGATATAGCAATCATTTTTATCTTTCCTGGATGACACGATCATAAAAGATCCCCCTTTGTAATAATCTTTGTTCAAATGAATCTTCACCGTATCAAACACGGGAGCTGTTATCTGCCAGGTTGGTTTTAAGGCAGCTCCACCCTGAAAATCGAACAAGCCAATCGCCATCAGTACACTGTAAGCTCCCATCATACCCTGGTCTTCGTCGCCATGATAACCATCCTCGGGAGTGATATTCGTAAATAAAGCAGATTTAATGGTACGTACCCATTTCTGAGTTAAATCAGGACGTCCGGCAAAGTTGAACATATAAGGAATACCCAGCGCAGGTTCATTTTCAAAATCGCCATAAGCCGTTCCGTGCTGGCCATGAGGCACCATAAACCGTTGCCCCTCCCCTTTGATCATTTGGGAATCCAGCCTGGCCACATATTTCTTTTCTCCCCCGAAAAGTTTAATCAGGCCTTGGGGATCCTGAGGAACATAGTGTGAATAATTCAGGCTGTTTGATTCGCAAAATCCAAGGGTATTAAATTCCTTATTTTGCGACACCGGCACGAAATCTTTTATCCACGTTCCGTCAAGATTCCTCGGATGCATATATCCAGTAGCCGGATTCCATATGTTTTTATAGTTTTGACCACGTTTAGCAAATAATTCTGCATCTGTTTTCTTGCCTAATGCTTTCGCAAACTCAGACAGGCACCAGTCCTGATAGGCGTATTCCAGCGTCATCGCGGCACCATCCTTGTGCATTCCCTCTCCCTCGATACCTTCCGGTATATAGCCTCTTTTAATATAATAATCTATCCCGCCGCCCTTTGGATTTTTCATGTCGTGCTCATAGCCCGCGTGCGAGCGAATACCACCCGGAAAAGCATTTTTACGAAGTCCCTGATAGGCCAGTTCTGCATCCCAGTTCCGGATCCCGAACTGGTAAGCCGACCCCATAAAAGGGGAAGCTACATCTCCGATCATCACAAAAGTATAATTCCCTCCGGAAGGTCCACGCGGTATGAGGCCTCCGTTGCGGTAAAGATCAAGCATGGTGTTGCAAAAGCCGTCCACCACTTCTGGATAGGCCAATCCCCACAGCAGGGACAGGTTCCAGTGGGCTCCCCAAAATGCATCGAAATTGTAATGCGGAAAAGGCCTGCCATGGTTATCTTTCAAAGTATATCTTGTCCGGGTTGATGCCCCGGTGTTATCGGGATAAGCACCATCCACATCACTGATGATACGGCGTCCCTGCAACGCATGCCACAAATCTGTGTAAAAACGTTTCTTCAAATCCTGATTTTCATTGCTCACTTCGATCCGACTCAACCAGGCATTCCAGTCATTTTGCGATTCGCGTACCACACGGTCAAAATCCCAGTGAGGTAATTCAGCAACCATGTTAGTACGGGATGCCGGAATACTGGTGTAAGAAAGTGCCACTTTCATCAAAATTGGCCGGGCGGTTTTATCGAACGTCACCCAAGCTCCTATATCTTTGCCGGAAATGGTATCGGCGTTTCCATTTAGAACCTCCCCTTTCCTCCATTTACCTAAAAATTTTATCGGTTGGGAGAATTGGGCTGTAAAATATACTGTAAACGGTTTTGGGCGACGGTACGTAGGCGCCATGGTCACAGAGCCTTCCAGTTCCGCTTCTGAAACTTTTCGCAGATTTGCCGATTGTATTTTATCCATTAGCGTAGCGCACAAATCAAAATATATCCCAGGTACCGAATCTTTGCTAAAAGTATAGCGATGCATTCCCACCCGGGTTGTAGAAGTCAGCTCGGCTTTCACATGATATGTTTTTAAGTCTACGCTATAATACCCTGCCTGAACCGTTTCCTGATCATGAGAGAATACCGACTGATATGCGTCTGTTCCTAAATGGCCTTTGGGCGTTCCGGTAAACGGCATTACTGCCAGTCCGTACAATTGCCAGCAATGAATATGACTAAAGCATTTAATTGTTGTATCTCCATAAAGATATCCGTTATTCCAGTCACCACCTAAACGTGTATCCGGGCTGAGATTTACCATACCAAAAGGTCTGGTCGCGGTATTAAAGAAAAACCAACGGCTGGTTTGTGTACCGGCAAGGGGACAAACATAATCTACCGGTCTGCGCGCTTGCTGAGCCCTGGCGTCGAGTGAAATTAAAATAATCGTAAATACAATTAAATTACGTATCATAAAATGCTTATTTATTATTTATTATTTATTATTTATTATTTATTATTTATTATTTATTATTTAACTCACTTTACACGAGGTCAATCTTATAGCTTTTTCCCGGATTTCCCAAAACTAAACAACAATATCATTTTTGGTCCTGTTTATGTTATAACCCGAGCTGTATTTTAACGCAACTCTAATTTCTCAGGAATTAACTTTTGCTTTGCTTATACTTATTCCCCTGCTAAAAACCCGGCTTTTCCAAAAAACTCCGGTAAATGAAAGTTCGGTTATTCCGATTCAACCTAATTCCAGACTACAAAATGCGGCTGAGGGTAAGTCATCAATGGTCCATTGTATCGTAAATTGTCGCATTTTACCCTTTAAATGTCATGATTCCCACTTGAAACCTATCTGGAACACATATAACTTTACAAAACAATAAAGCATTGCAAAAAGACATATGGAAAAGATAACCTCAAACGACATTCGTTTTGCTGATCTTAATGAAAAACGTTTCAACAAACGCTTTACCGGGAAACCTGAATATTTCTGCCTTCCGGAATCAACCTCAGATGTCGTAGCTGCTGTGCAGGAAGCCGTCAATACTCAAAAGAGAATAGTTGTCCGGAGCGGTGGGTATTGCCTTGAAGGATTTGTGTCAGACCCGTCCGTACAAGTACTAATTGATATGTCTCTGATGAAAAGTATCTCCTATGATGCTAAAAGATCAGCTTTTGAAGTAGAGGCTGGCGCCACTGTCGGTGAAACGTACCGCAGGCTCTTTTTAGGCTGGGGAGTGGTTCTGCCGTCTGGACAGCATCCCAACATAGGAATCGGCGGCCATGTACTGGGTGGGGCTTTTGGCTTTCTTTGCAGAGAATATGGATTGGCTGCAGATCATCTCCACGCTATAGAGTTAGTTGCCGTAGATTCATCCGGCAAGGCACACAGCGTTATTGCTACACGGGAAGAAAATGATCCAAACCGGGAGCTTTGGTGGGCGCATACCGGCGGCGGAGGCGGAAATTTTGGCATCGTTACCCGATACTGGTTCCGATCTGCGGGAACCGACGGTGCTAATCCTGCTACTGCTCTTCCGAAGGCACCCAAAACCATTACGACCTTTAGGGTTTCATGGGACTGGAATAATTTTGACGAAAAACTGTTTTCGCAATTAGTTCAAAACTTCGGTGCATGGGCGCAAAAGAATAGCAGCCCGGAATCGCCTTATAAGCAGCTATTCAGTTTGCTTTTTCTGAATCATCGCAACATGGGTAAACTGGAAATGAAAGGCGTTTCCACCGCGGGTCCAACGGCAATACAACTCATAGACGAACATCTCGCATCAATTGCCGGCCCTTTAGGCTTGTCTTATACGCGACAAGTGGAAGAGACTGCATGGCTACAATTTGCGCTTAACCCTTTTCCAGAACTTTTTCAGCCAGGGTATGACAAAGTAAAAGCTAAGATTAAAGACGCTTTTCTTCGCCGTCCTTTTACAGATGATCAGATTACGACGGCATATAAATATCTGACAAACAATGAGCCGGTAGGCGGTGGATTAGGTATGGCCACTTACGGCGGCCGGGTAAATGCCATAATGCCGGAAGCAACAGCCTCCGTTCAACGAGATTGTATCCTTGATATCGCATGCAATACAGGCTGGGGAGAACCGGAAGGTGAAGCCGCAAGCCTTAGCTGGGTACGCAATTTCTATCAAGACCTGTTTGCCGCCTCGGGTGGCGTTCCTGTGCCCAACGAGCAGACCGGTGGCTGCATGATCAATCATCCTGATACAGACCTGACTGACCCGCAATGGAATCGTTCGGGTATCCCATGTCAAATCCTATATTACCGAGATAATTACCCCCGATTGCAGCAGGTGAAACAAAAATGGGATCCTAATAACGTGTTTCATCATGCCTTGTCAATTAGTCTCTGATAGGTTGTCATACTCCCGTATGTTCATGCTTGTAATGCCATTAATGGGTGCTATTGGCTTTTTAAAGAATTGGAAGATATTACAGTTCTTCGCTATGTTCTTTATCGTGTATGGCATGTTTGGCAATGCTATAGGGCACCTTATATTCTGTATAAAGACAGGCGGTTACTTTCCCGGCATTTACACAAGCTTTCTAAACCTTGCTCTCACACCTGTTATTATCAAGAAACTATATGCCCTGAAATAAAAACAGTATATATATACATTCGACGTTTAGACAAGAACTTCTTCTATATGGCGAAGAACGATTTTCAATATTAAAACATTTCAATACCGTACAGTTTTGTATTATCCTTTCTTTTTCAAAGAGGCAAGGAACGTAAGTAAATCAGCAAATTCTTGTTTTGACATCGTTTGAGCTAATCCTGCAGGCATCATAGATGTCGACACTTTTTTTATTTGCTTAACATCATTGGTTTTAATTTTCTGAACAGAACCTCCAGGGTATTTCAATTCGATATCTGTCTCTGTCCGGCTTGAAATGATCCCCACCAGGGTTGATCCGTCTTTCATAGTTAGTTGTGAGGTCTCATATCCGAAATTAATACCCGCAGAGGGGTTAATAATAGCATCAAATAATCCTTCCTTTGGTAATTTCGCACCTATTTCTGATAAATTAGGCCCAAATTCAAAACCATCTTTATTAACTCTATGACATACGGAACAAGTTCTGAGGAAAACGGCCTTACCTTTCAGGGCATTTCCTTTTAAAGCAAGTATGGCATTAAGATTAGCAGAAGGCATCTTGGTTTTAGCAATTTTGGCAACATTAGTATTGGGTAAAAAGGCCTTTGCTTTATCCAATGTGCTTTTTCTGAGTGTTCCGCTCAAGCCAGCAACAGCCGGCGTAATTAAACTCTGAGGCAATTTTTTTCCCTGGAGCATTTCCAGAACGCGGTCTTCCCCATTTTGGCTTTTACCCAGCATTTGTGCCGCTTTTTGACGTGTGGGCATGCTGTACTGGTTTGATAAAACCACCTTTGACAGGATAGCTGTTGACTCATCGTTGCCTATTACGCCAAGCACTGCTAAAACATTGGATGCCTTTTGCTGATCTTTACCTTTAATAACATTTAGGAACCGAAGATCTTCATTAGCTTTAAGTAATACCCTGGCTGCATCGGCCCCGATTCCTCCGCTCTGATATCCTCCGTTACTCTGAATACCATTGGATTTTACCAGATCCATCAATTTATCAGCCTCTGTGGTAATATTATATTGTTTTACCATATCAACAAAATCCTGTGTTCCGGTGTATGAATCTAAAACCTGTTTCAACTGTTCCTGGGATACAGGTGAGCCCGATATATCCTGAGGATTTAATGACTTCAATACGATGGCACTCAATTTTAAATCTTTACCGTTATTTTCTTCTAATAGTTTGACCAAAGCTTTGGATCTATCAGCTTCCGTATAAAAGTCAAAAGCTCTGAGGTATCTCAAACGGGATTTTAATGGAACATTTGCATCTGAAGCCAGTTTTACCAGATATGGAAGCGCGGTATTTGTACGTGCGCGCCATATGATGTCCCTGCCCCCGGCTGTTAATAAAGGATCTGGTACTACTTTCAGATAGGCTGCAAAGAATTGGTCCCATTGCTTGTCGGCCCCAATACCCAGTGCCTCTAAATACCATTTGTCCTTGCCATCATGTTTCGCGGCGAGTGCCGCCCATATCGTCTCAGCCTCCGGTTCTTTCCGGTGCCGTAACGCAATCGCACAATCGCGCCTTACCTGCGCGTCCGGATCATTTACCAGGGCTTTTGCAAGTTTAAGCACATCGGTATTTACTTCTCTTGCTGCTCTTAGCCCGGTTATTCTCAAATCAGGATCAGAATCCCCGATGGCTTCGGAAAGATATTTTGTGGCCTTTGCTGATTTGGAAAGCACCCATAGGGCTCTTGCACGCATACGGGAACTGGTCGATGTTGTCCAAAGTTTTTCCAGCTCTGCGATTCCGGCGTCTCCCATGCTGCTTAATGCGATGAAGGCATGCCTTCGAACGGCAAGATTTGGATTTTGCAAGGCAATGATTGCGCCTTTAGGAGTAGTAAAGTCCTGTTCAGGTATTTTATAAGTGGCTTTCATACCTTCCGGAACAACCCGGTATATACGGCCACGCTGAAGATCCCCAACCCGGTGTCCTCCAACGCCGGGATCATACCAGTCGGCTACAATTAAAGAACCATCCGGTGCTGTGCAGACATCCACCGGGCGAAACCATTGATCCCGCTCTCCATCAAGCATGTTAAGGATGCCGGCGGTATATCCCGCGCCGGCCTTTTGAACGGGATAGGACCGGACAACATTATGTCCTGGTTCTGCATGGATCATTGAATTTTGAAATTGCCGTGGCAACAGCGTCCCTTCATAAAATGCCATTCCGGAAGGAGAACCGGATCCCGTTTGTAACAGATTTGGAATGACGCCAGGGTCATTTTGGTGCCAGTGACGAAGCGGAATAGAATCTTCTATGTTAATCCGCTTGGTTGTCCAGCTGGCCCCGGTCATTTCATCGGTGTATCCATAATTTCCGTATTCCATAACATAATTGATTCTGACGCCTTTGTTCCCGTCATCATCATTATCACTTTGCCATATATTTCCATAACTATCGACGGCTGATTCGTATTCGTTTCTAAAGTTGTGGCCCAGGCATTCCACATGAGTACCGTCCGGATCACAGCGAAATAACATTCCTTCTTTGTATTTTTTAGGACCAATCTCATCGCCATCCTGATCCAGTACAACCTCATTATTTTTATCTCTGAGGGTTTTACCGGCGTTCCCAAAATTGAAATATAGTTTACCATCGGGGCCGAATGCAAAACTGTGCATTCCGTGATCATGTTGTATACCACTTATCCCTTGAAATAATATTTCTTTTCGGTCGGCTTTACCGTCATTGTTATCGTCATAAAAAGCCCATACGTAGGGGCTTTGCGATATCAGTACCCGGTTACCTAATACGCACACACCTAAAGGTGCATTAACCTCGGGACCCTGATAAAACACCGTGCTGGTTTCCAAGCTTCCGTCTCCATCCTTATCTTCCAAAATTACTATGCGGTCGCCTGCCTCTCTGGGTTTGTTTTGGTTAATCTCAAACCGGTAATTATAGGCCTCCGTTACCCAAACCCTTCCTTTTTCATCCACGTCGATATTAGTAGGGTTGATTAACATTGGTTCTGTCGCCATCGTTTCAACCCGCAGCCCAGGGGCCACATCGAGCTCTTTCAAGCCATTTTTAGCCAAATGCTTTTGTGATTCAGTGAGCGGCGTATCAATCGCCGATAAATTATACGATAAGTGGTTACCGGATATGTTAGTAAAGGCCAACAATATGACTAACAAGGGCATCGCTGCCGCTAATCCTCTTATTTGTAAAACACGTTTCTGTTTATTGTTATCCATTTTTTTTATTTAAAAAACACTTGTTTCCCGTTTGGCTTTGGGCAAGAAAACTTATGTCAGCTGGTCGTTCCTGCAGGCGTCCTAACAAATAATCCATAGATGGATTTTCGTCCGGATCGGTTATTGCGTAAATAATTGGCTTGAACTAAAAAATTTAGTGATTGCAAGACCAATATATAAATAAAAAATTAAAAGTGTGAAAAACACAATTATTTTAAAATTTGATAACCTAAGATCGGCTGAAATAAAAACAGCGCATATATTCAAAGTATAGAACAGTATATAAGCTCTGGTAAATCTATTCAAGAATTCCATAAGAGGTCAAAGGCCTAAAATTTTTCTGTCAATGCTTAACATCAATGCATGGCTGTTATTTAGCTTGTAATTAAAAAAAGCCGAAAGAAAAAATTGGAAGTAGTTCCTATTAAACGTCTCACCGGTTTGCGTTTGTTCTCCCTTTCCGTTTGCGCCGAAATAGTGTGGTCTCATTCATCATAATCTCCGACATATATTGTTTTAGTCATATTAAGATTAATTTACTTCGTTTGGTTCATCATGGATCCGCTAAAACTTCAAAATAGCTGATAAAATGAAAAATGCGCTCCGTATCTCACCCTGGAGCGCACCACATAGCGTGTCAACTAAATCTCAGATCTCAATCAAATGGACCTAAGTTCTTTTGCGTGATGGCGTCCTGACCGGAGGCCTCGCACCAGCAGATAACGATGACCGGCAATTTATTCGCTCCTCAGACTTTTTATAGGATTGGCAACAGCTGCATTGATTGCCTGAAAGCTTACAGTTATCAAAGCCACCAGTAAAGCGCTGAGGGCGGGTAAGACGAACATCCACCATTCTATAGCGGTACGATAGGCATAACTCTGTAACCAATTATACATAAAGAACCAGGCAACCGGAAATGCAATAATACAGGAAAGCGTAACCAGTTGCAGGAATTCTTTCGCCAATAAGGCCATTAAGCCTGCAACAGAGGCGCCCAGTACTTTGCGTATCCCGATCTCTTTTGCCCGGCGTTCAGCCGTGTAGGCAGCCAGCCCGAACAGGCCAAGGCAGGAAATAAATATGGCAAGCATCGCAAATAAGCCGGCAAGTTTACCGATAAGCGTTTCATTGGAAAACAGTTTGTCAAAATCTTCATCAGCAAACCGGTATTCAAATGAAAAACCAGGATTTTCCTTATTCATCACTTCGGCTGTTTTTGCCAATGCCTGTGATAAGTCGACTTTAGGTTTAAAACGAACAGCCATAACGGTAGGCGCACTATTGTTGTTTAACAGGATAATCGGCGCACTGCCGCCATAGATATCGTTGTAAACAAAGTCTTTAATAATACCAACGACGGTCAGCACATGTCTGCCGGCATTAATGAGACTACCCACCTTTCCCTCCTTCCCCATTGTTCTGGCCATACTTTCATTGATGATAACGCTGCTGCTGTCTGTAGTTCCGGGATAAAAATCGCGTCCGCTTACCAGTTTCATCTGCATCGTTTTTAAATATTCTGCGCTGACAACATTGGAATGAATTGGTAATTTGGCATTGGGGTTTTTCCCTTGCCAGGTAAATCCGTCACCGGTGCTGTAAACATGCAGCGCATCGTGCAGGCTGGTTGCAGCATTTTCAACATAGCCTGTCGCCACCAGGCTATTTTTGATCGTGCTGAAGTGCGCTTTCATATTCCCCTGGATATCCATATAGATCAGGTTGTTCTTGCTGTACCCAATATTCCTGTCTTTGATATGCTGAACCTGTTCATACACAACAATGGTAGCTACGATCAGCATGACAGAAGTGGCAAACTGGGTTACAACAAGCCCTTTGCGAATGAAGACGACATTTATGGAGTTTTTGATCTTCATCCCTTTCAGCACGTTTACCGGATTAAAGGATGACAGGTAAAAGGCCGGATAACTGCCCGCAATCAAGCCGGCAAGCAGGCCGATGCCAAGCAAGCCGCCGAAATGTAGCGGATCAAAAAGGTTTACAGCTAATTGCTTTTGTACAAGGTCATTGTAAAAGGGGATCAATAAGTACAGCAGTACCACCGCAAATAACATCGAGATCAATGACAGCAGTACGGATTCACTGATGAATTTTCCAATTAAGCTTATTTTATTCGCTCCCATTACTTTAAGCACCCCGACCTCTTTGATACGCTGTTCTGAGCGTGCCGTGGAAAGGTTCATGAAATTGATGCAGGCGATCAAAAGTATAATAACAGCTATCATGGAGAAAAGCTTCACATATTTAATCGCCCCGCCCTCCTGCACGCCGTTCACAAAATTGCTGCGCAGATGCCAGTCGTTCATGCTGAATAAAAAGCATTGATTAACCGCTTTATCCACCTTGGTGCTCAAATAATTCTTCAGGATCTTATTGACCTCGGCCGGGTTGGTAGTTGGAGAAAGTTGAACGATTGTTTCTGTCAGATTGTTATTCCATGGTTTCAGCCAGGTATTTGCATCCTCCCAGGTAGTATAGGGTGACAGCCATTGAAAATGATAATAACAATTAGCGGGAAGATCTTTGAACACGCCGCTTACCGTGTAAAGCCCGTCAACGCTGTAGGCACCCTGTGCATTCATCTTAATGGTTTTGCCAATGGGATTGCCGTTGCCAAAAAACTTACTGGACATCGTTTCGCTGATCACAACATCTTTAGGATGGCTTAACGCTGTTGCACGGTCACCATAGATGAAGGGCAAATCATACATAGTAAGTATAGAAGGATCGGCATACATGCCGTTTTCTTTAATTAATTTCTCACCCGACACGACCAGCTCATCCATAGCCCAGCTCAAGCGGCCACTATTGACAATGCCGGGTACGTCCGCCTTTAAAGCGGCAGCCAGCGGGCCGGGTGTGGATCCGTTGGTGTTAATACCGGCATCACTTTTTTCATTTTGCATCACGTGGTACAGGTAATCCCGCTTTGCAAAATTGTGGTTAAAGGTAAGTTCATCTTCCACCCACAGGAATATCAGGGCCGCACAGACCGTGCCTACAGCCAGGCCGGCAATATTTAAGATACTGTAGACCTTATTCTTTTTTAGATTTCGCCAGGAAGTTTTGAAATGATTTTTAAACATGGGATTGCGCTTTACTTTGTCAGGAGACCACCGCGGGGTAGTTTCCTGATTCAAAATTAACGGTGACAGCACACGGCGACTGCCCAAATCATAAGTTGGGAACTCTTTTTTTATGGCGTTTTTGTATTCAACGGGACTTTTTCCGGTTAGCTGCCTGAAAATTCGGTTAAAAGTGCTTTGGGAATTAAATCCGGATTCATAGGCTATACCGAGCAAGGTGAGGTGATCATATGCCGGGTCCTGCATTCTTCGGGCCGCTGCCTGAACGCGGTATTCATTCACAAAGTCATTGAAGTTCTTTTTGAGTGCGGTATTGATGATGCGCGAAAGTTCATGGGGATGTAATTTAATTTTGCCGGCTAAAGAATTTAAACTGAGGTCCGGGTCTTCGTAATAGCGGTTCGATCTCATCGCATTTTTCAACCAGGCGCTTCGCTGCTTCAGTTCTATTGGGATCAATGCATACTGAGACGGCGTCTTTTCAACCGGTCTGCTAACTTCGGGCCGCAAACATATGATCATCCCATTCCGGATTAAAACTACCGCAAAAAATAAATACAAAGGATAACAGGAGCGTCCACCGATTGGATGATGATAATAAAAATGATCCGCTACAGTAAATGGTATCCACAGCAGCCATAAAAGACCAAAATACATGAGCAAGCGATCCAGCCATTGGAGTTCATACCGGTAGCGGTCACCAGCTATAAATTTCATCCGCTGATAATAGTTTTCAATCAGTTTGCGGCATAAGTGTAAATAAATGATAACCGAAAGAAATACCAGTATTTGAAGTACCGGATTCCATTGCTGAAAGATGAGCGTATCGTAGGTAGGTTTACCAGTTTTGCCGCTTTCATTGATCTGTAACATAAGGGCGCCCATCTCCAGTAATAAAGGGCTGAAATGGAGCAGATCCTTCCAGCGAAAGGGGCATTGTGGGCGGGTTATTTTTAAGACATAGAAAAAGATCAGGGGTCCGATTGCCAGTGAAAAACTCAACGGCACCCAGCCCCAACGGGGGAAATACGATTCCAGGCCGACATCCCTTAAGACTATCCCAACCAGGTCCAAAATGATCAAACCTAATGCAGAACTTAAAAACCGGTTTGCAATCCGGTCTGTCTTCTTAGCGAATCCTAATTGCAGCGCAAATGAAAGCCCGATAAAAATCACGCCCAGGAAGGCCAGATCATAAACGTTGATATGTAACTTGTATGAATTCAAGTAAATGTATTGCCCAAATGCCGTTCCAAAGTTTTAACTCATTGATAGATAAAAAATTACAACTTATCAAAGGAAGACACTTGTAACAAAAGCGAACGCATCAATGTCCGGTATCAGCATATCGCATGACTGGTCCGGAACTACATCGCAAATAATAAAGCACCGGCAGTTGATAAAAAATAAAGCCTGTAAATCAATGACTACAGGCTTTTGTTTGTTTCTGACAACATAAGTTGCGGTGAGGGAGGGATTCGAACCCTCGGTACAGTTTCCCGTACGTCAGTTTAGCAAACTGATCCTGCTGTAGCGGGTTATATGTAAACCTACTCAGAACCCGGTGAAAGCACACGGCACGCGTGCGCCAACTGAAAGTTATATCGCAAAATTTTTATGCTTTTTAACATTAATTTCTAAAATAATCGCTGGCTTTAATAACGGCTTCCACCCATATCCCTGAATAAGGATTCAACACAAACTCACTCACACCAATCCGGTTTGCGCCAGGCGCCCAATTGTAAGTATAACCCATTCGTGTCCATGGATAATACACCTCAGTACCCGTGAGCGGTTGGAAATAGGATGTGATGATATAATTATTAAACCAAAGCTTATATTCCGGACTTGCATTTAATGATAATGTACCCGAAGCTTTTGGTATGGTGACGTCGGGACTTCCTGCAGGCCGGAAAACATTGTCGACCTGCACCCAAAATTGTGCTATATGGGTATCCCCTGATACAGGCGGCAGGCCCAGCATTTCATTTAATTTAAGAATAGTATCGGTTTTAGAGGTCATTTTACTTCGCAGCCGGTACTGCATTTGGCCGGGAATAAACAGCCAGACCTCGTTTGTTGTTCTGGTTGAATCTCCCACCGGATACCCTTGGAGATCGCCGGTAAACGTAGCCATCAATACGTAATTTTTTCCATTAATTATTTTCCACTTCAACACAGAATTAGCTGATGTTAACGTCATCAACGTATCGATGTTTTGGGTGCTGTCGGCAATCATGGCAAGTTTTGTTGCCACATGGTAAGCCTTTGTAAGTTTTTTACTTTGTGCGTTCACCATGGTGCTTTTGCATACAAATGGAAACAGCAGAATAATAGCCAGTAGTTTTTTCATGATAAGAGGTTTAGATTTTATCATGAATTTAAATATTATTTGTAAAAAGCATATTACTTTGAAAATAAAATCTGTGCCTCAGCTAACCCCGCTACCGCAAGCGTCCCGCTTGTGGTTTTCATGCTGAGTAACTGAAAGCCATGCACATTTACCACAAGCGGGACGCTTGCGGTAGCGGGGGAGAGCCTGATTTACAGACTGCTCACTTCTTTCTCAGTCGTACTGGAACTCGAACCGGTTTATAAGGCATAAGCTAATTTTCCTTAATGGGAAATGCTATCTTTATGACAAATAAACCTATGGAAGAATTAAAAAAAATGGTGACCCGTCTTCGGAAAGCCTTAACCGAAAAAGAAACTGAAATTGCCGAAAAAGAGGAAGCCTTTACCAGCACTATATATAGCCGGCTGGGTAACCGAAAAAATGAGATTGATGTTTTTGAACAGAGTGCGGGCATGATAAATGCATCCATTGTTGAAAAAGCGAAGGTCATCGCGAATTTCGAAAAAGATGCCAGGAGGATAGAAGCCAGTATAGCTCAGATCGGGAATTAACTATATGGAACAGGAAACATTTTATAAAGATCAGTACGATAAATCCTTGGATCGTAAAAACGAGATCAATTCTTCGTTGTCCACGCCTATTGGAATATTGACCGCGTTAGTGGCAGGTCTTTTTTATGCGACAACCACATTTGATTTTACTGACAACTTGTTCCTGACCATTATTTTTGCCTTAATCGGTGCCGGTTCGCTTATATTGTTGGGCAAATCAATCTTTCACTTGGTCAAGGCGCTATCAGACTTACACCAAGGGTATGATTATGCCTATCTGGCGGATACGGATGTGCTGAATAATTATTACACTGGGCTGCTGAATTTCTATAACAGTCAACCCGGGGCAACCCCCACCAGCGCCCAGCAATCGGCCCAAAAAGAGTTTGACGCCTACTTATTGAGTGAACTGATCAAAAGCGCTGGGATCAATCAAAAGAACAACAAGGCAAAAATGTTTCAGCGATTTAAATGCCATCAGTATATGATATTTGCATTTATTTCGTTAAGTTTGTTAATAATTCCTTTTGGCATTGATTTTGGTATTAACAAAGGGAAAGACAAAGTTCAAAAAGTAAAAATTGATTCGGTCATACCTGTAAACCTGAACATCAAATGTAGGGATACAATTGAACGATTAATTATAAAAACATCAGGAAATGGCAAAGCAAGCTGTAGAAAAACCAACACCGCCGCCTACTCAAATGATAAAAGAGGGCGTTAATCCGAATGTGTATCGCCCGGTTACAACCGGAACAAAGAAGTAATCTGGCAAGAAAAATATCAAGGCTCCCATTTTGGGAGCCTTTTTTGTGCCCTATTTAGCACCATGGTTGGTTGTTATCCCCGCACCTTATTCAAACAAAAAAAGCCTACTGATCAATGATCAATAGGCTTTTTAATATTAACCCTTGCCGGTATCATTACCCTCCCATCCCCAAACAAAAAAGTCCCGACAATTAATTGTCGGGACTTTTTATGTTCAGCGGTGAGGGAGGGATTCGAACCCTCGGTACAGTTTCCCGTACGTCAGTTTAGCAAACTGATCCTTTCGGCCTCTCAGGCACCTCACCGTGTTCTTTTCAATATGTTCCCCGTTTTTCGGGATTGCAAATATAGTAATTCAAGTTTCCCGTCAAAAAAAAAGTTCTATTTTTAATAATCTATTCGCACATGATAAATACTCATCAGCATCCGCTTAAAAATAGTTTTGATGGTTTCAATATCTTTTAATGTTATATTACTGTCTTTCAACTGGTTCTGATCCAACTTGTATTTCACTATCCTATCTACCAAAATACTGATCGACTCTTCATCGGGCTCTTTTAGTGAGCGCGAAGCGGCCTCAACCGAGTCGGCCAGCATCAAAACCCCCGCTTCTTTGGTAAAAGGAATAGGTCCCGGGTACCTGAAAATATTCTCGTTGATAAATTTTTCTGGGAAATTCTTCAGTGACGACTGGTAAAAATAGTCGACCCGGGTATTACCATGGTGGGTGCGTATAAAATCAATGATCATCTCGGGCAGGTTGGCCTTGTGTGCCATTTCAATACCCTTACTTACGTGCCTGATGATGATCTGGGCACTCTCTTCATAAGGCAGCTTATCATGCGGATTAAAGCCCGAGCTTTGATTTTCGATAAAAAACAATGGATTTTCCATTTTACCAATATCATGGTACAGCGCCCCTGCCCTTACCAGCAGGGCGTTGCCACCAATGGTGTATATGGCGTTCTCAGCAAGGTTTGCTACCTGTAGTGAGTGCTGGAATGTACCCGGGGCATTAAAGGCCAGCTCGCGCAGCAAAGGCGCGTTGGTATTGGTAAGCTCAATAAGGGTGATATCAGAGGTAAGGCCAAATATTTTTTCGAAGATGATAATAGCCGGATAGGCCAGCAGAGTAAGCGACACACTTACCACAAATGGTAAAAAGTCCATCCAGTCGATATCAACAAAAGTACCCTCTTTGGTAAAGGTGATACCTAAAAATGCGACCAGGTAGGTAAAAATGATCATCCCTGCCGATATAAAATATTGCTCGCGCCTCAGCAGGTTTTTAATACTGTAGATGGATACCATGCCCGCCGTAATTTCATAATAGGCAAACTCAAAACTGTTGGGCACAAAAAAGCCGGCGATGAGTACCACCAGCAGATGTATATTGAGCGCAAGCCGGGTGTCAAATAAAATACGGATAATGATAGGTACAATACAGTAAGGGATGTAATATAAATTGGGCAGCTGTAGCTTGATGGCTAATGATAAAGCTGCCAGCATAGCCGTAATAACCAGTAAAATTAAACTCACCAGGCGGTTATCCTCATAAATATCCTTCCGGAACAGGTAAAGGAATATCATGAGCAGCGATATGGCTACAGCTACCAATAAAAACTGCCCCAGCAATACCAGTTTGCGGTTACCATTGGTTCGGGCATTATCCTCAAAGGCTTGTTTATAGGATTCCAGTTTCTGATAAACATCATCATTCACTACCGAGCCCTTGTATACAATGATCTCCCCTTTCTGCACCATACCGCGGGTAATTGAAAGCCCCTCTACAGCCTCGTTAACCAGGCGCGAGGTAAGGTTATTATCATAACTTAAATTGGTTTGCAAACGGTTTTGCAGCAGATCGAGCAGGAAAGCCTTATCCAGCTCGGGATATTTGCTCAATATTTTATCGCAATAAGCCAGGGCCTTTTCTTTGGTAAACAGTTCGTTGGTGTTTTTGGCTGTGGCTACGTTTTTGTTTAAAACGGTGATGGGATAATTTTCTGAATTTACCTGGTATTGCGGGTTCAGCTTTAAAACACCGGTTTCATATATTTCCTGTAGCAGACCTGTCCCGGTTGAAATATACTTGGGTTTAAGTCTGTCGCTGATGCCCGCATTATGCCATTTAATTTCGATATCGCTTTTAAAACCTTCCAATTGCTGGTTTTCCACCGCGGCATCCAGCTGGTAAATGGGAGTGATACTTTCTTTAGCCGTTTTCTGATCGTTTTTGATCTCCTGCTGGGTTTTCAGGATGGCGAAGTTATAAGGCGATGCCAGGTCTTTCTGATTCCAGATACGTCCTTTTTCATATTCGTAACTGAATTTGGCCTGCTTGGGTAAAAAAAACACAATGAGACCAATGCTCAGCAACATCATAAAAAACTTAACGTTGCGCGAGTATTTACGCAATAAAGCCTTTTGGCGCGAAGTGGATAGTTTTGCCATGTATTAAATTAACCGCTCAAAAATAATATAAGTTTCTGTTATAGTTAGTATCAAGTAGCTAGTATCAAGTATCACGACTTGGAAATACCGAATAAAAAAGAGTTTATATAAAGTCGCTAACAACCCTGGCAACTATTTCTTGATACTTGATACTAGCTACTTGATACTAAAACTCGATACTAATTATTTGCATTTATCAATTTAAATTTGATATCTTTATGATATCAATTTAAAATCATCTTTATCATGCAAACCGAAAAAGTAATTAACCCGCCATCAGGCTTCACCGCATTGGCGTTATTTGTGGTAATATTAGTAGTTTCTGCTATTCTCTTTTCTTCTGACATGGGATTTCTTTTCGCATCGATCCTCCTTGCGGCCGATATATTTTTTGTACTTCCGGGTATGATCGTTATAAATCCCAACGAATCAAAAGTGCTCACGCTTTTTGGTCAGTATACCGGCACTGTAAAAAAAGACGGCTTTTTTTGGGTTAATCCGCTTACAGCAAAAAAGAAAGTATCATTAAGGGCATTTAACCTCAACGGGCAGCAGCTTAAAGTGAATGATAGCATTGGTAATCCCATTGAAATTGCCGCCGTTATTGTATGGCAGATCAAGGATACTGCTGCAGCCGTATTCGCGGTTGAAAACTATATCCAATATGTAAATATCCAGAGCGAGGCCGCGGTACGTCACCTGGCCAACTCTTTTCCTTATGATAACCTGGAAGACGAAACAGCCAACATCACCCTGCGTGGCGGTGCCGAACAGGTAAGCCAGATGCTGGAACAGGAACTGAACGAAAGATTGGCCCGTGCCGGTATAGAAGTGCTGGAAGCACGTATATCGCACCTGGCCTATGCACCGGAGATAGCGCACTCTATGCTGCAGGTTCAGCAGGCATCGGCCATTATAGCCGCCCGTAAACTAATTGTGGAAGGCGCCGTAGGTATGGTTGAAATGGCGCTGAACAAACTATCAGAAAAAAACATCGTGGAGTTGGACGAAGAACGCAAGGCTGCCATGGTAAGCAACTTACTGGTGGTGTTATGCGGCGACAAGGCCGTTAACCCGGTGGTGAATACCGGAACTTTATATCATTGATGATGGATCAGTACAGAAGTTTTGACCAGCTGCGCACCAACGAACTGTCGGTAATACGACATGGCTTTTGGCGCCCCTGGTTTGAATTGACCGATGGCCAGTTTTGCTATGGCAAATTGAGCTACGATGGCCTGTGGAAAGTTGGGGCCATTTTAGAGTCGGCACAAAAAACCTGGATCATCAAAAGCAAAGGTATATTTAGTAGGGTATTACTGATCAATGATACCGATGGGATGCAGATAGGCATCATCACACCCGAGATATGGTCGCGTAAAATTATGTTGAGTTTGAACGACGGATTTGAGGCGGTATATTTAAATAAGAAGGTCTTTACACGCACTTTTAGTCTAATCAATACACAGTATGGCGATCTGCTGAACATCAAACAAGAATCATGGAAGTTAAAAACACCTTTTAAAGTTTTCCTTGAGCCAAATGCATTAAAAAATATACCCAACCCGCCTTTATTGGCTTTACTGGGCATAAACCTGGTTCTGCAAAACCAGAAGAAGGCTGCGGCATCTGCAGGAGTGGGAGGTTGATATGGCAGAAAAAAAGGCATTTATATTGCGTATTAATCCGGAGGTACTAAAGGAAATAGAGACCTGGGCCGCCGAGGAATTCCGGAGCACCAATGGCCAGATCGAATACCTGTTGCAACAGGTCCTGCTTGCCCGTAAAAAAACCGCGAAGAAAAAGAAGGAATAATATTTTGGAACAAGGATTTTGGGAACAAAGAGCAAGGACTTTTGATTTCATTAACTAATGGTTTGTATAATCCAATAAGTCATCTTGAACTTATTTCAGGATCCCACAGGAAAGGTAAACCATCATGCCGTACACCTTGCACATAAGATGCCGAATTTATTTTTTATTTGCACTCGTTTTTCAAAAACCACTCAAAACCGGGTAAAAATTTGTTAAAAAGTGTTAAAATGAGGTTTTTCCGAGCAGTTTTCGAGCGATTTTCATCATTTTTTGAGCAGAAAAGTGTTAAAATTAAAGGTTTAAAAAGTTTTTGCAGTTGGGATCAGGCCGGTAAAGGTTCGTGAGCACCCGACCACCAAACGGTATGCACCGAAAAATAAAACCAAAAAACCATCATCCGGGCCGAGGGTAAATTATTATGCATGCATAGCTTTTTCCTTTCATCAAAATAACTAAATTTGCCACACCAATTTAATGAGGGACACATGAAAGAAGTAGTAATAGTAGCTGCCACACGTACGCCTATCGGCAGTTTCGGGGGGAGTTTAGCCGCCTTAAGCGCCACACAACTGGGCGCTTTAGCCATCAAATCAGCAATCGAAAAATCGGGTCTTAAACCCGAGCAGATACAGGAAATTTATATGGGCAATGTAATGTCGGCCAATCTGGGGCAGGCACCTGCTACCCAGGCGGCTATATTTGCAGGTCTGCCGTATTTACCTGCCACTACCATAAATAAGGTATGCGCTTCGGGCATGAAAGCTATTATGCTCGCTGCCCAAAGTATAGCTATAGGCCAAAATGATATTGTAGTTGCCGGCGGCATGGAAAGCATGAGTAATGTGCCCTATTACTTGGATAAGGCCCGCAATGGCTACCGCCTGGGCAACGGTCAGATTACCGACGGACTGGTAAAAGATGGCCTTTGGGATGTTTATAACGACTACCACATGGGTTCTGCAGCCGAATTGTGTGCTACTGACTGCAACATCAGTCGCGAGGGGCAGGATGCCTTTGCTATTGAATCTTACAACAGGGCCCAAAAAGCACAGGCTGCAGGTAAATTCAACGATGAGATAACCCCGGTGGAACTCAAAGATAAAAAGGGTGATACCACTTTATTTGCCGAGGATGAGGAACCCAAAGCGGTAAAATTCGAGAAAATACCTACGTTAAAGCCTGTATTTAAAAAGGATGGTACCGTAACAGCTGCTAATGCGTCTACTTTAAATGATGGCGCGGCGGCATTAGTACTCATGAGCAAAGAAAAAGCAGACGAACTGGGCATTAAACCATTAGCCAAAATAGTTGCTCATGCCGATGCACAACAAGCCCCGGAATGGTTCACTACTGCTCCATCCAAGGCTATCCCGCTGGCTTTACACCGTGCCGGTTTATCAGCAGATCAGGTCGACTTTTTTGAGATCAACGAGGCATTCTCGGTAGTATCTATAGCCAACAACCAGCTTTTAAAGCTCGATCCGGCTAAGGTAAATGTTAACGGTGGCGCTGTTTCGCTTGGTCACCCACTGGGTGCTTCCGGTGCGCGTATCATAGTTACCTTACTCTCTGTTTTACAACAAAATAAAGGCAAATACGGCGCCGCCGGAATTTGTAATGGCGGCGGTGGCGCCAGCGCAATGGTTATTGAAAATTTACGTTAAATTAAACAAACCGGCTGTTCAACTATAAGTTACAACAGCTATTATGATAAATTATTTAATTTAGCGGCAACATCATGTTAATTTTTAAATACCCGGTATGGTAGCCAAGCGCTTGTTTCTGTTTGTAATCTCCCTGTTTATTTGCGGCCAAACTTTTGGTCAGCGCGCAGACGAGAGTTCACGCATAAAACAATTAAACATTTACCAGGACAGCCTTGCTTCGCTGGGTAAAAAAATGGTAAATAATGAAAACGACCTGGAACGTAAAAATGCTAATTACCAGTTTATTAAAACACTGGTAAGCGCCTTAAAAATCAACAATTCGTTCCTTTTTCCTTTTGATTCGGTTAAAAGCATCAGCATTCTTAATTCGCCTGATAACCGTTTCCGGATCATGAGCTGGCACATAGTGAACCAGGATGGCAGTTATCGCTTTTACGGTACTATTCAACTCAATACTGGTGGCCCGCTCAAAATGTTTCCGCTCGAAGATTATTCGCCTCTACTCAAAAACCCCGAAGATTCAGTGACCGATAACCGAAAATGGTATGGTGCTCAGTATTATAAGATCATCCCGGTATATGCGCAAAAACCGTATTACGTGCTCCTGGGCTGGAAGGGAAATACCGTAAAATCAACTAAGAAAGTTTTGGAGATACTGTCTTTTAACAATGGAGATAAGCCTTCGTTCGGCATGCCTGTGTTTGACGGCAATAGCAAAACCCGTAAAAGGGTGATATTTGAGTATACCCGCCAGGTATCCATGCTGCTGCGATATATACCAGATCAAAACCTCATCGTGTTTGACCACCTGGCTCCGCCTGATAAAAAGATGAAGGATCAGCCCGAAACTTTTGGCCCCGATCTAACCTACGATGGTTACAAACTAAAGAATGGACGCTGGGTATATACAGAAAATCTGGATATGCGCAATATCCCTAATAATAGTGATGCCGAATACGTGGATCCTAAAAAACAGGCCGCGAAAGATAAAAGCGCTGCACATTCAAACTAAATTTCATAAAGCTATTCATATTCCAAATAATCAATATAATTTGTAACACTTTTAGTATAAGGTCTTGATACCTAATATTTATACTATTTTTAACAAAATTAAATAATGCAAGAAAGCCCAGCCGTAAAGGCTACCTCAAAATCCAGATTCCCAAAGAGCGTTCCTTATATTATCGGGAACGAAGCTGCAGAGCGTTTCAGCTTTTACGGAATGCGTTCCGTATTGACGCTATTTTTGGTAAACCAGTTTTTTAATCCCAACCATATTGTTGCTTTAACAGATGTTGCCAACGCCAGAGCCAATAAGCTACACCACCTATTTGTGATGGTGGCCTATGCTTTGCCATTTGTGGGTGGCATGATAGCCGACTGGTTTACCGGCAAATACAAACTTATTTTATATGTATCGATAATTTACTGTTTGGGGCATCTAATGCTGGCCATGTTCGATGGTGGCCTTGGTGGCTTTGAATTAGGCTTACTTGTGGTCGCAATTGGCGCCGGCGGTATTAAATCATGCGTATCTGCTAATGTGGGCGATCAGTTTGATGCTACCAACCAGGATCTGCTCTCGAAAGTTTACGGCTGGTTTTATTTCAGCATCAATGCCGGTTCTATGATTTCAACCGTTGCTATCCCATGGACCTATGATCACTTTGGCCCCAGGTGGGCTTTTGGTATTCCCGGTTTGCTGATGGCGCTGGCAACCATCATCTTTTTTTCGGGCCGTAAAAAATACGTAAAGGTTCCACCACAAGGCGTTAATCGTAATAACCTGGTATTTATAACCTGGTATGCCCTAACTCATTCGGGTCAACGCAAACCCGGCCAATCCTTGCTTGATGTTGCCAAAGGGTCTTATGACCCCGAACGCGTTGAAGGTGTGAAAGCGGTATACCGGGTTATGTCGGTATTCTTTTTCGCACTGGCATTTTGGGCTGTTTGGGATCAATGCTTGTCTGAGTGGACCTTATATGCCGAAAGAATGAACCGTGTAATTAACCTTGGTTTTACCTCGTTCACGGTACTGCCCGGTCAGTTATCAACTGTTAATACGGTGTTCCTTCTTCTATTCATTCCATTTTTTAACTATGTAGTATATCCATGGCTTGACAAAATTGGACTAAAAACAACCCCGTTGCGAAGACTTGGCACCGGCCTGATTTTAACGGCTTTATCATTCGTGGTAATCGGCATAATACACACCAGTCTGGATCATGGCGGTACACCCTCCATCTGGTGGCAGGTGTTTGCGTTTATGATACTTTCAGCAGCCGAAGTTTTGGTTTCTATCACCGGATTGGAATACGCTTACACACACTCGCCTAAATCAATGAAAAGCACTATGACCGGTATCTGGTTCCTGGTTGTATCGTTTGGTAATTTGATTACCGCGCTTGTTAATGGCTTAATAGAAGACGGCGGCTGGTGGACACGTAACCTGAAAGGCGCAAACTATGAATGGTTCTTTGTTATTTTTATTTGTGTATTTATCCTGGTATTTATGTTTGTTGCACCACGGTTAAAGGAACGCAATTATATTACTGATCCCTACATAGATAATCAGGTTATTTCTGATACGCATAACTTATAAGTTTTAGCCATATGGTAAAGCAGTTAAGTAACAATATTATTTAACTGCTTTATTTATTTTAAAACCGGGTTTAAATCAATTATTTTTGCCTTTTATTTACCTGATATTTTTTAAGTGCCGGATAGCATTGTAATAATACCCACCTATAATGAAAAGGAAAATATTGAGCGGATGATCCGCAAAGTGTTTTCTCTGCCCCATGATTTTCATTTACTCATCATTGATGACGGATCACCCGACGGTACAAACATCATTGTAAAAAACTTAATGAATGTATATCCCGAACGTCTTTTTATAGAAGAACGAGCGGGTAAGCAGGGCTTGGGCACGGCCTACATACATGGCTTTAAGTGGTCCATTGCACGTCATTACGACTATATTTTTGAGATGGATGCCGATTTTTCGCATAACCCGGATGATCTGCTCAAACTCCGCCAGGCCTGTATTGATGGCGCCGATGCTGCCATTGGCTCACGATACAGCAATGGGGTAAACGTAGTAAACTGGCCCATGAGCCGCGTGCTGATGAGCTATTTTGCGTCGGTATATGTAAGGTTTATCACGGGCATTGATGTGCGCGATTCTACAGCTGGTTTTATGTGCTACAAGCGTAAAGTACTGGAAACCGTAAGGCTCGATAAGATAAAATTTGTGGGCTATGCCTTCCAGATCGAGATGAAATATACCAGTATTAAACATGGCTTTAAACTGGTTGAAGTACCTATCATCTTTACCGATCGTACAGCTGGCACCTCCAAAATGTCGACTGGTATATTCAAGGAAGCATTTTTTGGGGTGATACAAATGAAGATCAACAGTATTTTCAGGAAGTACCCGGAAGGGTAGATGTGAGATATTAGATGTGAGATTTGAGATAAAATCTTAATTGCTGATTTATCTCTTTCAAGGGATAGACAAAAGAAGAAATATTGATTTTAAGATATTTGTAAAAAATCTGTCTCATATCTCATATCTCACATCTCAAATCTAATTAAAAAAACTAATTTCGTTGGCAATGAACGAGCATCTTGACCCCGGAGCAGAAAGATTGACCAATACCGAGCGCGATATTGAGAGGGTATTGCGTCCGCAGCAATTTGAGGATTTTACCGGTCAGCATAAAATATTAGCCAATTTAAAAGTCTTTGTACAAGCTGCCCGCCAGCGCGGCGAGGCGCTTGACCATGTGTTGTTACACGGTCCTCCGGGATTAGGCAAAACTACCCTGTCGCATATTATCGCTAACGAAATGAGTGTGGGTATCAAAATCACCTCAGGCCCGGTACTGGATAAACCCGGAGACCTTGCAGGCTTGCTTACCAACCTGGAAACCGGCGATATCCTGTTTATTGATGAGATCCATCGTTTAAGTCCGCTGGTTGAGGAGTATTTATACTCGGCCATGGAGGATTTTAAGATAGATATTATGCTGGAAAGCGGCCCAAACGCCCGTTCGGTGCAAATATCACTTAATCCCTTTACGCTGGTAGGTGCTACCACCCGCTCAGGTCTGCTCACGGCGCCATTAAGAGCCCGCTTTGGCATTAACTCTCGGTTGGAATATTATGATGCCAAGTTGCTTACAACTATTGTACTGCGCTCGGCATCCATACTCAAAACCCCTATCACGGATGAAGGTGCATATGAAATAGCCCGTCGCAGTCGCGGTACGCCGCGTATAGCGAATGCACTGCTACGCAGAACACGCGATTTTGCCCAGATCAAAGGCAACGGTAATATCGATACCGATATAGCTCAATACGCCCTGAACGCACTGAATGTGGATGAACATGGTTTAGATGAGATGGACAACAAGATACTCGTTACCATTATTGATAAGTTTAAGGGCGGCCCAGTTGGTTTAAAAACCATTGCTACCGCCGTTGGTGAGGATGAAGGTACTATTGAAGAAGTATACGAACCCTTTTTGATACAGGAAGGCTTTTTGATGCGCACCGCTCGCGGGCGCGAGGCTACAGAAAGCGCTTATAAACATTTAGGCAAAATAAAACTGGGTGGCAATCCATCTCTATTTTAGTAAACCAAAAAATCTACCATATTAAGCCATGAGAACACCATTACAAAAAAGTTTCGGGTTTTATTGCAAAATGCTTTTAGCTATTGCTATTATTTTCACAGTTTATTCAGCTAATACGCAAGCGCAGATCACCCCGGCCGACTCCCTGGCCAAAATTAAAGCCGATAGCCTGGTAACACGACGATTAGCTACCGGTACTAAAGTGGGTATTGCTGGGTTGAACCATGACCATATACATTTGATATTGAATGAGTACCGCCATGGTAACGTGAACATTGTTGGTATAGCTGAGCCCGACAAAAAGCTTTGGCAAAAGTTTGGTAAAATATATAACCTGCCCGACTCCCTGTTTTTTGAGGACCTGAAAACCATGTGCCTCAAACGTAAACCTACCATTGTATTGGGCTATAATGCAGTAGGCAAACACATTGACATTGTAGAAACTTGTGCCCCGATGGGTATCTCGGTTATGGTTGAAAAACCTTTGGCAGCCACGCTCGAGCAGGCTAAAAGGATGGAATTCCTGGCGCTTAAATATTACATTAACCTGCTTACTAATTACGAAACCACCTGGTACCCATCGGTACAAAGCGCCTATAATACCGTAAAAACCGATAGTATTGGCGTTATCCGTAAGATGGTTTTTCATGATGGCCACCAGGGTCCCCGGGAGATTGGCTGTAGTGAGGATTTTTTAAGCTGGCTAACCGATCCGGAACTTAACGGAGCAGGGGCATTAAATGATTTTGGCTGCTACGGTGCCGATATGATGACCTGGTTCATGCAGGGCCAGCGTCCTATCGCGGTAACAGCAATCGCTCGTCATTACAAACCATCGGTATATCCCAAAGTAGAAGATGATGCTACCATTATAGTAGAATATCCCAATGCTACCGGGATGATCGAAGCATCGTGGAACTGGCCTTTTAGCATAAAGGACATGGAAATATTCGGGGCCAAAGGTTATATCCATACTTTTGATCCTGACAAAGTTCAGGTACGCATCAACAATGATGTAAAAGAGTTTAAAGCGCCTCCATTGGCCTTAACAGAAAGCGCCCCTGTACCTTATTTTACCACCGCACTTAAAAACCCCATCAAAGTACGCAACGACCGCTCATCGTTAAAATACAACATGATCGTAATGCAGATACTGGATGCCGCCAAAAGATCGATCAAAGAAGGTAAAAGAATAGTTTTGTAATAGCTGGTTAAATAATTTTATTTATAAAATTGCAAACCTGCACATTTATAATATTAATTTCGCCGTTAATTATAATCTAAAATCATTACTGTCATATGTTAAAAAAAGCTTTTGTGTGGTTAACCGTTTGTACATTAGGTGCAATGTCATGCCAGTCTAAACCTTCTGATAAAACAGCTGCGGCTGCTGATAAAAATGCCGGAACTCCTGCCGCTACACCGGGTGGAAAGATTGATAACGCCGCCATTATGGCCCGTAAACAGGTGCCTGTGGTTTGCTATCACCAGATACGCGACTGGAAAGCCACCGATTCAAAAAATGCCAAAGATTACATCGTACAAATAGCGGCTTTTAAAGAACATATCAAAATGCTGGCCGACAGTGGATACCATACTATTTTGCCTGATCAGTTATACGCTTATCTGACAACCGGCGCACCACTGCCTAAAAAGCCTATTATGCTAACATTTGATGATACCGACCTTGATCAGTTCACTATTGCTAACCCAACGCTCAAAAAATATGGCTTTAAGGCTGTTTATTTTGTAATGACGGTATCTATCGGCCGCCCTCATTATATGACTGCCGATATGGTTAAGAAACTATCTGATGAGGGTAACATAATCGGAAGCCATACCTGGGATCATCATCGGGTTGATAAATACTCCCATAATTCGACGTTGAAGATCATTGGCAAAAACGGCAAAGTAACTACCCGTCCGGTTGATGATTGGGTTACACAGATAGATAAGCCTACCAAAAAACTGGAAGAAATTACAGGTAAAAAGATAGATTATTTCGCCTATCCTTTCGGCATCTGGAAAAAACCGGTTTTACCAGAGATCCAAAAAAAGGGTTTTAAGATAGCTTTCCAGCTGGCTGATAAACGTGATCCGGATTACCCGCTAATGACCGTTAGAAGGATATTGGATAGTGGTTACTGGAGCACCAAAACGTTCAGCAATAGCGTAAGAAACAGCTTTTAGCCCCCGGCCCCCTAAAAGGGCAGTTTACGATTAAACCTTTATCACCATGCTATTAAAACCCCTGCTACTGTTGCTTGCTTCAGGCATTATAGCATGTCAGTCGAAACTAACTACAAAAGCTGCTGTAATTCCACAGCCGGCTATAAAAGCAGCAGTATCAACGGGTATAAGCCCTGTTGATACTGCTGCTATCATGAAGCGAAAACAGATCCCTGTTTTATGCTATCATCAGATAAGAGATTCGCGCCCTACAGATTCCAAAAGCGCTAAAGATGATATTGTACAAATAGCGGCATTTAAAGAGCATATCAAAATGCTGGCTGATCAGGGATATCACAGCATTCTGCCCGACCAGTTGTATGATTATCTCACTGCGGGTACTCCACTGCCGTCCAGGCCAATCATGTTTACTTTTGACGATACTGATCTGGACCAATTTACCATCGCTGCCCCGGAGTTAAAAAAATACAATTTCAAAGCCGTTTATTTTATCATGACGGTATCTATTGGCCGGTCGAATTACATGAACAAAGCACAGATCAAACAACTATCTGATGAAGGAAATGTGATTGGCAGTCATACCTGGGATCATCATCCTTTTACAAAACTTAGCGGCAAGGATTGGGAAATTCAGTTGGACAAGCCCACAAAAAAGTTAGAGGAAATAACAGGCAAACCTGTTAAGTACTTTGCCTACCCTTTTGGTTTATGGAACAAAGAAGGACTCCCCGAGTTACATAAAAGAGGTTTTAAGGGAGCTTTTCAGCTCTCTACAAAACGTTATCCTGGTGATCCATTAATGACCATCAGAAGGATCATCGACAGCGGACATTGGAATGCAAAAAATCTGATGGGTAATATAAACCGTGATTTTTAATTGACTGTCTTCCAATTAGTCGTTAAACTGCGCTCAATAGGACGACTATCGACTTACCACTAAAGACTTTTAACTTAACACTATTTTCCGGCAACCCATTTTACAGCTTCATCCAACTGCTCCAAAGGGTAACCTTTATACTGTCCTGGAATAATGTATTTAAACAGGTGACTAAATTCACGTACACCTTTTTGATCGGTTACAATAGCAAGTTTGTGCCATCGCAAAAAGTATTTCAGGCCTATTTCGATGTTTCCGCACCAGGCCCCTGCTGTAAAATTTTGAATATTAGTTTCTAAAACTAATAAAAAATTGATTTTCCCTGTTTTTGTTACCTGCTCCTGGAGCAAAGGTAAAAGGGCTTTCTCGTAATCGTTAATGGTTACCTCACCAACTGCATGCATACCTAACACATGTGAAGGCAAATAATTCATGTGTTCAAGCATCTTCCATATTTGCAACAATAGTTACAAATACCACACCAATAATTAAAAAAAGTATTTTTTATTTAAAATACTATGATTAGCGGCTTCTGATTAATAACAGTTAGCTAAATGGCCCTCGATTTATGAATTTTATTTTATACTATCTTTGCATTGGTAATGCAAAACAGGACAATATATAGCCAATTGATCAAAACCGAAGCCCAAAAGCTTGGTTTTTTGTTTTGTGGTATCTCAAAAGCCGAATTTTTGGAAGATGAAGCCCCACGGCTGGAGTCATGGTTAAAAAAGAACATGCATGGCGAAATGCAATACATGGAAAATCATTTTGACAAACGGCTTGATCCCCGTTTGCTGGTTGATGGTGCCAAATCGGTAATATCATTAGGTATTAATTACTACACGAATAATAAACAAGAAGACCCTAACGCTCCCAAAATATCCAAATACGCCTATGGAATTGACTACCATACGGTTATCAAGGATAAATTAAGACAGCTTTTACAAACCATTAATGAAAAAATAGGCGAGGTTGGCGGTCGTGTATTTGTTGATTCAGCCCCGGTACTGGATAAAGCCTGGGCAAAAAAGGCAGGCATGGGCTGGATTGGCAAAAACTCCAACCTGTTGAATAAAAAGGCTGGTTCCTTCTTTTTTCTGGCCGAACTGATCATTGATCTGGAATTGGAATATGATATAGCCCCAACGATGGATCATTGTGGTACCTGCACCAATTGTATTGATGCCTGCCCTACCGATGCCATTGTTGGCCCATACATGGTTGATGGAAGCCGCTGCATCTCCTACCTCACTATTGAGCTAAAGAACGAAATTCCGCAAGAGTTTAAGGGCAAAATGGATAACTGGATGTTTGGCTGCGATATTTGCCAGGATGTATGCCCCTGGAACCGTTTTTCAATACTGAATACCGAACCTGCTTTCACACCACACCCCGAACTGCTTCATCTGAAAGCTGATGACTGGCAGGAAATAACGCAGGACGTTTTTCAAAAAGTATTTAAAAACTCAGCCGTAAAACGCACCAAATTCACGGGACTAAAACGGAATATTGATTTTTTGAAAGAGATATGAGATATGAGATATGAGATATGAGATATGAGATATGAGATATGAGATATGAGATATGAGATATGAGATATGAGAACAATTGCCAATCAGAATAATTGTTTTAATTTCTTAACAAAAAAGCCTTGCAGATTAACCGCAAAGCCTTTTTGTATAAATATAAATGGTTAAATACGAGATTGCGTTGTCTCAAATCTCATATCTAACATCTCAAATCCAACTTATCCCTTTTTAAACTTCAGGGCTAATTGTTGCAGCATATCGTCATCAACAGGTTTCGCGGGCTCTTCCTTCTTTTTATTAAAAGGTTTAGGCGGATATTGAGTCCGGGTATGATCGGGTTTGGTAAATTCTTTTTTAGGGTAATCAGTTCTTGGAGTATCCGCTTTTGGAGCTTGTTGTTCTGGTTTTGGTTGTGCTGCTGCTTTTGCCTGGCGCTCAGCCGCTTTTTTACCATTCCAACGGGTGTATATTTCTTCCAGCTTCCTTTTGGTATATAGCGGAAAATCACCCTGCATCATCCAGGAATAATAGCTTGGTTCTACGTTAAATACATCCTCCACGCGTTTACCTTTATGCTTACCAAAATTGATCAGCTCTTCGCCTTGCTCATTAAAAACCATACGACCGGCAAAATCAACCGGCTTGCTTAGGTTAGTAAAATTATGTAGTGCCTCTACATCGCCCACAACCGGGATACTGATATTTCCTTTCTTATCTTCCCACTGCATATTCTCGTAGCGTTCAATCTGCGCCAGTAAAACTTCCATAGTGGCGCGGGTATCGGCTTCGGCAGAGTGTGCGTTCTCAATCACCTTATTACAGTAAAACTGATAGGCCGCTTTTAATGTACGCTGCTCCATCTGGTGAAATATGTTTTGTACATCCACAAAATGACGCGCATCCAGGTTAAATGATACTCCAGCACGCAAAAACTCCTCCATTAACATTGGGATATCAAACTTGTTAGAATTGTAACCGGCCAAATCACTTTCACCAATAAATTCCGCTACCGCCTGCCCTATTTCCTTAAACAGCAATTCATCCTTGATGTGCTCATCATAGATACCATGCACCAGGGATGACTCCAAAGGAATAGGCATGCCAGGGTTAACGCGCCAGGTTTTTACCTCCTCGCTGCCATCCGGGTTTAGTTTTATTACAGAGATTTCAACTATACGATCGGAACCAATATTGGTACCGGTTGTTTCCAGGTCGAAAAAAGCAAGAGGGCGTTTTAAATTTAATTTCATTTTAAAAGTATCGATAGTAGATGGTACAAAGGTCGCAAATGTCCTAAAAAGAATCAGCAGAATAAATTTTTTAATTTATTTAATATAAACGTTTTATTTTTAATTTAATACCTTCCTATTTTATCACAATATTTCATGAAGAAACTTTTACTCATTTCGCTTTTATTCATTGGTATACAACACATTGCAGTAGCACAAGACTTTAAAGAAGGTTTTGTACAGGAAGAGGTAGACATGCGCCGATACGACAAAGATACGGCTGCCCACGCCGTTTATTTAAATGAATATGGCAATTCGAGGATAGATGTAACAAGCGACGACCATATCAGGCTTATTTATAACTACCATGCCAAAATAAAAATATTTGATAACAAGGGTTTCTCCAACGGTACTATCGAGATTCCTATACACAATAGTGATGATGTATCAGAAGAAGTGACGGACATAACCGGCACTACTTATTACAAGGACGACAATGGACTGATACAAAAAATAGATCTTGACCCCAAAAAAGTGTTCAAGACAAAAGATTATAAATATGGTAGTACGGTCAAATTCGCCCTGCCTGGCCTGCGTAACGGCTGTGTTATTGAGTTCAGATATACATTGATATCGCCCTATTGGGACAGTTTTCGCAAATGGGAATTCCAGGATGATATACCCAAGATCTACTCCCAGTATGAAGTTCATATACCTGGTTTTTGGACATTCAACGCATCGTTAAGAGGCCCATATAAACTTACTAAAACCACCTCCGAATTGGAGCGGGAGTGCTTTACTTCGCACGGATCAAAAAGTGATTGCTCGCATCTGGTTTATGGCATGAAAGATATTCCAGCATTTGTAGTGGAAGATTATATGACTTCACCAAAGAATTTTTTGTCAGCTATATATTTTGAGTTAGTGGAGTGGACCAATCCTTATACCGGCGTTAAAACTTTAGTTAGTAAGGAGTGGAAAGATATAGACAGGCAGCTTAAGATTGAAGACGCGTTTGGATCGCAGCTAAAGCGAAAAGACCTGATGAAGGAGCGTATGGCACCTGTTATAGCTGGTAAAACTACCGAAATGGATAAAGCTACTGCTATTTACGCCTATCTGCAAAAATGGTATAAATGGAACGAATACATTGGCATATCCAGCTCAGATGGTATTAAGCGGGCCATGGATGCTCATACCGGTAGTATAGCCGATATTAATCTCACTTTGATCACGGCATTAAATGCGGCAGGCATTAATACCGAGGCGGTGCTACTATCAACCAGGGAGCATGGCAACATCAATACCCTGTACCCTGTGATCAGTGATTTCAACTATGTGGTAGCCAAAACAAACATTGACGGAAAATCTTATTACCTGGATGCTACCGATCCCTTATTATCTTTTGGAGTACTTCAACTAAAATGTTTGAATGATAAAGGCCGGGTTATAAGCCTGGATAAGCCCTCCTACTGGGTTGAATTAAGCACCCTGCAAAAAACCAGCGAGATTCACACGCTTGATCTAATCCTGCTTGAAAATGGAAAGATCAAAGGCACTATCACCAATTATTATAGTGGCTATGATGCTTATCTGCAACGCAAAGCGATTAAAAAGTTCAACTCGGTTGATGAATATATAGAGGACCTGGACGGAAAACTGCCCAAAATAAAAATCTTAAAATCAAACATCAGTAATTTGGATAGTCTTGGTCAGCCCCTTGGCGAAGTATTTGAAGTGGAGATAGATGCCTTTGAAAATATGAACAAAGCACATTTGGTGTTTAATCCTTTCTTTTGGGAAAAAAGAACTACTAATCCCTTTAAACTTGCCGAACGCGATTACCCGGTTGACTGGGGTATGGCGCGTGATAACCGGCTTGTACTAACCATGCATTTGCCGCCTCAATACGTTGTTGAAACCCCGCCCCAGGTGGTGGCTTTTGCTTTACCTAATAGCGGTGGTATGTTTGTTACCAATTTTGACAACCACGATAACGAATTCACTTTTTCAAACATCACCCGGTTTACCAAAGCCATTTATATGCCCGAAGAATATCCTTATCTTAAGGAATTATATAATAAGATAGTCCTTACAGAAAAAACTGATATGGTTTTTAAGAAAAAATAATGAGAGCAGGTTTATTACTATTTTTTTTATTGATCGGTAACCTGTATGCCAGCGCGCAGGATAATTATGATGTGTCGCTCATCTCCAAAGATCTGTTACCTTATGCCAGCGCTGTAGTGCGAAATAATGAAGTAAGCGTTGAGGTAAAGGACTATGACAATACACTTTATCACATCAAAACCGCGGTTACCATATTAAATAAAAATGGCAACAATATAGCCGATATAGTGGTTTGGCATAATAAAAGCCGTGTTATCAAAAGTATTAAGGGAATAGTTTATAACCAGTTTGGTAAGCCTATCAGTAAGTTTTCGGAAAGTGATTTTGAGGATGTAAGCGCACGGGATGGCTTTTCGTTATTCCAGGATTTAAAGGTCAAGCATTATAATCCTGCTGTAACTGATTATCCATATACAATTGTTTATGAATACGAAGTAAAATCAAAACAGTCACTCAACTTTAGCGATTGGGAACCCAACTCCACTACCGGGCAGGCAGTTGAAAAAAGCACATACGCCTTTAGCTGTAAACCTGATTTTAATATCCGGTACAAAGAGATCAACATGCCCGTTAAAGTAGTTACAGGCATTAATAAAGATGGCTATAAAACCTATACCTGGCAGGTTAATAACTTAAAAGCGGTTAAGGATGAACCTTATAGCCTTAACGAAGATAAATACCTGAGTTGTGTTAAAATAGCTCCCGAAAAATTCAGCTACGAAGGGATCACCGGTTCGTTCAACAATTGGAAGGAGATGGGGAAATGGATTTATGATAAGCTACTGGCCAGTCGCCTTCAGGTACCTGGTGCTACAGGATCATACATGAAACAACTCACCGATGGCATTACCGATCCAAAATTAAAAGCCAAAAAGATATACGAATATATGCAGGGTAAAACCCACTATATAAGTGTACAGGTAGGTATTGGGGGATATCAGCCCTTTTTAGCTGCCGATGTAGATCAGCAAAATTATGGCGATTGTAAGGCCCTGGTAAACTACACCCAGGCTTTGCTTAAAACCGTGAATATTGACTCCTATTATTGTATAGTGGAAGCCGGTAGCCGTAAACAAAGTCCGTTAAGCGATTTTGCCAGCATGAACCAGTTTGACCACGTTATTTTATGCCTGCCTTTTAAAAATGATACTACTTTTTTAGAATGCACCAGTCAGAAAATACCTTTCGGCTTTCTGAGTGATTTTACCGATGATCGTTTGGTGCTGGCCTGCACACCGGAAGGCGGCAAATTGTTGCACACACCCAAGTATACTGCCCCAAATAACCTGCAACAGCGCAAAGCCACCTTCGTTTTGGATGCACAAGGAAATTTATCGGGCGAAATGCAAACCATTTTTAAGGGTACGCAATACGATAATCGGGAAAGCATAATTGAAGAAGCGCCTAAAGAACGGATAAAAAGCCTACAGAAGGAATATGCCATCAATAACATGGACATTGAAAAAGCTGAGTTTAAACAGGATAAAAACCTGCAGCCTGTAACCACCGAAACAATTAAATTGAGCGCCGGCGAATATGGATCTGTAAATGACGGAAAAATAACCTTCCTGGCTAATGCCACTAACAGGACCCACACCGTTCCGCGCGAGATACGTAACCGGCGCCATGAAGTGTATATCAATCGGGGTTATACAGATGAAGATGAGATCATTTACACCCTACCGGCGGGTTATCATTTAGATATGCACCCTAATGATGTTTCCATCAACAAACCATTTGGCAAATTTTCGGCAACTATAACCGTAAACGGGAATGAATTGAAATATAAACGCCGTGTGCAACTGCTTGACGGAACTTACAGTAAGGATATTTATCAGGACCTGATCGATTTTTTTCAGGCTATTGTGGAGAGCGACGACAACAATGTTACCCTGACTAAAGGTAACTAAATATCACAATACCAAGTATGATGCCGATGATCATCACCAAATAAAGTAAGATCTCGTTACCTGCAAAACGCTTATATTTAGTCCAGAAGGAGTAATTCTCTTTTTGATCTGACATAATGTGGCAAAATTACCAATTAATTCAAGATGTGCAGATATGCGGATGTGCAAATGTGCAGATTTTAGATGTGTAGATTAAATTATCAATAAGTTATTTCATTTGCACATTTGCACATTATTTACCGGCACTCGCATCTGTAACGCTGGTATCGGCCATGATGGAACCGGCACGAGAAAAGTATTTATATATAGAAGGGTCACGTAGGCGAACAATAATCACCCCTCGCCTGGAACTGGCGTGCACCACATATCCATTTTGAAGGTATACGCCAACATGGCTAAACTGCTTACCGTCAAAATCAAAGAAAACCAGGTCGCCTTCTTTCAGATCTTCTTCGTATTTACGTTTAATTACGGCGATCTGTTTACTGGTCATCCTCGGGATAGTAATACCGTAAACTTGCTGCTCCAGTAAAAAAGCAAGGCCCGAACAATCTACACCATTCTGATCCAAACCGCCAAATTTATAAGGAACGCCCATCCATTGATCAATAAACGTATATAAACGACCATTTTGGATATCGCTCCTATCCACCCCCATGATCTGTGAATACTTATCGGCCATTTCTGTCCTTGGTTTCACAATTTCGCCGGGTTGCCCTTTCATCGCAGCCTTACGCGAATGACAGGAAGTTAGTACCAATGGTACAAAAAACACGGCAAACAGATAAAGCAGATGGCGATGTTTAGTCATGCAGTAAAATTATACTTAAACTATAGCTATTTAATACGGATGTTTTTAACATATTAACAATGGGTGGATATGCAGATGTAAGCCTCAGATGTGCAGATATGCGGATGTGCAAATATGCAGATGATATTAAATGCCTATATCGACTTTAGTCCACACATTTGAAACGGCAAAGCCGCCAACGGAGTTAATTTGCATATCCGCACATCTGCATATTTGCACATTTGAAAACTGTGCATCTAAAATCGGGACTGGGGGGCCAAATACTTTCCAAACCAATCAATATAGCGCTGTACCCTATCCACCTGGTAGCTTGGTATACTGATACCGTGATATTGGCCAGGATAAAGCACCAGCTCTGTTGGTATACCCTGTGATCGTAGCGCCTGGTACATTTGCTCACTCCCGGAAGTTGGTACGTTAAAATCCTTTAAGCCCGACATAAACAGCGTTGGTGTCTTGATCTTATCCGCATGAAAAAATGGATAGGATAGTTTAATATACTTATCGGCGTTCTTCCACGGAACACCCAATTCATTATCATACTGAACCACCCATTGGTCGCTGCCATAAATGGATAGTTGCAAAGCACTGCCTGCCCCACTTGCCGCGGCTTTAAAGCGAGGATCCGTAGCTATGGTATAATCTGTTAATATACCACCATAACTCCAGCCCCCTATGCCTAATCGCTGAGGATCGGCAACACCCATTTTCACTAATTCATCAACGGCGCCAAGCAGGTCTTTTACTTCCTTGTTACCCCAATCGGCATAAATGGCTTTGGTAAATTCTAAGCCCCTGCCGGTACTACCCCTGTAGTTAACCGCGGCAACAGCATAGCCAGCGCCGGCCAGTACCTGCCTGGTTGCATCAAATTCAAACTCGTCCTGATCAGTGGGGCCCCCATGTATATATAAAATAAAAGGCAGTTTCTGGGTTACAACGCTGTCCGGAGTATACAATATTCCGGATACCAGCGTACCATCGTTACTAAACGACTGGAAACCTTTCACATAAGCCAGTTTAACCTTACTCAGCCATTTATCCTGATGAAAAGTAAGCCGGCGGATCTTCCCGTTTTCAATAGCCACCAATTCATGCGACATATACGGGTTCGTCATTTTGGCTATCCAATTACCCGGCGAATGTGCTATCAGTGTCTCAAAACTACATTGGATACCCTTATTAATTACGGTGGATTTACGAAGCAGCAAATTATATTGGGCCACGTATCTGATCCGGTCATTACTTACCAAATAAACGATGCCCTTACCATCCTTACTCCAGGCATGGTTGCTCACTGGTCTGTCCAATTGCGCGGTAAGCAGTTTATTGTTTTTACCGTCCGCGTCCATAAGGCAAAGTACATCATGCTGATAAATAAAATAATCAGCATCGCTGGTTGAACGCAGGTAAGCGATATACTTACCATCCGGGCTCCATAAGGGCTTAATATCATGGCCGGTAAAAATGGTTAATTGTTTGGCTTCGGCTCCACTTTTGGCTTCAATGGTAAAAATGTCCGAATTTTCATTTTTGTCGGGATCATCGGTATGGTTACTTACAAAGGCTATGGTTTTACCATTCGGGCTCCAAACCGGCGAATCATCATCCATATCTCCCCTGGTTAAAGTGTCCAATTTCTTGGTATCAATATCATAAACATATAAATGCCCATGCCGATGCTGCAGATAACCCTCAATATCCTGTTTAAAATGATAGCGGTCGATTTTTATGGGAGCAATTGTTTTGGGTTCGGGTTTACCCCCATTTTCCGGATCCTTGATAATCAGGGCCAATCTTTTGCTATCCGGCGACCAGACGTAATCCTGTAACTCTCCTTTTATATCGGTTAGTTTGTGACCTTCGCCACCTCTGCGATCCATCAGCCAAACCTGCCCCCCATTTTTGGAATCTTTTTCGGATAGGAAGGATAAATATTTACCATCCGGGCTCCATTTGGGTGTTGAGGATGGCTCATCATCAAAAGTAAGCTGAATGGACTGCTTGCCATCATAGCTTTGCATCCAGATGTGTGAAATCCTTTTATCCTTAGCCGAGTCAACTTCGGCCAGGCTGTAGGCTATCCATTTACCATCGGGTGAAAGCTGCGGGTCATCCAACGTAGGGATATGGTAAAAATCGGTTGGCTTAAACGGTTTTTTAACCGTTTGAGCCAAAGCGTTGCTGCAGAGCCCAACTAAAATAAATAATAATGTCTTTGTATTCATCATATCAACTATTCGGATATTTCAGTAGTCATATTGCCAATAAAAAGCTTCCCACTTAGGGGTTGGGGGGAAGTTACTTTAAGTATTTATTATACCAATCTACATAACGTTGCAACCTGTCAACCAGGTAACTTGGCTTGGTAAGGCCATGAAACTGATTGGGGTACAATATCAATTCTGTTGGCACCTCCTGCGATCTCAGCGCCTGATACATTTGCTCGCTCCCTACGGTAGGTACATTAAAATCGCGCAGGCCCGACATGAACATCACCGGTGTTTTTATTTTATCAGCATGAAAGAACGGATATGATAGCTGAATCCACTTATCAGTAGTTTTCCAGGGCAAGCCAATTTCATTTTCATATTGCAATACATACTGATCAGTTCCATAAACTGATAACTGCAAAGCGCTGCCCGCACCACTGGCAGCTGCTTTGAAACGCGTGTCAGATGCAATGGTATAATCGGTCAGGATACCTCCATAACTCCATCCACCAATACCTAAATGATCAGGATCAGCAATTCCCATTCTTTCCAGGTGATCAACAGCGCCTAACAAGTCTTTTACTTCCTTATTACCCCAGTCAGCGTATATGGCTTTACAATAATCAAGACCACGGCCATTGCTGCCCCGGTAGTTTACGCCGGCTACAGCATATCCGGCCGCTGCAAGCATTTGCCGGGTAGCATCAAAGGTATATTCGTCCTGCCCTACAGGGCCGCCGTGTATAAACAATATCAACGGCCATTTTTTACCGGGGATACTATCCGGTGTAAACAATATCCCTGATACCTGCGTACCATCAGCACTGCTCGATTGGAAACCCGACACATGGGCAAGCTTTACCGTATTCAGCCAATTTTGATGATGAAAAGTTAAACGGCGAAGCTTTTCACCTTCCAAAGCAAATATTTCTGCAGGCGTATACGGATCGCTTTTGGCCACCACCCAGTTACCAGACAAATTGGTATTAATATCGGTGATGCCAAACATCCCCTTGCTTACCGTTGCTATTTTGCCGCTGTTAATATTAATACTGGCCAGGCAACGCTGCCGGTCGTCCGTTACTAAAAATGATATGTTTTTATTGTCTTTACCCCAGGTTTGGTCAGAAACAGGTCTGTCGAGCTGCGACGTCAACACTCTGTTGTTGGAGCCAACCGCATCCATGATACATAACACATTCTGATCATACATCATATAATCAGCATCACTTGTGCTGCGCAGATAAGAGATATATCGACCATCGGGGCTCCATTGCGGGTTGCTGTCACGGCCCTTCCAGGTGGTCAACTGTAACATGGTTGAATTGGGCCGGGCATCAATAGTAAATATATCCTTATTCTGATTTTTATCAGGGTCAACGGTGCGGTTGCTTACAAAGGCGATTGTCCGGCTATCTGGCGACCATACCGGCTCATTTTCATCTTTATCGCCTTTGGTAAGCGTGTCGAGTTTCTTAGTATTTACATCAATCAGGTACAAATGATCATGCAATTGCTGTAAATAGCCTTCTACATCCTGCTTAAAATGATAGCGGTCGATCACAATAGGTTTGGGTGTTTTTGGTGCCTCCTTGCCTTTGTTTTCCGGATCACCGATTACCATTACTATTTTCTTGCTATCCGGCGACCAGGCATACTCACTCAGGCTACCTTTTACATCGGTCAGCTTAAAGCCTTCGCCACCACGCCTGTCTATCAGCCAAAGCTGCGAGCCGTTTTTGGAATCGCGCGAAGAAAGAAAGGCCAGGTACTTACCATCTGGGCTCCACCTGGGCGATGAAGCTGCTTCATCGCCATGCGTCAACTCTATTGACTCTTTGCCATCCCAGCTTTGCATCCACAGGTGCGAAACACGTTTGTCCTTAGCCGTATCAACGGTTGATACGCTGTAAGCCACCCACTTACCATCAGGAGCAAGCTGCGGATCGCTCACTGCCGGTATACGGTAAAAATCAATTGGCTTTAAGGGTTTCTTTTCCTGCTGGGCAAGCGCATAAAAGGAAATGGATAAAGTAATAAGAGATAATAAGGTTCTTTTCATACAACATAGGTATATAGTGATGTAATTTAGCAATTATGCCAAACAATTTGCCTGAACCGTAATCATCGGGATTTAATGATTTACATGATTTTGACTAAAGCTTAATTTGTCTGAACTCGAATTTATCGAATTTTTGAATTACTGGAATTTTTTACCGTTGGTCTTAGAATTATTCTAATTCTGTAAATTCAAAAATTCTGTAAATTCGAGTTCAGACAATCTTATATCACCCCGGCCTTTTCCAGTTCCACCTGCATTTGTTGCTGCATGCGTTGTGCTTCGGCACGGGCAGCATCGGCAAAATCCTTCCCGTTACCGGCATAGATGATAGAACGGGAAGCATTCACGATCAAACCGCAATCTTTAGTGATACCATACTGGCATACTTCTTCCAGGCTCCCACCCTGTGCGCCAACACCTGGAACCAATAAAAAGTTATCAGGGGCATATTTACGGATATTGGTAAACTCCGTGCTTTTGGTAGCGCCAACCACATACATGATCCTGTCGGCACCGGCCCAGGTATTGGCCTTTTGTATCACAGTTTCATACAAATAACCATCGCCTGTTTGCAGGTATTGAAAATCTTTACTGCCTACCGATGAGGTAAGCGCCAATAAAATGATCCATTTTCCTTCGTAAGCCAGGTATGGCGTCACACTATCATTACCCATGTAAGGCGTAATGGTAATAGCGTCAAAACTCATACCCGATGCTTTTTCATCAAAAAAGGCCTGCGCGTATTTATCAGAAGTATTACCGATATCGCCCCGTTTAGCATCTATTATATTTAAGGTATCGGTAGGCAAATACTTCCAGGTATCGATGAGGCTTTGCAAACCCTTTAATCCATAGGCCTCATAAAAAGCGGCATTAGGTTTGTAGGAGATACAAAGATCCTTGGTGGCATCGATGATCCTTTTATTAAATTCCAGAATAGGATCGGGGTAATCTTTTAAAAATTCGGGGATCTTATTAATATCAGTATCCAGACCAACACATAGAAATGATTTTTTCTGTTTGATCTGTTCAATTAGCCGGGCGCGTGAAATCATTAATGCTTAAATATTTTGAATGTCAAAAAAACTAAAAAATTAGCTTATATGCGGTCAATTAGGAGATATTTATTTTAATTAATTTGAAATTATAAATTATTTGATTACAATTGCAGCGTTTTCCTTTGAATTTTTCTTGCACTAAAGAAACAATTTAAAACCCCACGTTATTTATTACAATAATATTTACCTGGATTTGGATGTTTACTTATACAAAGTTTCAAGATCAATTTCTTTTAATAATTCTTCATGCTTAACCACCAAACGCGCATGAGGCCTTATTACCGTCAAGAAAACAAATTACAACATTAAAAATCCCATTGAACTATAATTCATATCATGTCTGATAAAATAGAATTGAACGACAAACTCGTTTCTGAGTTGCGCGAAATTGCAAAAAATTTAGGTATTGCCGAGGCCGACGAGCTCAGAAAGCCACAGTTAATAACCCGCATTATTGAACAACAACAGCTTATTGAGGCTGCCCGAGCCCAACAAAATATTGTTGAGTCAAACTATACTCCTACTAATGCCCCTGCGGCCGAAACAGGAGATAAAACACGTAAAAGAACCCGTGTATTAAAACCCAAAACACAACCACGTGTTGAAGTACCTTTGGATGATACCAACCTGTTTGATGTACAGGATGAAGAACCAACTGAAGAAACGGAGAACGAAGTACCTGCTATAACCGTTGCTGATGATGCATCCCCGGTTCAACAAGGTGAAGCCCCTGCCAGAAGCGATGAGCCTGCTACCGAAGGCCGCCCGCAAAAATTTGACAGACGTGCCAATGGTAATGGCAATCAACCTCAGCAAAAAGCCCAGGAACCTGCTATTAACCTCGATTTTGATAACGTAATAGTAAATGAAGGCGTATTGGAAATTATGCCTGATGGCTATGGCTTTTTACGCTCCTCAGATTATAACTACCTTACCTCGCCCGATGATATTTATGTATCGCAATCACAGATAAAACTATTTGGCCTTAAAACTGGTGATACCGTTCGTGGTAGCATCCGTCCGCCAAAAGAGGGCGAAAAGTATTTCCCGCTGGTACGTGTGGAAGCCATTAATGGCCGTATCCCGGCCGAAGTGCGTGACCGTGTACCATTTGACCACCTTACACCGCTTTTCCCATCAGAAAAATTAAGCCTGTTTACAGATGCCGGGAACTATTCAACCCGTATCATGGACCTTTTTTCGCCAATTGGTAAAGGTCAGCGTGGTTTAATTGTGGCCCAGCCAAAAACGGGTAAAACCATGTTGTTAAAAGATGTGGCCAACGCGATAGCAAAAAATCACCCGGAAGTTTACCTGATCATATTACTGATCGATGAACGCCCGGAAGAGGTAACCGATATGGCCCGCAGCGTACGCGCCGAAGTAGTTTCGTCAACTTTTGATGAACCTGCAGAGCGTCACGTAAAAATTGCCAATATTGTTTTAGAAAAAGCAAAACGTATGGTTGAGTGCGGTCATGATGTAGTGATCCTGTTGGATTCTATCACCCGTTTGGCACGTGCGTATAATACTGTTGCTCCGGCATCCGGTAAAATATTATCGGGTGGTGTTGATGCTAACGCACTGCACAAACCTAAACGCTTTTTTGGTGCCGCCCGTAACATCGAGGATGGCGGTTCATTAACCATTATTGCTACTGCCCTTACCGAAACCGGCTCAAAAATGGACGAGGTTATTTTTGAAGAATTTAAAGGTACCGGTAACATGGAGCTGCAATTGGATCGTAAACTTTCCAACAAACGTATATTCCCTGCTATTGATATTACCGCTTCAAGTACCCGTCGTGACGACTTACTGCTTGACCGCGACACTTTACAACGCATCTGGATACTACGTAACCACCTTGCCGATATGAATTCGCAGGAATCAATGGAGTTTTTACAGGCCCAGATAAAAGGCACAAAAACCAACGAAGAGTTTTTGATTTCGATGAATTCGTAATATTTTAGTATTTCTGAAGTTATAGATAAATGAGATTTTAGAATCAAGAGGCAAGAATCAAGAGACAAGCCCATTTAGGTTATCCTGACTCTTGATTCTTGCCTCTTGATTCTTTTCAAATAAAATTATTATCTGTAACTTCATAAATACTTAATAAAATCCTGATAACTTCATGGCCTGATAATGAAGAAGCGCGTTAAGAAACATCTCCCCAATGCCATTACCTGTGCCAACCTGTTTAGCGGCTGTATAGGAATAGTATTTGCTTTTCAGGGCAACCTCATCATAGCAGCCTACGCTATCTTTCTTTCTTCTATATTCGACTTTTTTGACGGACTGGCCTCAAGAGTGCTAAACTCCTATTCATTTATAGGTAAAGATCTGGATTCACTTGCGGATATGGTAAGCTTTGGTTTTTTACCATCGGCCATATTATATGAGTTATATTTAAAAGCTCCGCAAATTGACCATATAAGTCCTTATTTGTGCTATGTAGCATTTTTAATAACGGTATTCTCGGCCTTACGCCTGGCCAAATTCAATAATGATACCCGCCAGTCTGATAGTTTTATTGGCCTGCCAACACCAGCCAATGCTATATTTATTGCTTCGCTGCCATTAATTATGCAGCAATATCACGGTTTGGATACTTATATACTAAACCCTTACATACTTACTGTTTTAGTAGCGGTAATGTGTGTATTGTTGGTATCCGAAATACCGCTAATGTCCCTTAAATTCAAGAACCGCGATTTTAATAAAAACATTTTCCGCTATTTACTGCTGTTGTTTTCGGCAATACTGATTCTATTTTTTAAATTTGTGGCAGTTCCGGTGGTGATATTTATATACATCACTTTATCTTTAATTCAATTTAAATTCACAAATGACAAAGTTCCAGGCTGAAATAGACGTAATGCCCAAAAAAGAAATACTTGATCCTCAAGGAAAAGCAGTAACCGGAAGCATGAAAAATCTTGGTTTAGCCGAAATACAAAACGTACGTATCGGCAAACACATTACCCTCGAAATTGAAGCCGACAGCGCCGAAACCGCTCATGCCAAAGTAGATCAGGCCTGCAAAAATCTGTTAGCTAACCTCATTATGGAAAGCTATACTTTCAAAATACAACAAGTAGCTTAAGCTAAAGGCATAAAGCCGAAAGCTTAAAGCGAAAAATGTAAAATTAACTTACTTACAGAGTTTATAAAAAATTAAGGCAATCAAATTGATTGCCTTAATTTTTTATACTGTGTTTTGCGTTTTTGGCTTTGAGCCTTAAGCTTTCTGCTTACAGCTCCCCCTCTTTCTCTTCTTTTATCTTTTTAAGGGTAACTAAATTGGCGTTGACCAGCGTTTTCACCTGGTTAAATTTTCCCACAACCTCATTCAGATTAGGTGCCGCTTCTTTACAAGCTATTTCAATCTCCTGTAAAATTTCCTGACTTATGGGCATACCAAAAAAACCCAGGTTTGGCTTTAGCTTATGCGCGGCCTGGCCAGCGGTGGCCCAATCTTGAACAGCCAAGGAATTTTCAATCTCACCGAGTAATTCCGGGGTTTGCTGCAGAAACATACCTATCGACTCTACAATAAATTCCGTACTGCCATCGGCAATTTCATACAAAAATGAAAGATCAAGATCCTGGTCTGGTGAAATATTTAGCATATTTATTAAGAGTTGATTGAGTGTGTGGTTGATTAAGTCGAATAGGTTAATTACAACCACTCAATCAACTTAATCAACCACTCACTACTTACTAATTTATACTTTTTTTACAATCAAGTCGTCTATCAATTCACTTTTTAGCTGTAAAATATTCTTATGCAGTATCGGGTGAATAAAAGCAGCAGCAATTTCGGCCAAAGGCTCCAGGGTAAACCGCCGTTTATGGAGTTCGGGGTGAGGTACTTTCAAGTCTGGTTCCTGGATAACCTCATCGCCGTAAAACAAAATATCAATATCAATAGTACGCGAACCCCATTTCTCTTTACGTTCGCGCCCTAACAAAATTTCTATGGCCAGTATTTTCTCCAATAATACCCTTGCAGGCAGCGAAGTACGGAGCTGTACTACCTGGTTCAGATAATCAGGCGCATCGGTTTTACCCCATGATTGGGTTTCAAATACCGACGATAGCTTTACAACAGGGGCAATTTCTGCTTCGATATGGTCAATTGCCTGTTTCAGAAACAGTTTCCTATTGCCAAGGTTACTGCCTAAAAGCAAAAAAATATCATTCATGTTGTAACAAATATTATAGAAACGGCTCTTACCATTATCGGTATTGAATTACTAAGTTTGCATAGATAAAAAGATTTATAACATTAATGAAACAATTCTTCAAATTCGTTCTGGCTACCATTGTTGGTGTAGTTTTAATCACCGTTGTTTTGGTTTTAGTTGTGATAGGGATAATTTCGGCCAGTGGCGATAAAACAATTGAAGTTGAGCCCAATTCGGTACTGCATATGGCCTTTACAAACCCCATTACCGAGCGTACTCCCAATAACCCTTTGGCCGGTCTAAGTTTTTTAGGGTTTGATAAAGACAAGGCAACCGGGTTAAATGATATCCTGGCCAATATCAAAAAGGCTAAAACCGACGCCAACATTAAAGGTATTTTCCTGGACGAAAGCTACATGGTATCCGGCCAGGCTACTACTGAAGAGATTCGGAACGCGTTGATCGACTTTAAAAAATCGGGCAAATTCATCATAGCTTACTCAGAAGTATATACACAAGGCTTTTATTACCTGGCATCAGTTGCCGATAAGGTTTATATGAATCCTAAAGGCATCTTTGAGCTCAAGGGTTTTAATTCTGAGGTTACTTTTTTAAAGGGAGCGCTTGATAAGCTCGGCGTTGAAATACAGATTATTAAAGTAGGCACCTTCAAAAGCGCTGTTGAGCCCTTATTCCTTACTAAAATGAGCGATGCCAACCGCCTGCAGGTTACCTCCTACCTCGGCTCGCTGTACGATCATTTTTTAACCGGCATCAGCAAAAGCCGGGGTATTAATAAAGATTCTTTATTTAACTATGCCAATAATGCCCGCGTACAATTACCGGAAGATGCCGTTAAATTAAAGCTGATAGACGGTTTAAAGTACAAAGATGAAATACTGGACGACCTGAAAGAACGCACCGGCATCGAGAAAAAAAGCGACCTGAACAGTGTGGAACTGGCCGACTATACCAAAAGCAATGCTGATGATGATAATAAAGATGAAGCAACATCGTCCAAAAACCGCATAGCTGTTGTTTATGCATCTGGCGAAATTTCTGGCGGTGAAGGAGATGACAATACCATCGGCTCCGAAAGAATATCAAAAGCCCTGCGCAAAGTAAGGCTTGATAATAAAGTAAAAGCGGTTGTGCTTCGTGTAAACTCTCCGGGGGGCAGCTCCCTGGCCTCAGATGTGATCTGGCGCGAGGTTATGCTCACCAAAAAAGTAAAACCAATCATCGTTTCCATGGGCGATTTAGCGGCATCGGGCGGTTATTATATTTCATGCGCAGCCGATTCGATCATCGCGCAACCCAATACCATTACCGGATCAATAGGCATTTTCGCTATTTTACCCAATATGCAAAAGCTTTTTAACGATAAGCTGGGCGTTACTTTTGATGGTGTAAAAACCGGCAAGTATGCCGACCTGGGTGATATAAGCCGCCCCTTAACCCCCGAAGAAAAACTACTGCTTCAAAACAATGTAAACCGGGGTTATGATGATTTTACCAAAGCCGTCGCCGATGGCCGCCACAAAACACAGGCATATATTAACAGCATAGGTCAGGGTCGGGTTTGGACAGGCGAACAGGCATTAAAAAATGGACTGGTTGATCGCCTGGGCAATATCAATGATGCCATAACATCTGCCGCTAAAAAAGCCAATATTAAAAACTACAAGCTGGTAGCCTATCCCGAGCAAAAAAGTTTCCTTAACCAGCTAAGCGGCGATGTAACCGCCGAGGCACGCACCCGTATATTACAATCGGAACTGGGTGATAATTATAAAGTTTACGAACAAATTAAAGGTGTTACCCAAATGATGCACACCCCGCAGGCACGTATGCCTTACAGTATTGAAATAAAATAAGTTTTCCAGTTTATATTTTGATTAAAGCTGCTTGTATGGGCAGCTTTTTTTATTTTTAGGGAAAAGAATAAAGCAATGAAATTTCTTGGTGGTTTATTCAATACCCTCCCAATGTAAATACCAATAAACTAATGAACCAGTGAGCCAATGAACTAATTTTCCGATGGCTTTTTTGTATTTTTACCGACCTCAATATTATTATGGAAAACAAACCCATAGCCCGTACACTTCGTTTATTATCGCAACTCATGGAACTGCATGAGGGTAATCCATTCAAAATAAAATCGGTAGCCAATGCCGCCTTTAAAGTTGATAAGCTGCCCTTCCCTATTGCCGGTAAAACACTGGAACAACTGGAAAAAGTAGATGGTATTGGCAAAAGCATTGCATCTAAGATCATCGAACTGTTTGAAACCGGCACCATTGCCGAAATGCAGGAATTACTGGATAATACCCCGGTAGGTGTGGTTGAAATGATGGGAATTAAAGGCATCGGCCCTAAAAAGGTAGCTATTATTTGGAAAGATCTGGGTATTGAAAATACCGGTGAACTCTTTTATGCCTGTAACGAGAACCGCCTGATAGAGGCCAAAGGCTTTGGTCTTAAAACCCAGGAAGAGATACGCAAAGCCATCGAGTTCAGGATGGCCAGCAACGGCAAGTTCCTGTTTGCCCAGGTGGAAAAGGAAGCCAATGAGTTAATGGATGAAATAAAAGCTATTTTTCCAGACGCGCTGAAACATTTCGCCGGTGAATTTCGCCGGTTAAATGAGATCATCACCGAAATTGTGATCGTTGTGGGCAGTATAAATCAGGAGGTTGCTTATAACGCCCTGCTTGATTCGAAGATCCTGAACAATGTTTCAATGAATGAGAACCATATCTCGGGCGAGCTGCAAAACGGTTTATTGGTTGATATTATTTGTGTTGATAAGGCCGATTACTTTAAAGAGTTATTCCTCAATACAGGTACAGATGATCATATTCAGGCTGTATTGGAGCGAATTAACGTACCCCTGGGACAACCTGAAACGGAAGAACTCATTTACACCAAAGCCGGTTTAGCCTGGATACAACCTGAGCTGCGTGAGGGCACTACCTTTATTGAAAAGGCTGAAAAAAATGAATTGCCTACGCTGATTATTACACACGATCTGAAAGGCAGTCTGCATAACCACAGTACCTGGAGCGATGGCGTAAATACAGTTGAAGAAATGGCGCTTTATTGCCGTGATAACTTAAAACTGGAATACCTGGGCATGTGCGATCATAGCAAAAGCGCGTTTTACGCCAAAGGCTTAAGCATTGAACGGGTTTTGCAACAGCATGAGGAGATTGATCATCTGAACAAAAAACTTGAAGGCTTTCACATATTTAAAGGTATCGAATCGGATATTTTATATGATGGTTCACTTGACTATCCGGACGAGATTCTTCAAAAGTTTGATTTTATAGTAGCATCCGTTCACTCCATACTTAAAATGGATGAGGAAAAAGCCACTTCAAGATTGATAACAGCGATTGAAAACCCGTATACTACCATATTGGGCCACCCTACCGGCAGGTTATTATTAAGTAGAGGCGGATATCCAATCAACTATAAAAAAGTAATTGATGCCTGCGCGGCAAACCATGTGGTGATAGAAATTAATGCCAATCCGTTAAGGCTCGATCTCGACTGGCGCTGGCACCAATATGCTTTGGAAAAAGGTGTTTGGCTATCCATTAACCCCGATGCTCACCGCGTAGAAGGTTTTCTGGATATGCGCTTCGGTGTTTTAGCCGCACGTAAAGGCGGTTTATTTAAAGAGATGTGTCTTAATGCGTTATCATTACCTGAGATCACCGAAGTATTTGAGAAAAAGTCAAAATTCAAAAGTTAAAATTCAAAAACTCATCACTGACCACGCACCATTCACTAATTCACTAATTCAAAATTAAATGAAGATACTGGTGATCCGCTTTAGTTCTATGGGAGATATTATTTATACCACTCCTGTTGTGCGCTGTCTCAAAAAGCAAATACCCGGAGCCGAGATCCATTTTTTAACTAAACCAGCGTTCCGGTATATTTACGATAGCAACCCTTATGTAGATAAACTTCTGCTGCTAAGGCCCACATTATCAGCAACAATTGATGAAATAAAAACCGAACGTTATGACTATATCATAGACTTACACAATAATTTGCGTACTGCCATTATCAAATTGCGTACAGGTATCCGCTCGTCAACATACAAAAAACAGCCAATCAAAAAATGGCTAAGTCTTAAATTTAAACTAAAGCTGATTCCTCCCACTCACCTGGTCGACCGTTACCTTAAAGCGGTTAAATTTTTAGGCGTGGTTAATGACGGACAGCCTATAGATTATTATATCAAAGCTAATCATCAACTAAATAACTTATTACCCCCATCGCACCAGGCTGGATATGTGGCATTTGTAATTGGAGCCACACATTTTACCAAGCGGATGCCTAACGATAAGATCATCAGTATTTGCCGGCAACTGAACCAACCGATGGTATTATTAGGAGGTAATGATGTAAAGGCTAATGGAGACATTATTGTCCACGCGATTGGTTCTAAAGCTTATAATGCTTGCGGTATCACCACGCTTGACGAGTCTGTTTTTCTGGTATCCGAAGCTAAAAGCATCATTGGGTTTGATACCGGACTTACCCATATTGCAGAGGCTTTTAACAAACCCATCGTATCTGTTTGGGGAGGCACGGTACCCGACCTTTTGGGTGTGCAGCCTTATATGGTTAAAGATGTATTGATTGCCGGTATTGAATTATCCTGTCGTCCATGCTCCAAATTCGGTCTGGAAAAATGTCCATTAGGCCACTTCAAATGTATGAATGATATGCCCGAAGATGGAATTGTTCAATTCGCGAATAAGGCACAATAACTACTGACAATCAAATATTTAGTATATAAATATAATCATTAAAATGTTTTTTCGGTGATTAATTAATTTATTTACATTTGTTGATAATTATTAATCTTATCACTTTTATATGAAAAAACTCCTACTTTCCCTGCTTTTGGCGGGCGCATCACTTGTAACCTTTGCCCAGTTACCAACAATCGGAATTAAAGGCGGCGTTAACTTTGCCACTTTAAATGCATCAATTGGCGGTCTTAGTGCTAACTCTAACTCTTTAACCACTTTTAACGCGGGCGTTTTTGTTGATTTTAAGTTTGGTAATGTTTCCTTACAACCTGCTCTTAACCTTAGCGGCCGGGGCGGAAAATTTAACGGAGCCTCTTTTACCGATAACAGCGACCCAAATGTTGATGTTGAGATTGAACAAGGTACAGGAAAAGTCAACCTGCTTTATTTACAATTACCTGTAAATATTGTGTATCATGTGCCGGTGGTTGTTGGTGATATCTATTTTGGAGCCGGACCTTACGCTGCAAGAGGAATTTCGGGCAAAATAAAAGTAACCGATCCTCAAAGCGGACAAACTGCAAGCGAAGATGTTAAATTTGGTGGCAATGACGACAACAGTATTAAATCTATGGAGTATGGTGCCAACGCTATCGCAGGAATTAAACTGAAAGGCGGCTTGCTTTTTAATGTAAATTATGACCTGGGTTTAACTAACATAAACCCAACCGCCGACAGTGGCAAATTAAAAACCCGCGTATTTGGTGTTTCTATAGGTTACGCATTTTAATCCAATCTATTAAAACAAACAAAAAAAGAGGGTTAATTTGAACCCTCTTTTTTTGTTTATTATATAAAAAACTTATTAAGTTTAGCTGTTATATTATATAAATAAACCTATACTGAAAGCATGAAAAAGCTAATTTTAATTCGCCATGCCAAGGCAACTCACGAAAGTGGTTATGCCGATTTTGACCGCCCTCTAAAACAATCCGGAATGCAGGATGCGTTAACGATGGCAGACGTTTTAAAAGATCGGGCCATTGTTCCTGAAATAATGGTGACCAGTCCGGCTTTACGTACTTTAACCACGGCGCAGATATTTACAGAGCACTTACAACTGCCCCCATCGCAAACCGATATAAAAATATATGATGCAAGTGAACGTACGCTTGTAAACGTAGTCAATAATCTGCCCAATGAGTATGGGTATATTGGCCTGGTAGGTCATAATCCAGGTATAAGTCAATTATTACATTATTTAACCGGTCAATTGCGTGATGTACCGACCTGCGCTATCGCACTGATTAGTTTTGATAATGACGACTGGCGTTCCATCAGCAATGAAGACGGACATCTGTCTTTCTATGATTCGCCGAAGGGGTAGTTTAGGGGAAAAAGCTAACTTACTTTATAGGTTTTCCCGGGTAGTGATTGAATATAGCCCTGCATTTCCATATTAAGTAAATTCATTGCCAGCATACTCATGGGCATATTGGCTTTTATAGTCAAATCATCAATAGCTAAAGGCGATTGATGCTGCTGTAAAATGTCAAATATCAACCGTTCGTCCTTCGAGAGATCAATAGGTAAAACAAACTGATCAGTTGGTTTAGCTTTATCTGCTTTTTCCCAGCCCAGGCTAAAGGCCAAATCAGCCATACAGGTTAGTAAAGCCGCTTTATGGTTACGTATCAGGAAATTACACCCTTCAGAATATTTATCATCCAGGCGGCCGGGAAACGCGAATACATCACGGTTGTAGGAGTTAGCTATTTCGGCAGTTATGAGTGCCCCGCCTTTTATACCAGCTTCTATTACCACGGTAGCATCAGCGATACCAGCTACGATGCGGTTACGCTGCGGAAAATTCTCTCGGTCGGGTATAGTTCCGGATGGATATTCGCTTAGCAAACCACCATTCTCCAGCATTTTATCGGCTGTAGCCCGGTTTTGGCTGGGGTAAAGCCTGTCGAGGCCATGTCCTAATACACCAATTGTAGGTATATTGTGTTTCAGGCATTCTTTGTGGGCGGCAACATCAATACCTAAAGCTAAGCCACTTACTATTAATACATTGTACTGTTGTAATTCTTCAATAAGCTGTTTACATAACAAGCGGCCATAATCGGTAGCGTTTCGGGTACCCACAATACTGATCACGTGTTGGGGGTTCAGATCCATATTGCCCTTTGCATACAGCAATATGGGTGAGTCGGCGCAGTTTTTTAGCCGTTTTGGATATCTGCTGTCTGTGTAAAAGATAGGCTGTATATCATGTTTTTCAATATATAGCAACTCTTGTTCGGCTTTTTTAAGGGCATCATCAAAGTTCCATTGGGCCACTTTTTTATCACCAATGCCAGGAATCCTGGTCATTTTTGCTGTGGGCGATCTAAATACCTCTTCTTCACTGCCTAAATAAGCGATCAATGCTTTAGCCGATACAGGACCTAAATTTTTTACAAATGATAATGCTACTCGGTGTAGTAATGACATAATTAATAATGTTCAATTCCAAATCTCAATGTGCAGGATTGGTATTTGAAATCCGCCATTTCTATTCACATCTAAAGTATAAAAAAAATCCTAAAAATATTAGCACAAATAAAAAACTATAAAAATAGTTTGCAAACTATAAAAATAGTTAATACCTTTATTTAACCTAACTATAAAAATAGTTTACTATGAACTTAAAGGAATTAACCAAGGCTGAAGAGCAGGTGATGCAAATACTTTGGCAACTTAAAGAGGCTATTGTGAAGGATATCATTGAGCAGATGCCCGATCCAAAACCTGCGTACAACACGGTATCAACTGTAGTAAGGGTATTGGAGGGTAAAGGTTTTATTGACCATAAAGCATACGGTAACTCGCATGTTTATTACCCTGTTGTTACTGATGACCAGTACAAAAAATTTACGTTTGATAAGATGATGAAAAACTATTTCAGCAACTCCTATCAAAGCCTGGTGTCGTTTATTGTTGACGAAAAAAAGCTGGGTGTAAAAGAGCTTGACGAATTAACCTCATTGATTGATCAACTTAAAAATCAAAAATCATGAACTGGCTGCATTACCTGCTTGAGGCAAACATTTATCTCGCTGTATTTTACACCGGCTATTGTTTGTTCTTAAATAAAGAAACCCATTATACATTAAACAGGGCTTACCTTTTACTAAGCTGTCTCTCATCTTTTTTGCTCCCACTGGTACAGGTGGGTATATTAAAACCAACCGTGCACGACACCATAAACGTAAGATACCTTACACCGGCCACAAACCAAGAGACCAATATACTGGATATACTTTTTTATACTTACTTGTTAGGGGCTATGATATTGCTTATCCTGTTGTTATTGAAGTTGTTTAAACTGGTAAAAATCACACAAACTGCAAACAAAACAGCCGACAACAGATACAAAATTGTACTGCTCGAAAACTCCAATACAGCATTCTCTTTCTTTAACTACCTTTTTATCGGGTCAAAAACAGAGGGTATCAATACCATTATCCGGCACGAAATGGTACATATTCGCCAAAAACACACATTAGATGTGTTATTCCTTGAATTTATCAAAATCATTAATTGGTTCAACCCGCTTGTTTACCTGTTGCAAAACAGCCTTAAAACCATACATGAATACATCGCCGATGAGCAAACCGCCGCTTTTGAAAACGACACCCTCACTTATTCTTCGTTTTTAGTAAACAATGCGTACGGACTTAGCGGCTCATCAATTGCACCTTCATTTTTCAATTATAATTTATTAAAAAAGAGGATAATTATGTTAAATCAAAAACGCTCAGGGAATTTAGCCAGGCTAAAATACCTTGTAGCTGTACCCATTTGTGCTGCGGCCCTTTGTGCCTCCACGCTGGGTTTCAGCAAAACTTATGCATTGGTTGATCTGGTACCGCAACAAGCAGACACCGTTATTAAGGTAAAACCGTTGAAAGTACCGCCACCACCACCTGCTCCTCCTGCAAAAAAACCTCAGGTAACCGTTGTGAAATTCGCACCGCCAAAGAAACAGGTAACAAAACGTCCGCCACCACCGCCTCCTGTACCACCGGTAAAAAACCCTAAAGCAGCTATTATAAAATTTGCGCCACCAGGAGCTGTAAAAGATCCATCATCTCCAGCTGCGCCGTCAAAAGCTGTGAAGGAGATTCAAATAGATGAGCCAGCTTCACAAGCTCCCGCAAAGATAGCTATTGATGTAAAGGATAAACCGGCAAAGCAGACTAAAACCGGGACGACAATTAGGGTAAAATCCGACACATTGAAACATAATAAATAGCTTTTCAATCCATCGGACAGTAAAAAGGTTACTTTTAAACAAACTGCTGAACGGCTAAAACCGCTTCGGCATTTTTCCATGTAAAGGCAGCATTAGCCTAACCCTTCACGTAGATCACCTGCTTGGTGTTAAAAAACTCTTCTGTAAAATAATCTTTAAGATGATATTGTTGCACTTTGAGGCCAGATTCCTTGATCTCCTGCTCCAGATCGCCACCTTTAAGGTATAGGATCCCATTAGATAAGGTATTTTTTGAATCTTTATTGAACTTACCACGCACCCATGGATAAAAATCTTTGAGTTGCGTAACCGCCCGCGATACCACAAAATCAAACTTTTCATCCAATTGTTCGGCCCGCAAGTGTGAGGCTTTTACATTGGTTAAGCCCAGTGCCTTAGCCACTTCCTGTACTACTTTTATTTTTTTACCGATAGAATCAACCAAATGGAACCGGGTATCCGGGAATAAAATGGCTAACGGTATACCCGGAAAACCGCCCCCTGTACCTACATCCAGCACGTTTTCATCTGGTAAAAAGGTCATTACCTGAGCAATCCCCAATGAATGCAGCACATGACGCTCATACAACAGGTCGATATCTTTGCGCGATATCACATTGATCTGGCTGTTCCATAAATTATATAACTCCGGCAGTTGTTCAATTTGAGTACGTTGTTTCGCGGTCAGATCCGGAAAATATTTGAATACGATATCAGATGTCATCCCTGTTAAAACGGTTAATGATATTACCCAGTAAATATCTGGCCCTAAACAATTGTGCTTTAACCGTACCCAAAGGCAAATCAAGCTGCTGGGCTATTTCCTCGTATGACAATTCATCAAAATAGCGCAGTGTGATCAAATTTCTATACCGGTGTGGCAGGCTTTCGATCAATAACTTAAGCTCCTGTGTTTGTTGTTTTTTGATTGATGTTTCTTCAGGATTCAAAACATCAGCTTTTATTTGTAGTGGTTTTTCGTCCCCATCATCATCGGTCATTCCGTGGATAGATTGGGTATTGAGCTTCTTTTTACGGATGAAATCTATACAATTATTGGTAGCCACCCTAAATAACCAGGTACTAAAAGCATAATCGGGTTGATACTTATCCAGTTTTTCAAAAGCTTTGGCAAAGGTTTCAACGGTAAGATCCATCGCATCCTCCTTGTTGTTAACCATTTTTAAAACCATAAAATAAATAGAATCTTTATACCTGTGCATCAAGTCGGCATAGGCCTTTTGATCACCCTCGCGAGCTCTAACCACAAGGTAAAAATCATTCTTCGCGTTATCGGTAAAGTTGGCGTTTATTTCCATTGGGTTGTTTTTAAAAATGTCCCGATCAGCCCAAAAACATTTAAATACATATAATATATAACGTCAAAAAATGGTAAATACCATATCAGATCTTTACCATCAAGCTTTTTAAATATCTTACTGTATATAACAAGCTGTAATATCAATCTAAAGCCAAACAAACCTAATGCCAGCAGGGGCTCATATTTAAAAACCAGAGATATTATAAGCAAAATATAATACAGAAAACCGCTCATAGCATCAAAGCTGAGCATTCGCCTGTGCCGGTTTTTATACAATTTACCAACTCCCATATGGCGTTTCTTTTGCCTGTACCACGACGCTAAAGTTGTTTTCGCACTGGTATAAGTGAACGTTTCCGGGTGTATCTCTATAATCGTATTATCAATAGTAGCATGCTGGTTTACAAACAGATCATCATCGCCGGATATCACATGCATGTGCGAAGCAAAGCCTTTTTGACTAAAAAACAAAGTTTTAGTATAACCTAAATTACGACCGATACCCATGTATGGATCTCCATTAAGCGCAGCTGACAAATAATTTATAGCTGTTTTAATAGTTTCAAACCGCACAAACGGATTCAAAAAGTTACGGGTTTTATAATAAGGAGAGTAACCTAAAACAATCTGGGCCTTGGTACTAAAATTAACTGCCATGCGTGTTATCCAGTTTTCGGAGGCAGGCTTACAATCGGCATCAGTAAACAGCATATACTCATTCTTTGCGGCTTTTATTCCGAGGGTAAGAGCGAATTTTTTCCCGGTTTTAAAGCGATCATGTTCTGTTATGGTAACCACTTTTAAATGCGGATACTCCCGTTGCATATCGTTTAAAACATCATTTGATGAGTCATAAGAGCAATCATTGATCACCACTACTTCAAAATCGGGGTAGTTTTGCTTGAGTATAAAAGGCAGGTTTTCCTGCAGATTTTTGGCTTCATTGCGTGCGCTTATAATTACCGAAACAGGTATCAATACCTCTGGTAACTCCTCCGCTGGTTTATATCGTGAAAGGCGGCTATGGTTACTTATCAGGTAATACAACTGAACAATAAAACACAGCTGAAAAAGAATGAAGAGCGCGTTGTGAATATAAGTTTCCAAGCAGTTATAATATCAGGCAAATTTGTTAAAAATCGCCGGAATAAAAGTGGTCAACATAGGTTTATTTCGTGATTATTACACACACTGGCTTGTTTTTTTCCACACTGGGGCGGAGTAAGGATAAAGGAACAAGGATTAAGGATTATAAATGATGAGAAAAGATAACTTACATAAGTGTAAACCTGCCGAATTTTTATCTTTTGTTTCTTAATCCTTGTTCCTTTATCCTTTAGTCCTTTATCCGCTTTATTTGTTAATTTTGCAACCTCAAAATGAAATTTAATTTAACAGCACAAGACCCGCTTTCAAAAGCCCGCGCAGGTGAAATTACCACCGATCACGGCACCATACAAACCCCTATATTTATGCCCGTTGGTACTGCCGGCACAGTAAAGGCAGTGCATCAGCATGAACTTAAAAATGATATAGAGGCGCAAATTATTTTAGGTAACACCTATCATTTATACCTCAGACCAGGTCTTCATACACTTGAACAGGCCGGGGGATTGCATAAATTTAATGGCTGGGATGGACCTATTTTAACCGATAGCGGCGGTTACCAGGTGTATTCATTAACCGAAGTACGCAAAATAAAAGAGGAAGGTGTTACTTTCCGTTCGCATATTGACGGCTCAAAACATCTGTTCACGCCAGAAAATGTAATGGATATTCAGCGCATTATAGGTGCCGACATCATCATGGCTTTTGATGAATGTACCCCTTATCCTTGCGATTATCACTACGCCAGACGATCAATTGACATGACACACCGTTGGCTAAAACGTTGCTGCGACCGCCTTGACAGTACTGAACCAAAATACGGATATAGCCAAACGCTTTTCCCTATTGTACAAGGCTCTGTATATAAAGATCTGCGCGTAAAATCAGCAGAAGTTATTGCTTCTTACGAGCGTGAAGGTAATGCTATAGGCGGACTTTCGGTTGGCGAACCTGCCGAAGAAATGTATGCCATGACAGAAATTGTTTGCAATATATTACCGGAGCAAAAACCACGTTACTTAATGGGTGTAGGTACACCGATTAATATATTGGAAAATATAGCCTTAGGAATTGATATGTTTGATTGCGTTATGCCAACCCGGAACGCCCGCAATGGTATGCTTTTCACTAAAAATGGCATTATCAATATCAAAAACGAGAAGTGGAAAAATGATTTTTCAGCCATTGAAAGTGATAGCGAACTGTTTGCCGATAAAAATTATACAAAAGCATATTTGCGCCATTTAATACACTCGGGCGAGATGCTTGGAGCTCAAATTGCTACTTTGCATAATCTCCATTTTTACCTGTGGCTGGTTAAAGAGGCGCGCAAAAAGATCATATCCGGTGAGTTTTATAACTGGAAAAATATCATGGTTAAGCAACTTGGTCAACGATTATAGCCGTTCAATATTTCATTGGTTCATTAGTTTATTAGTCTTAACAATATTAATAACAGCTCATATGAAACCAATGAACCAACGAGCCAATGAACTAATAAACAAAAAATGAAGGCTTTTATTCACCAGCATCTGAAGGTTATTGACAGGTTTATTATGGGTAAATACCTGGGCACTTTTGTGTTTACCATGGGTATTTTTGCTGCTGTATCGGTAGTGTTTGATGTATCTGAGAAGCTGGATAATTTTACCAATAAACACGCTTCATTACACGATATTGTATTTCAGTATTATGCAGGGTTCGTCCCCTTTTACCTGAATATGCTATCGCCCCTGATTAACTTTTTGGCGGTAATTTTCTTTACAGCCAAAATGGCCAACCAAACAGAAATTGTACCTATTTTAAGTGGAAAAGCCAGTTTTAACCGCTTTTTAAGGCCTTATTTTATAGCTTCTACTATCATATTTATCGTATCCTTTTTTGCTAATGTCTACCTCATTCCGTATACCAATCACCTAAAAAACGACTTTGAGAATGCCAATGGTATAACTGATAATGACCCTACTAAAATTGAGGTACATATGCAGATAGACAAACATACTTTTGTATATCTGCAAAACTATGATCCAACCGTACATACTGGATATCAGTTTATTATGGAAAAGTTTAATGGAGATACCCTCCGTGAAAAATTGATTGCCCAACAGGTTACCTATGATTCGGTTAAGAGGGTTTGGTCATTAAAAAACTATACAGTTAAATATATAAACGGCCTAAAAGAGCAATTTATCAATAGTCCGACGCCAAAAGACACTACGCTTGATATGCACCCGAGCGATTTTGTGGTATATGATAATGTGTATGCTGCTATGTCCCTAAAGGATTTAAATAAGAATATAGATAAAGAAAAACTACGCCGTCCGGAGGTTCTAAACAATCTTTATTATGAGAAGTATCACCGTTTTATATACCCTTTGTCTGCCTATGTTTTAACCATTGTGGGCGTAGCCTTGTCATCCCGTAAGGTACGGGGCGGTGTTGGCTTACCGCTGGGAATTGGCATTATACTCTGCTTTACCTATATTATCGTAGAGAAATTTTCCATAGTATTCTCAATAAAGGGAGGTGTACCACCCATTTTTACCGTTATGATCCCTAATACTACGTTTGGCTTACTCGGTTACTATTTACTCTTAAAAGCACCAAAATAGTGGTTACGAAAAGCGGTAAAGAAAGCCTTAACAAGAACCTGATCATACTCCATTTCACTGTTTTTATCTGGGGATTTACCGGTATTTTGGGTAATCTTATTACTATTTCGGCAGTACAACTGGTATGGTACAGAGTGATGATTGCCGTTATATCGCTGTTTTTATATTTCAATTTTAACAAAACGGCTATCAGGGTTGACCAAAAAACCTTCCTAAAAATGTCGCACACAGGCGCTTTAGTGGGTGGTCATTGGATACTTTTCTTTGCCTCTATCAAGCTATCTACGGTTCCTGTAACGCTGGTTTGCCTGTCCAGCATCACTTTATTTACGGCAATATTTGAGCCTTTGTTGAACAAAACAAAGATCTCAAAACTGGAGATCATGGCCGGATTACTGATCATAACCGGCATTGTTTTGATATTTAAATTTGAATCACATTACACTAAGGGTATCATTACCGGACTTGTAAGCGCCGTTTGCGCTAGCCTTTTTTCGATCATCAATTCAAAATTTATAAAGAACCACGAGGCTCCTATCATCGCTTTTTATGAGTTAACCGGTGCGTTTTTCTGGATCTCGATATACCTTTTATTAACCAATGGGTTTAACAGATCGCTCCTTTTAAAACCCAGCGATATCGGGTATCTGATACTGCTTGGCACTGTATGTACATCACTCGCATATGTTGCCGGGGTATCTGTTATGCGTGAGCTTTCGGCTTTTAAAGTGGCCCTGATCACCAACCTCGAGCCGGTTTATGGTATCCTGATGTCATTCATTTTTTTGGGTGATATGAACAAAATGACGGTAGGTTTCTGGGCAGGAGCAGTCATTATTTTGTCTACAATATTCCTGTATCCGGTAGCTCAAAAGCAAATCGCTAAACGAAAAGCAAGGCCTTAATCCTTCCTACTTTATTCCCTCCGACAGCACTTTTCCTGTAAACACCATATTATTTCATCGGTACTTTACCCTCTCTATAGCTACAAAAATCACCGTCAGATTCTTTGTATTTGGTGCTGGCAAACCTCGATAGGGGATAGAAAGGTATCGGATTTTAAGGCCATTTTTAGGCCTTGTATGGCATTATTTTTTTTCGCCGGGTTTCTCACTGTTTAAACATCCTTGCGCGTAACAGCGCCAAAATTCACTTTTTAGTTAGTGTACTAAATAAAAAATTAAGCAATTACGACAAAATACCATCTAAACTCCTTTTAAAACAAAAATTATATTCAAAAGTTTTTCAAATACTTATTTTACTAAATTTATAAAATTTTAATAATCAAATATTTAAAGAGATTATAAAAAGTAAAAATTAAACAAAACAGATTTAACTAAAACAATAAAAACTAAAAAAATTAGCAACAAAAGTTCAAGTAGTTAAATAATGTATTTATATCACTAACATTCAGATAAATAAAAGCTCTTATATAACTAACAACTACAGACAAGGAGATTAATTTAAAAGTTTACAGATAGTGTTATGAACTTAAAAACAAGGAATGAAATAAAATTGGCCAGACATACCCAGTTGTATACAAAAAATTAAATTCGGTGAATTTTTTTGGATTCTCAGCGGAGGAACAGGAGTCTGTTTTCGGGCCACAGAACATGGCGGTATAAGAAGGGAGAACAGTCAAAACGCAGCAGAACCTGGATCGCCAAATCAGGTATATATTCAGCAGTCCCGACCCTGTCAAAATAACGGTTTCATTTTGTTCAGCTTTCTTCCAGGGTTAAAATTCAAAACCATCAAAAACAGATTCCATTTTTATACGACGATCGAAAACCAATTTTTCAGGCGTCCTGTTTTACCTCCCTGCTCCCGCCATGTTTTTCAGTTTTCAAAAAGTGCTTAATGAAAATGATTTTTAATAAAGATTTAAAAACCGGATATTGTAAAAACTGTTAAACCAAATCGTCATGAGCATTAAAACAATCACCATAATAGTTATCACCATTTTGCTCACTGCGGCATTGGTGCAAAACACAGACAAGGTTCCATTCGCTTTTTTATTTTCCAATTTTTATATTTCAAAATTGACGATGATGGCCGTGGTAGCCGTTGTAGCTTTTATTTTAGGTTGGCTTGTTGGCCGCCCCAAGAAAGCAAAATTTGACATTGGAGGTTATCATGACAACATCCACAAAAAAGAAGGCCCCAATACACTAAGCGACGAGGACAGGGAGTACATCAGCTAATAGCTATACAACAATTATGGAAAAGAAAATCGGATTTATCGGCCTTGGTAACATAGGCATGCCCATAGCCCAAAATCTCATCAAGTCGGGTTATCACTTACAGGTCTATAATCGTACTCATTCAAAAATAGATGAGCTTGATGCTGCTTACGTCACCAAATGCCAAACACCTGCTGATGCATCCGAGGGAGTCCACATCGTGATCACCGTACTTTCAGATGACGACGTACTGAAAGAAATAACCTTGGGCGATCAGGGTATTCTGGAGAAGTTACCTGAGCATGCCATCCATATTTCCATGAGTACCGTCGCGCCCGAAACATCCGAACAACTTACCCTGCTTCATGAAGAAGCCGGCAGTCACTATCTGGCCGCTCCTGTGTTTGGCCGGGCAGAGGCCGCTGAGGCCCGTAAACTCTGGATCTGCGTATCCGGCAATCAGCATGCCAAGGATACGGCCAAACCTGTACTGAATTGCTTAGGCCAGGGTGTGATTGATTTTGGAGAATCTGCGGGCGGAGCAAACGTGATAAAAATTGCAGGTAACTTTATGATCATGGCTTCGATGGAACTCATGGCGGAGGCTTATACCCTTGCAGAAAAGAACGGACTGGACCGGGCACAGGTAGCCAACTTTTTTGGATCGACACTGTTCAATGTTCCTATTTTTCAGAATTATGGCCGGGCTATTGCCAATAAGCAGTACGAGCCGGTAGGTTTCAAATCAAAATTAGGCTATAAGGACGCGCGTCTGGCATTTAAACTATCCCAGACAAGCCAGACACCCATGCCACTCGTAAATGCCTTACACAGCCGCTTATTGAGCGCCGTGGCAAAGGGCTGGGGCGAGACTGATTGGGTAGAAGCTATTGGACGGGGCGTGAGCGAAGATGCGGGAGTTTGATTAATTCGGATTTCGGATGTTCGACTTCGGATTTTTTTGAATGCCTGATTTTTTTCAATTAATCATGTAGAGTTTTGTTAAGCACGACAAAATCCGAAGTCGAACATCTGAAATCTCAAATTATAAATAAAACACTTCATTCTCTGCTTCCAAATGTTGCAGGTTGGGGGTTTGTTCAAATATGCCAAATACCGATGCTCCGCTCCCGCTCATGCTGGCGTAGATGGCGCCAGCTTCATACAAGGCTGCTTTAACACCTCGTATCTCCACATGGTTTTTAAATATCGATGCTTCAAAATCATTCTTGATATATTTTTTCCACTCGGTGATAGGTTCCGCAATGAGATCAAATAATGATTCTTTTACAGGGGTTGGTTTAACCCCTCTGAAAGCCTCGGCGGTTGATATGTGAATATCAGGCATCACCAAAGCGATTTTATATTTGGACAGATCCAATCTGATCGATTCAAACTCATCACCCTTCTCAAAAGCGAAGACCGGTTTATTCTCGATAAAGAAGGCACAGTCAGCACCAAGTTTGCGTGCATAACCGGTCATTTCAGCAACAGACAGCCCGAGTTCAAATTGCTGATTCATCAGCCTGATAAAATAAGCGGCATCGGCCGAGCCCCCGCCCAGTCCGGCCCCTATCGGAATATTTTTATGCAGATGGATACTCACCGGCGGCAGGTCATGGTCATTTTTTAATAAATGATAACCTTTAATGCACAGGTTGTCCTCTACCCTGCCCGGGATATCCAAACCGGATGATTCAAAACTCAGCTTATCGCTCACTACAACCTCAAGCGCATCTTTAATGTTGATGGGGTAAAAAATGGTTTCCAGATTATGATAACCGTCAGGCCGGCGTTCGATAATGTTGAGGCCAATGTTTATTTTTGCGTTCGGAAAAAGGATCATAGAAAAAAGACTAACACCGCGTGTATTTTTGCACATCGGTTAGGATGTCAAAATTAGATTATTTTTCTTTGCCTTTTAAAATTGTTCATTGGTTCACTGGTTCATTAGTTCATTAGGCTCTTCAAAACTTAATCAACTTAATCCAACCACTCACCAATCAACCCAATCTAATTTAATCAACCAAAAATGAAACAGTATCTCGATTTGATGAGCCATGTGATGGAAACCGGCGCGCAAAAGCATGACAGGACAGGAACCGGTACGGTAAGTGTGTTTGGCTACCAGATGCGTTTCAACCTCAAAGATGGTTTCCCAATGGTGACCACCAAAAAATTGCACCTTAAATCCATTATTCATGAACTCATCTGGTTTTTGAGCGGCGATACCAATATCAGCTATCTGAAAGAAAACGGAGTACGCATTTGGGATGAGTGGGCCGATGCCGAGGGTAACCTCGGGCCGGTGTACGGCTACCAGTGGCGTTCATGGCCAAAACCCGACGGTGGTCACATTGACCAGATAACCCAGGTGGTAAATCAAATTAAAAACAATCCCGACTCGCGCCGCATGATCGTATCGGCATGGAATGTTGCAGATGTGAACCAGATGGCCCTGCCCCCTTGCCATAGTCTTTTCCAGTTTTACGTAGAGCCCCCTAACCCACTGAAGGGAGAATCAAGAGGCAAGCTGTCTTGTCAATTATATCAGCGCAGTGCCGATATATTTTTGGGTGTACCGTTCAATATCGCTTCCTACGCTTTGCTGACAATGATGATGGCACAGGTATGTGATCTGGACTATGGCGACTTCATCCATACTTTTGGCGATGCCCATTTGTACAACAACCATATGGATCAAGCCCGTTTGCAACTAAGCCGTGAACCACGCCCCCTGCCAACCATGAAGATCAATCCTGAGGTAAAAGACATCTTCGCTTTTAAGTTTGAAGATTTCACTTTGGAGAATTATGATCCGTGGCCGCATATTAAGGCAGCAGTGGCGGTGTAGTTGTCTGAATCAGAATTTTCAGAATTTAAAAATTAACAGAATTTTATTAATCTTACAACAATTAATGCCCACACGTCATTGCGAGGTACGAAGCAATCCCCGATCTGTAGAGTCACCCTGTACAGCATAAAGATTGCTTCGTACCTCGCAATGACGTAATAGGCAGGATATACTACTACTGAATTCAGGAAATTCTCAAATTCTGAAAATTCTGATTCAGACAAATGACTAAATGACGATAATGACCACATCTATCATAGTTGCCATAGCCAAAAACCATGCTATCGGCAAAGACAATAAACTACTCTGGTATTTACCCAATGACCTGAAACATTTTAAGGATGTCACCACCGGGCATACGGTTATCATGGGCCGCAAAACCTATGAATCGGTTGGCAAACCATTACCCAAACGCCGCAACATCGTAGTAACCCAACAGTCCATCGCTATTGAGGGCTGTGAAGTTGCAGGCTCTATAGAAGATGCCCTGGGGCTTTGCGCCGGCGAGGATGAGGTATTTATTGTTGGAGGCGCCCAAATTTACCGGCAAGCCTTACCGCTAACCGATCGTATCTATTTAACGGTGATCGACCAGGATTTTGATGGCGATACTTTTTTTCCGGAGCTGGATCCGCAGGAATGGAAAGAGATGGAACGGAAAAATTTTGAGCCTGATGAAAAAAACAAGTACAGGTACTCCTTCATCACGTTGGAACGTCGGTAACATTTTCTGTCATCAAATTGTTTTAATTTAAAATTTCATGCTTGCGAAATTTTATTAGATTTGCCGTCTTATTAAAAAAAGCTTATAAACTAATTAATTACATATTATAATTCGATGCAAGGTAAAGGGGTTATTAAATTTTTCGCCATTCTGCTGGCTGTAGTATGCTTATACCAGCTGTCTTTCACGTGGGTGGCGCGCAAAGTTCAAAGTGATGCCAAAGTATATTCAAAGGGTGACCCTAAGAAAGAAACAGCGTATCTGGATTCGATGTCTTCACAACCGGTATATCCGTTGTTCAAACACAATTATCAATACGTTCTTCAAAGAGAATTGGCATTAGGTCTCGACCTTAAAGGCGGGATGAACGTTACCATGCAAATTTCGCTTGACGAGTTGGTAAGGAAAATTGCCAACAACAATCCGGATGTTGTGTTTAACCAGGCTTTGGCAAATGCCGACAAATTACAGGCTAATGCACAAACCACTCAAAAGGATTTCATCACACTTTTTGTTAGCGAATACGAAAAACTGAATCCGAACGGTAAACTGGCCGCCATCTTTTCAACAAAAGACAACCAGGACCATTTGAAGTTTAACGCTTCAAACAGCGAGGTTGCTGCTTATTTGAAAGATCAGGCTAATACCGCGGTAAAACAATCGTATACGGTTTTAAATACCCGTATCAACCAGTTTGGTGTTACGCAACCTAACATTCAGTTAGAGCAAAGCTCAAATCGCATTTTGGTTGAGCTGCCAGGTGTAAAAGAACCGGAGCGTGTCCGTAAGCTATTACAAGGCTCTGCCAAGTTAGAGTTCTATGAAACTTATGATAATGCCGAGGCTTATCAATACCTGATCAATATTGACAACTTGCTTGCCGCAAAAAACAAAACAGCTAAAGCAGATTCATCAAAGGCTAAAGCTACAACAACAGCTGCCGCCAAAACTGACACTGCCGCCAAAGCGGGTTCATTATTGAGTAAGGTTCAAAAGAATGCTGCTAAAGATACTTCTGCATCGGCGTTGGCCAATAAAACGCAATTGGCTGCATTGCACCCACTGTTTTCAGTGTTGTCCCTAAACGTTATTCCTGACGCAAGCGGACAACAGCAATTAGGTCAGGGTCCGGTTGTAGGTTATTCTCCGCTGAAAGATACGGCTAAAGTTAACTCTTACTTGCATAACGCCGATGTGCAGGCGGTAATACCACGCAACCTGAAATTTCTTTGGGAAGTAAAACCTGCAAAAAATAGTAAGGACAAAATATTCGCATTATATGCGATCAAATTAACAGGCGCTGAAAACGGCCCGGTATTATCGGGTGATGTGATCAATGACGCGCGTGCTGATAATGATCCTAAAGGAAATCCGGAAGTTGTGATGATCATGAACTCCGAAGGCGCCCAAAAATGGCGTACAGTTACTGCTGAGGCATCGTCAGGTACCAACAAAAAATCAGTAGCGATTGTATTGGACGATAATGTATACTCTGCGCCAGTCGTTCAGAATGAAATTTCCGGTGGTGTATCTTCTATCTCTGGAAACTTTACGATTGAAGATACTAAGGATTTGGCCAACGTATTAAAAGCTGGTCGTTTACCTGCTCCGGCTCACATCATATCGGAATCTGTAGTAGGTCCGTCATTGGGTCAGGAAGCCATCAATGCCGGTGTTACTTCAAGTATATTAGGCTTGGTTGTGGTATTGATATTCATGATCGCTTATTACAACCGTGCGGGTACTGTAGCGGTTGTAGCGGTTGTCATCAACATATTTTTCCTGATGGGTGTATTAACCAGCTTAGGCGCGGTATTAACTTTACCTGGTATTGCCGGTATCGTACTCACGCTGGGTATTGCGGTTGATGCCAACGTACTGGTTTACGAACGTGTTCGTGAAGAATTGGGCTTAGGTAAATCATTAAGAATAGCTGTAGCCGATGGTTTCAAACACGCTTTACCATCTATTCTCGATTCACAGATCAGTACTTTCTTAACCGGTTTGATCCTGTTCATCTTCGGTTCGGGCCCGATACAAGGTTTCGCTACCACATTGATGATCGGTATCATTACCTCATTGTTCTGCTCATTGCTGATCTCAAGGGTTATATTTGAGTGGATGCTTGATAAAGGTTGGGATATCAAATTTTCACATCCATGGAGCTCACATACCTTCAAAAATGCCAATTTCAAATTCGTAAAAAATCGTTTCAAGTTTTACGCGTTCTCAGGTATATTCATCTTAGCTGGCTTAATATCCATCTTCACCCGCGGTTTTAGTTACGGGGTAGATTTTGAAGGCGGTCGTAACTATATCATTACCTTCCCTAATAAAGCCGTTACTACCGAAGCCATACATGATGCAGTTGATGCTACATTAGGCCGCAGTACGGAGGTCAAAACATTTGGTGCTGATAAAATGAGTATCACCACAAACCTGTTGATCAAGGATAACAACGCTGCTACTGATTCTAAAGTAAGGAGCACATTGATCCAGGCTTTAGGCACCAAAGAGGCAACCCGTATAACCGATAAGGATATAGTAGGTTTCTCAAAAGTAAGCGCTACTGTTGCTGATGAATTAAAAACATCAGCCGTCTACACCGTATTGTTCGCTATATTTGTTATCTCAGCCTATATCCTGATCCGTTTCCGCAAATGGCAGTTCAGTTTGGGTGCGATGGTAGCAACCGCGCACGATGCTCTACTGGTATTATCATTCTTCTCTTTATTCAGAGGTATACTTCCATTCTCGCTGGATATTGACCAGGCGTTCATTGCAGCGATATTAACGGTAATCGGTTACTCGATCAATGATACCGTGGTAGTGTTTGACAGGATCCGCGAGTTCCTGGAACTGCACCATGCTAAAACTGATAACCCTGAAGAAGTAATTAACCAGGCTATCAACAGCACATTAAGTCGTACCATCATTACCGCTTTAACCGTGGTGTTCGTATTAATCGTATTGTTCATATTTGGTGGCGACGTGATCAAAGGCTTCTCCTTTGCGTTATTGATCGGTGTGATCTTCGGAACATACTCTTCAATCTGCGTAGCAACTCCGGTTATTGTTGACTTTGGTAAAAAAGACCTGAGATAAACACTCCGTAAATTTATTTATAAGGCCCCAAAGAACATTTGGGGCTTTTTTTGTTTCTATAAATATTCGAGGCATTTAAAAAGAGACACATTTGTTGTATCTCTGCATAAAATAAAACACCTGTGCTATGAACTTAACAGACAGCTCAAAATTCCCACTGGTAGTTATTGTTGGCGGAGGCTTTGGCGGCCTCCAGGTAGCCAAGCATCTTAAAGAAAAGCCCGTTGATGTTTTAATGCTCGACAAGCATAATTATCATACTTTTCAACCACTTTTATACCAGGTGGCTACGGGAAGCCTCGAGTCGGAATCCATCGCTTTTTCGCTGCGTAAAAACTTTGCCAATCAAAAGAACTTCAGGTTCAGGATTGCCGAGGTGCTTAAAGTAAATGCCGAAAAGAACACGATTGACACTACCATTGGCGAAATAGCCTATGATTATCTTGTGATAGCTACCGGCTCAACCACCAATTTTTTTGGGAATAAGGATATCGAAAAGTTTTCGATGCCTATGAAATCTGTACCGGAGGCACTTAACCTGCGATACGCTGTATTGCAAAACATAGAGGAAGCCTTACTAAAAACTACCAAAGAGGAACGCGACCCTTATTTGACCTTTGTACTGGTAGGTGCCGGGCCAACCGGTGTAGAACTATCCGGAGCATTGGCCGAATTACGTAATCATATCCTCGCTAAAGATTATCCCGAGCTCAAAAAAGAGGATATGAAGGTATACCTTGTTGATTTCCTGCCAAAAGTATTGGGGCCTTTTTCTGAGGAAGCATCAGCCGCGACTAAAGAGTTTTTGACCAAAATGGGTGTTGAGGTACTTTTAGGCGTAAAAGTAGATAGTTACGATGGCGAAGAAATCAAGTTTGAAGGCGGTAAAACCATCCGCACTAAAACCGTAATATGGAGTGCCGGCGTTATGGGTGTAGTGCCAGAAGGTATTGACCCTAACTTTATTGAACGCGGCAACAGGATCAGGGTTGATAGCATTTGCCGTGTGGTAGGCACTAACAATATCTTTGCCATTGGCGATGTGGCAGCCATGATAACCGACGAAACCCCAAAAGGCCACCCTGGTGTGGCACAGGTAGCTATACAAATGGGTCAGCATGTGGCCAAATCTATAGCCCAGCTCATCAACCATGAACCAACAACACCTTTTAAGTATTTTGATAAAGGCTCGTTAGCCACTATTGGCCGTAATAAAGCCGTTGCCGACCTGGGTAAAATAAAGTTCCAAGGATTTTTTGCCTGGCTCATATGGCTGTTTGTCCACCTGATATCGCTTTTAGGTGGCCGTAACAAGGTGATCGTGTTTATTAACTGGGTATCCAGCTATATTACGTATAATGGCGGCACAAGGCTTATTATCCGCAAATTTGAACGTGAGGGCCTTACCGAAGATCAGCACCTACCAAAAACGGTTGATTGATTCCGAAGTCTTAGGTCCGAAGCCAGAAGTCTTTAGTTAAAACGCAAAAACGTCAGACTTAAAAACTAACTTTGGACTATAGACCTCAGACTTAGTACTTGAAATGAGCATAAAAATAACCGAATGCCCCCGCGATGCCATGCAGGGCCTGCATGATTTTGTACCTACTGATATCAAAGCGGCTTATATTAACCTGCTGTTACAGGTAGGTTTCGACACTATTGATTTTGGCAGTTTTGTATCTGCTAAAGCGATACCACAAATGCAAGACACTGCCGAGGTATTAAAAAAGCTGGATATGAGCAATGCACGATCAAAACTGCTGGCTATTATTGCCAACTATCGCGGTGCCGAAGATGCTGTTAAACATGAGGAGATCACCTACCTGGGCTATCCCTTTTCTATATCCGAAACTTTCCAGCTTCGTAATACCAATACTACAATGCCGCAGGCTTTTGATAATGTAAAACGGATAAAAGAGCTATGTGCAGCTAATAATAAACAATTACTGGTTTACCTTTCCATGGGCTTCGGTAACCCTTATGGCGACGAATGGAATACCGGCATTATTGAACACTGGACAGAACAACTTATTGGTCACGACGTCAAGAACATAGCCCTTGCCGATACCATTGGCATTGCCCAGGCAGCACAGATCAGCAGTATTTATCCCGACCTATGCCGTAAATTTCCTGAAACAGAATTTGGCGTCCATCTGCATTCTACTCCTGATACCTGGCAACCCAAGATAGAAGCGGCTTATAAAAGTGGGTGTAAACGCTTTGATGTGGCACTAAAAGGTTATGGAGGCTGCCCAATGGCCGCAGATGACCTCACAGGCAACATCGCCACCGAAAATCTAATAGAGTACCTCCATTCGCAAAACGAGCCCCTGGAGCTTGATTCGGCCAAATTCCAGGAAGCTATGGATTATTCAGGAAAAGTATTTTCTTAGATGTGCAGATTTCAAATGTGCAGGTGTGCAGATGATAAATGTCACCCCCATTAGTCATTAAATTATAATTCAAACAATCTGCACATCTGAAATTTGCACATCCGCACATCTAATCTTGTTCGCACATCTATCAGGCCACAGCTTTCGCTGCTTTGCTTATTTTTGCTTTAACATTTTTATCAAAATTTTCCATTACCAGTACTGCTGCCCCAATCAGTTCGGCGTCAAAGCCAAGCTCCGATACCAGTAACTCAGTGCCTCCTGCAAGCCTCGGGATACAGTATTTATGCAGAGCCTGCTGAATAGGCGCCATCAATATCTTAGCTACTTTGGCTCCCCTGCCGCTTAATACGATATTGGCAGGGTTCATGATATGGATAAGAATGGCCAGCGCCTTCCCTATTTTATAACCCGCATCTGACAGTAGTTCAATAGCAAACTGATCGCCATTGTTGGCTGCTTCCAGTACGGCATCACCCATGAGTTTTGAGTGGTCATTATCGTTACTGTTATATTTTAAACTGGTAATACGCCCCTGTTGAATACCTGCAATGGCTTTTCGGGCGACAACCAGCATAGATGCTTCTGCTTCAAGGCAGCCACGCTTTCCGCATTCGCAAAGCGCACCATCCTCTGATAAAGGTATATGGCTTAATTCACCGGCAAAACCATTATATCCACGGAATAATTTACCATTTACGATCATCCCCAAACCAATGCCCCAACCCAGGTTGATGACCATAACCTCATTTTGCGATTTGGCTATTCCGAATTTTTGTTCGGCCAGGGCTATCAAACTCGAGTCGTTGTCGATATAGGTAGTAATACCTGTTTTGGCAGTAAGATAGGCGGTCAAACTTTCGCCACCGGCGTCAAGGTAAGTGTAATTGATACCTTCGGTAACGTTGATAAAGCCCGGCATACCAATACCAATACCGGCTATCTTTTCTTTGGCAACGCCTGAGCCTTTAATATAACTGTTGATCTCCGAGGTCAGTTTAGCCAGAGCGTCAGGATTGTTAAGCAGTTTAAGCTCAAAAGTAACCATATCAGCTACAGCATTATTCAGCAGGTCAAAAAGCTGGATACGTGCCGTAAGCTGGTCAAGCGCTATAGCTAAAATATACATAGTATTAGCCTTTACCGAATACATCAGCGGCCTGCGGCCTCCGCTTGAAGGGGCGTAACCATCCTCAACAACAAACCCCTCGTCCATTAATTCATTTACAGCTTTGGCAATCGATGGTATGCTTTTATCAAATAGTTCACTTAATCCCGCACATGACATCGCTTTATTAAAATAAAGCGTTTTAATGATCATATTTTTTAGCCTACTGCCCTTGATGCCTTTATTCTCCAGTTCCATTCAATAATTTATAATTGGGTTTATAACAGGCAATGCCTTAGTGTTTTGAATTGTATAAAAATAAAAATAAAGTATTTAACTACAACTGTAATTATTACACTCAATAAGGGTACCTGTACAATTGACAAAATTAATGAAACAATTGCCTACAGCACGTAAAAAAAGATATTACCTGAACATGCTGCCTTTATTTTCCGGAACATGTTCATGCCTATTTATTTCACAACCGCTTTATCTGGTTTTGACGACCATTCATGCGGAATATTGATCATGATCAGCGCATTATCAAACTTTACAGATCCTTTCGGGAATATTGATTCATCCTCAAAATAGCTCGATCTCACCTTGCTCACTTCCAGGGCTTTTACTTCCCATTGATTGGTTTCAAGCAGCAAGCCTTCGTATTTGTTTCCGTTGGGTGAGTACCCGGTTGACCCCCGCTTTAAAAAATTCAGATGCCGTTGCAAGGTCTCCAAAAACCGAATCAGGATTTAAAGTAGCTGATAACGTGGCATCTATACTAATGAAAGCTCCGTCAGAGCTTTCAAAGCCAACATGATACTTTCCTTCATGTTCATCAACATCAAACAAAGCCCTGTAGTGTTTTCCCGGGAATATCCTGCCGCCTGCAAGTGTATTGAACAGCGACGAGGTATCCCGCCGGGGTATGTATACCCCCTCTTTGGTTTGGCCATCCTCCTGCCACTCTACAGCTATACGGTGCGCCCCGTTCTCAGATCCAAGACCCACAAAAGCAGGTAAACCTTTTGGCCTCACCTGCTTGAGTCTGATGAGGCAGATACCCGCAATGGCTTTGCCTTTTATTAGTTTAGGGGTAAAAGGCGGCGGCACCATGGTTTGGGCTACTTCCGCATCAATAGCAAAATTAACCAGTATGCGGCGGTCGATAATTCCGGTTATTGTAGGGATCTTCATGGTTAAAAACTTTTTAAACCTATTATTTTAACACTTTTTTAATTGAAAACAGGATAAATCCAGCTCAAAAAGCATCGATTTTTTGATTAAAACTATCAATTTTAACACTTTTTAACAAATTTTTGGCAGGTTTTGAAAGGTTTAAGAAGTATTAATATATTCATTTTCAAATAATCAATTACTAAACGATTGATTCTCGGCTTGTTTGTGCCTTAATTAAAACGGCCCGGTACTCTTGTTAAAAGAGTACCGGGCCGCTATTATCTATAAATATATCGAAAATTATCGGCAAACTAAAACTTCGTATAACAGCGGATGACGGCGCCTTTATCAGTTACGTTTCTGGGCAAAAAGCCAGTCCCATAAACCAGGTGTGTTATTAACCCGGTCCCAGATATTATGCCCGTCATTGGGGAACTCGGTATATTTAGGATTTCCGCCTGCTTTTTTGATGGCGTTGATCATATCACGTGAACCGCTAACAGGAACATTTTTGTCGTTGGCACCGTGGAATGCCCATACCGGGATATTGACGATCCGGGAGGCCAATTTAGGATCTTCGCCTCCTGCAACAGGTATCGCGGCGGCAAACATATCCGGCCGGGTACAGATAAAATGCCAGGCCCCATAACCACCTCTTGACAGCCCTGTAACATAGCGTCTTTTTACATCTATCCCCGGTTCTTTATCCAGTGAACTGATGGCTTCATAAACCAACGAATCAACCGATGGATAATTAGGGATACCTCCCCAGCCAGATCCGGGCGGGCAATTTGGTATAAAAAGAAATGCAGGATAATTTGCTCTGTTAATATCTGTTGATAATACCTCAGCTGCCACAGCGCCTTCCATTTGCCTGATCTTATCCGTGGCGGGTTGGCCGCCGTAAGGAAGACTTACAACCAAAGGATACTTCTTTGCGGGATCGAAATTTAATGGCTTGAGTAAATGATAGAACAAGGTATCGCCTTTACTGTCCACATAGGTGCGGGATTCAAATAACCGAGCCATCGTTTGGGTTTTTTCAAAATTTACAGCCCCCCAATATATGGACGAATTAGCGTCGGAAGTCAGCATCACTCCCGAAATTATTGCGATAATCAAAGCCAATGTTCGCGCTATACCCAATGTAACTTTTACAGATTCCTTAACCGGACTTGTGTTTTCTTTATTTAACAACTTAATTTCATTTAAAAAATGCATGATAAACGGAATGTAAATTAAGCTGCCAGGTATTGATGTCCATTGGGCAATTTTTGCTAATATGCTATTTAATTGCACATCTTTTGAAAACAGGGTCCAGACAGTAGTTGAAACCAAAATCAAACCGACTACTAATATAAAAGCCCCTCCTATCCTTAACCAAAACCTTTTCCTGGTACTTGAAAATAGAAGGCTTAGCGCGGATACAATGCCGATACTTAAAGAAGTAAGAACCATAGGCATATAATAATTGAGTAATGCCCTTGATGTTAATAGCATTAAAACAAGAGCCGCAAAACAAAGGTTTACTATGATAGAGGCTATCAAGGTATAGAAAGCAGCCCAATACTCCCGGTAATAATAATACTTTAACAAGAATATTCCTCCTGTTAAAGCAATTGCATTTATTACTAAAAACCAGGCAGCAAATGAACTCAGCGTATAAACCTGAACACCGGTCCAAATTTGCGTTACGCTTTGGAATAAGCTGCAAGCAACAGTCAATCCTAAAAAAAAGATCCCGAAATTATATAGACTTTTGTTCATATGCTTATGGATAAGGAAGTAATTCAGTTCAAACTACACGAACGCTTTTGATTGTTATAAGTAAATATATGCTTATTTTAATAATATTTTTTCTATTCCTGATCAGGGGGGACAGCCTGGAACCTTAGAAAGTTTAATACCTGTTTGGGGAAACGGGAGAGCTGCTGTCGATGATTTTCAAAACGGAAACTATTGGACAGGGGCGTTTCACACGGCAATGGCTATTTCCGATGTTTTTTTGGTTAAAGCTGCATATACCGCTTTGGCGAAGGTTGCTGTCGTAGGAATTGCTAAATTAGCGGCGGAAGAGGGAACAAACTTAGTTTACCGTGGACTTGATCCTATAACCCAAGAGGTTAAATACGTTGGAATTACAGCGAGAGATTTTGCTGTTAGGGAAGCAGAACATAAAGCCGCCATTGGAACGGGTAGAGAATTGTTAGATTATGAAGTCGTGGAGGGGGCAACTGGTCTAAGCAGGAGAGGGGCCCGTATTTTGGAACAGAAGTTAATTAACGATTATGGTTTGGATAATTTATTGAACAAAATAAATTCTATAGCACCTAGTAAGTGGTCGCTATATGGTATAACCCCTTAAGATATGGCAAGAACAACCACAAAAATAGGAGATGTATTTTCCGTTAAACTGGACGATAAGAGTAAAAAGTATTTTCAGTTGATCGCTTTTGATTTATATCAATTAAACAGCGATGTAATAAGGGCATTTAAAAAAGTTTATTCTATTGACACAAATCCCGATCTATCAGAAATCACAAAAGGTGAAGTAGATTTTTATGCTCACTGCGTAACAAAATTCGGTATAAAGATGGGTCTATGGGAAAAGGTAGGTAATATCGCTAATGTAGGTCAAACAGATCATATCATATTTAGAGGTACAAGTGACCTTGGACATAAGCGTGGTGAAGAACCTATAAAAATATCAGAAAAATGGTACGTATGGAAGCTTGGCGACCTTCAAACAGTTCGGGTAGGTAAATTAGAAGGTGAAAATAGAAAAGCAGAAATTGGATTAGTAATCAATCCGCTCGGGATTGTACATAGAATAAAAACAGGGAAATATCTATTTGAAAATTATCCAGGATTTGAATAACTACAGGAGTTTACCGACTCGCATTTAGGCGCATATGCTTTTTTGTCAGGCCCAAATCACATACTGGTCGAGTTTGGAGGGCAGGAAAAGCGGGCAAAGGCAAATCGTCCTAAAATATTTTAGGCTTTCAGCTTAAATGAAATAAGTAAGCCCGTCCGCCAGTTGGCAGACGGGCTCTATAGTTGTTGTTTTAGCGTAAATTGGGCCTAAAATGTGGTAAGCTTTTTGCTTAATTTAGTTCTTTGAGATATTAAAGGTGGGGCATTTACCACAACAGCCAACAAGCAATTGTATAACGGCGGCTCTTGCCAGTTCAAGCGTCTTCGCTTGAACTTTATTCCCCCTAAAAACCACCGCCTAAGGCGGTAGGTTAGAATTGAAGGCAAGGCCAGTTTTTGTAACTTTGGTATGTGACGAAATATAGGAAACTCTCTCATAGTTTTTACTATTGTGTATATCACATAGTCTGGACACCGAAGTATCGGTTTAAGATTTTGCGTGATGTGCTTGCAGATACGATGGAAGATAAGATCCGTACGATTTGCGCATGGAAAGAGGTTGAAGTAATTGAGATGAATGTTCAGCCAGATCATGTTCATCTGGTATGTAGCATTCCACCCAAAATAAGTGTAAGTGATTTCATGGGTATTTTAAAAGGAAAGACAGCAATAATGATGTTTAAGAGCTATCCAACGTTAAGGAAGAGGCCGTACTGGGGCAATCATTTTTGGAGCCGGGGCTATTTTGTGAGTACAGTAGGGATAGACGAAGAGCGAATCAAGAATTATGTAAAATATCAAGAATCGGAAGAGCGCAAAGAAGATGGTACAGCAGATTTGAAACTGTTTTAACGAATGTCCCCTTTCAGGGGTTAATTAAAGCCCCCACCTCAGGTGGGGGTTGTTTACTGCAGGTGAGCGTCGACGCTCACCTATGGGGTATTTAAGCGTGGACGCTTAAATAGGCGGGGTATTAAACACAAAGACTTCCGAAGTTTTTAAAACTCCGGAAGTCTCCATTAATGTTCCTGCTTTAAGCTTTCCGCCTTCAGCTTTAAGCTCTATTGTACTTCAAATTCTTTTTTCAGCTTGATATCAACCGATGAGCTGCCAATCATGACCATAAATTTACCGGGTTCAACCGTCCAGTTCATGTTTTTATCCAGCAGGGCCAGGTCATCGGGATGCAGGGTGAACTGCACAGTTTTCTTTTCGCCGGAGGCCAGGTTAACGCGTTCAAATCCACGCAGGTCGTACTCGTAAGTGGTTACGCTGCTAACTTCATCCTTAAGGTATAATTGCACCACATCATCACCTTTGCGGCTGCCTGTGTTGGTTACATCCACACTTACCTGTACATCGCCTTGTGAGTTCTCTTTCTCTGGCGATACCTGCAGGTTGCTATACTCAAATTTGGTATAGCTTAAGCCGTAGCCATAAGGGTACAACGCGCCATTCACGCTGGTTTTTCCCCAGCTGTTCTCGCCGCCCTGACTGGCCTGCGAAGCCGGTTTAAACGGAAAGTTAAACTCAATTTGTCCTGTTGTTTTTGGGAAGGTAATAGGCAATCTGCCGCCGGGGTTATTATCACCAAATAGGGTTTCGGCTATTACACGACCGCTTTCCGGACCAGGGAACCAGGCTTCGAGTATGGCCGGTACAAATTTATTTTCCCAGTTAATGGTAAGTGGTTGCCCGTTGATCATCACCATCACCACCGGTTTGCCGGTAGCCTGTAGCGCCTGGATCAGTTTTAACTGCCTGCCGGGTAAATTTAGTCCGGTACGGGAAAGACTCTCGCCTACCCTTTCAAAATCTTCACCTACCACAGCTATCACTACATCAGCCTGTTTGGCTTGTGCTACAGCCGAATCGATACCGGCCTGCTCCTGAGCGGTAAGCGGCGTTTCGATGATCTCGCTCTCGGGCCAGGTGGCATCCACCACATTACAGCCTTTGGCATAGGTAACATTTACATCTTTACCTACGTAATTTTTAATACCATCCAGCACATTGGTAACCGGATTGTGCGATGGACCGTACCTGCTGGTTGCATAATTTTTTTCGGCGGCCAGCGGACCGGTCACCAGTATATTTTTCAGTTTGCTTTTATCCAAAGGCAACAGATCACCCTGATTCTTCAACAATACCATCGATTCCCGGTTCATTTGCAGCGACATGGCATTATCGGCAGCTGTATGTACTTTTTTATCAGATGATTTTGGATCTTTCACATACGGGTCATCAAACAAACCCAAACGGAATTTTACCCGCAGCACATCGGCTACCCTGGAATCAATCACCTTCATGGAAAGCTTATTCTCTTTGATCAGCTCGCGCAGGGGCATAATATAAGTTTGCGGCATGGTAAAGTTGGTGCGCACGTTCAATCCGGCTTCTACCACCTGTCTTACTGCTTCCTTATAATCGCCTGCTACATGGTGTTTAGAGTACAGGTATTCTACAGCCTCGCTGTCAGATACCACATAGCCATTGAAGCCAAATTTCTGGCGCAGCAGCTCGGTTAAAAAGTAATAACTGCCGGTAATGGGCACGCCATCCCAATCGTTATAACTGCTCATTACACCCATAGGATGCGCTTCCTGTATCACCCGGCGAAACGGGTAAAGATAGATCTGATACATCTCGCGGGGGGCCACATGCGGATCGGTACGGGCACTGCCATCACGCCCACCTTTTGGTACGCTGTACACCGCAAAATGTTTAAGGGTTGAGGCTACGCCCTCCTCCTGGATACCCAGTACCATTTGCTTGCCCAACTCAGCAATATGGAAAGGATTTTCGCCATAGCACTCCACTACACGGCCCCAGCGCTGGTCGCGTGCAGGATCAAGAATGGGTGCATAAACGTTGGTGTAACCCAAGGCTTTTGCTTCACGACCTACGGTTTGACCAGCCTGGCGTACCAGTTGCTTATCAAAAGTACTGCCGATAGATATCGGGGCGGGCAAAGGTGTGGCGCGATCATGATTCAGGCCGTGGATGCCTTCGTTGGTAAAATCAACCGGGATCCCCAGGCGGGTTTCTTCCACAAACCATTTCTGGATAGTGTTGATGGCCGAAGCATGTTTACTGTAGGGGAACGAGTATTCGGTATATGCCCTGTCGGTTGTAGAAACCAGGTTGTTCAGTTCCTCGTCGATATTGGCGATACCATCTTTCCAGACCTCGTTTTTCCATGATGGCGCAGGCATTTCCTCTTTTAAAACCCGTTTGTAACCGTAAAGCGTGGCCATTTGGCAGGTTTTTTCTTCAACAGTCATCTGGCTCAGCAGATCGGCAACGCGTTTGTCGACCGTTTGTGAGGGGTCTTCAAAAACGTCCATTTTGCCGTTCTTGTTAAAATCGACCCAACCTTTATGGTAAATATTTTTTTGTTGTGCCGATGCGGATAGGGCCAATCCGGCGATCAGCGCAGAGGCCATGCTTACGCGTGGCAGGGAGTACTTTTTTCTCATGCAGATATAATTGCGGTTAGTACTCCAAATATATGTTTTAAGTAGAGTGTTGGATTATGTACGCTCCATAGAAATTACGAAAACGATTGCGGAAGGTTGATTTGCACATCGGCGAAGACTCACCCGACCATCGCTACGCTCGGTCACCCTCTCTTCAGCTTCGCTGGAAAGAGGGAATTGAGAAAGCCAACCAGTTTGTAAAACTCAAATCGAACATGGAACAGCGCAGGGCCACAGCATCTGCAGTGTATAATAATTATCTGTTTGTTTTTGGTGGTTCAACCCGTTTTAAAGCTTTCAGAAGCTCGACTTTGCAAACTACACAGGTGGCTAATGTAGCTCCTTTTTTGAGTAATAGCGCGAGTAAGTAAGGTATTGTATGATAAAATCCATACTGTAAGGTTACTTCTTTACAGTATGGATTTTATCATATTCCTTTTCAGCTTCTTTATAAATAATACCAATTGGCTTCATTTTAATACTGCGAAGAAACCCGCTCATTGCATCATCATACCAGGTTATGCTTGGAAATTCAACATCGCCGTGGAATACTAATATTAACCCGTATTTTCTCTTCGCATACTGCATAAAGTAATCACTGTTATCCACCTCAAGCCCTGTATAGTAGTAATAATATTTTCCTCTTTTAAAATCAGCATCTGCACATCTAATTATACTATCTTTATTGTTGCTGCGTAATATTCTTACCAGGTGAAGATTCTCAACTGAGTCTTTAGATAACTTTTTAAAGTATAATTTTTCTTCTTGTTTCCTTTGTTGACAAGATATTAGCAAGAAGACAGCTAACAAGGCGAATAAGCATTTTTTAGGCATGAACAGAGGATGATTTATTCATAAAGATAATACAATTGATCATCCAATCGCGGAATAATAGATCCTTCGTTCCTCAGGATGACAATCGATTAATTATCCTCAGCTCCTTATTACTATATTACTACTCAGCCGCCTCTTCGCCTTTGGTACCCAGCTTTACAATATCGCCTTTTTGAAATAAGATAGCTTGAAGCGTGGTACGCCAAACCGGCTTTTTGCGCAGCAGAAATTCCAGATCCATGCCAAAATGTTTAAACTCTTCCTGTTGGGCGTTTTGCATAATGGCTTTTGCTGCCTCATCAGTTTCAACAGATATGCGCTGCTCATACCAATTGATGGCTTCCGCCTCTTCGGTTAAGGATACGATCATCCGCGCAAAAGTTCTGGTTTCGGCGGATAGCTCGTTGGCTGGTTCGTGATATTGATCAAATGACATAATATTTTCTTTATTTTAAAAGGTTTCATATACCGCATTTGTTTTGATATAGCGATATTTGGATAAACCAGGATGACATTAGTGATCAATCTATTCAACTATGAACCAGGAAGAACCACTTTCAAAAGATCGCGATTATAGCAGTATCAGCCCTTCGGCACGGTCATTATTATTACTGAAAGGCTTTACGGATATTCCTTTCGCACTGGAATCAGCAAAACTGATCAGCCGGCCTGATCATTACCAGCCGAATTTTAATATTAAAGATCTCGCCTTTTGGGCACGTGTGCTGCACTTTGAATCGCGGTATAAGAGTATTAACCAATTACTGGCCGGTCTGCCTATTCAAAATATATTGGAGATTTCTTCCGGATTTTCGTTCCGGGGATTAAGCTCGGTATTGAATAAGGCGGTTTATTACATTGATACCGATCTGCCGGACGTAATTGCAACCAAACTAAATCTATTGGACGATCTATTGCCTCATGATATCGTACCTCATGGCGAACTGGAAACTTTAGCCCTCAATGCGCTGGATGAAGCCGCTTTTACTACCATAGCCGGTCATTTTCCCGGAGGTGAAGTACTTATTATAAATGAAGGCTTGCTGGTTTACCTGGATATGGACGAAAAACGGAAGTTATGCCACAACATCCGCAAAGTACTCCAACAACGGGGCGGTTACTGGATCACAGCCGATATTTATGTTAAATCCCCAAACCGTTTTCCGGAGCTTAAAATGAACGATAAACTACAGGAGTTTTTCAAGGAGCACCGCATTGAAGAAAACAAATTCAATAGTTTTGAAGAAGCTGAGGCTTTTTTTAAGGCTGAAGGATTCGTTATCGACAAGGAAGCAGAAGCCGAGCACCAAAACTCCAGCTCATTAAAATATTTGTTGGCAAACGCTACCCAGGAACAATTGGAAAATATGCGCTGGGTAGGGCGCGTGCGTGCCACATGGCGATTAAAACTGGCCGATTAATTTTTTTCTTATTAAACCAAATTATAAATTGCGGGTCATACCAATAATACCATATTACTAATCTTAATATGGTATTATTATTTATAAACCCTGCTTATGAAAAAATTAATCCTTATCATCACCACTATTTCTTTTATTATTACTTCCTGCAAAAAGGATAAATCGCCTGTTATAACCAATCAGGAAGATCCCAACTGGATCAAACTGGAGATACCCCATGGTAACACAGCCTACGCAATTGCCGGTAATATTGATGATACTTTATTGGTTACCACCTACACCAAAGCCTATTTTACTACCGATAAAGGCAAAACCTGGCAGGAATCAAAAAACTTTAACGGCCCTATACAAGGACTATACACCAATAAAGATACTGTAATGTCGTTATTACTTACCGGTGGTCTGGAACTGGAAGGTACCCTGAAGGCTTCGGTAGTGCAATTTTATACTCTTGATATGGGCAAAACCTGGAACCGTTATTTAGATTACCAACGGGCACAGCAAATCACTAAACCCATTGGTGTTGTTCAATCGGCACAAAACAAAGTTACCTACGAGCTAAAATATAATACCAAGCCCGTTTCTGCCAACAGCAATGCTTATACCCATGGACCTACAACTATACTCCGGGATGGCAATACATTCGATTTTCCGTTCAAACTCCGGATCGAAAATTTGTATATGGATAGTAACGACCGCCTATATGTAGCTGCTTCCGGTGGTGTTTACGATAAGGAAAAAGATATGTTCATTTTCAATGAGAGTAATACTCCCGCCGTGATTTATGTGTCTCGCAAAGCCTTACCGTAGTGACTGGTAACTGTTAGTTCCTCACTTTAACCTCCAAAGGTGTTACATTCCTGAACGCGTAAGGTGCAATATCACTGATACTTACTTTCATTACATCCTGTGTGTTTTTTATAGTGACGTTCAAGCTGCCATCTGCGTTAAGGGGTACGCTAACGTAATGCCTGCCATCTGCTTGTGCAGGGGTCGCGCTTCCTTTCAGCAGGTTTATGGTTAAAGCAACCGCGATAATGGTTAATACAATTTTGGTATACAGGTCTGTTTTCATGGTTATATTGCTTTAAGTTTTAGATTTGAAATGTTGAAGCAATATAATTATTCGCACTGAAATTAAACAGGTATCTTATTTTTCAACCTCTTCATGCTTTTTAATCTTGATAAAAACCAGTTTTGAGGTAGGCGTGTTGCTTTTCTCGGCAACGCTGTCTATCGGTATCAGTACATTGGCTTCGGGGTAATAGGTAGCTGTATTTCCTTGGGGGATGTTGTAAGGCACTACCACAAACAGGCGTGCCACACGCTCTACACCACCATAATAATTAAACAGATCAACCTTTTCGCCCGATTTAAAGCCGGCCTTACGCATGTCCTGCTCATTCATGAATATTACACGGCGCTCATTATGGATGCCACGGTACCTGTCGTCAAGGCCGTATAAAGTGGTATTAAACTGGTCGTGACTGCGGATAGTACCCATGCGGTACTCATCGGGAGCTATATCATGTTTGGGCAGTTCGGTTATAGCAAAGCCTATTTTAGTACCGTTGAGCTTATTTTCAAATTTACCTGTACGTGGAGCATTAGGCAGGTAAAAACCGGCCGGAATGCGAACCCGTTGATTATAATCTTCAAAACCGGGGATCACACGGGCAATATCATCGCGCACAGCATCGTAGCTCATGGCATATTTATCCCAATTAACCACCGAACGATCGCCCAAAGTGGCTTTGGCCAGGTTACAAACTATCTGGTTCTCATTCATCAGATTGTTTGAGATTGGTTTCAGCATCCCTTTTGACATTTGCACCACCCCCATCGAATTTTCGCAGGTGATAAACTGAGCCTCGCCATTGATCTCATCCTTATCGCTGCGCGCGAGTGTTGGCAGAATCAAAGCCTCCTGGCCATGCACCAGATGACTGCGGTTGAGCTTGGTGGATACATGTACCGACATTTCGAGCTTGCGCATAGCATCGGCAGTATAAACCGTATCCGGCGTAGCCGAAAGGAAATTACCTCCCATAGCAAAAAACACTTTCAGCTTACCCTCATGCATTGCCTGTATCGATTCCACTACATCATAACCATGTTCGCGCGGCGGCTCAATGCCAAAAACCTCTTTCAGTTTATCCAGTTGTTTGGGAGATGGCTTATCAAATATCAGCATGGTGCGGTTGCCCTGTACATTACTGTGGCCCCTCACCGGACATAAGCCGGCACCGGGTTTGCCTACGGCGCCTTTTAAAGCGGTGAGGTTAACAATTTCCTTAATGGTATCTACCCCGTTTTTATGCTGGGTAATACCCATGGCCCAGCACACAATAATGCGGCTTTTATGTTTGAGCATTTCGGCAGCCTGTTCAATCTGGGCCAAAGGCACCCCAGCCTCTTGGGCCAGTTCATCCATAGTGTATCGGTTTAAATTGGCCAGAAAAGCCTCGTATCCGTCTGTGCTGTTTTTAATAAATTCATGATCAAACACCCTGCCCGGATTTTCCAATTCGGCTTGATACAGCAGTTTTTCAATAGCTTTCAATAAAGCCATATCGCCGTTTATTTTTACCTGCAGGTAAAGGTCGGCCAGGTGCGAATCGATACCCAGGATGCCTTTAACGGTTTGCGGATTTTTAAAACCCATCAACCCGGCCTCGTGCAGCGGATTTATGGCGATGATCTTTGCTCCTCTGGCCTTGCCTTTTTGCAAAGCGGAGAGCATCCTCGGGTGATTGGTGCCCGGATTTTGCCCCATAATAATGATCACATCGGTATCATAAAAATCATCCAGCGTAACGGTTCCCTTGCCAATTCCTATGGTTTCGGTAAGAGCCACGCCACTTGATTCATGACACATGTTGGAACAATCGGGCAGGTTATTGGTACCATACTCACGCACAAACAACTGGTAGGTAAAAGATGCCTCGTTACTGGTACGCCCGGAGGTATAAAAAGCCGCCTCATTGGGCGATGCCAGGCTGTTGAGCTTATCGCCTATCTTTTTAAAGGCCTCGTCCCAACTGATGGGTTGGTAATGCGTTGCTCCCTTGGGTAGATAAACAGGCTGTGCAATACGTCCTTTTTTACCTATCTCATAATCATTCAGTTTTGCCAGATCGAAAACGGAATTTTGGGCGAAGAAATCGGCAGTCAGTTTTTTGGTAGTCGCCTCCTCGGCCAGGGCCTTTGCGCCATTCTCGCAATATTCCGCAACCGGCGAACGGTCGTCATCCGGGTCGGGCCAGGCACAACCAGAACAGTCGAAACCGTCCTTCTTATTCATTTTAAACAAGCCTTCCATACCCCGTACTAAGCCGGCTTCCTGTACAATATCAACCAGGGCGACTTTTACCGCAGGGATACCCGCTGCCCATTCCTTTTGCTTGGTTAGCTTCAGATCAAGCAGTTTTTCAGGATTTTCTGCTGCCGCCTGCCCCTGTTCTTTCAATGCCTTGCTCATTTCTTTTTTGCCGCTAAGGGGTTAGGATAATTATCGCTCTGATCTTCGGCCACGTTATCCAAACAGGTAAAATCTTTCTCCACTAACAGATGCAGGTTGCCATGCATCCCTTCAAAACCTACTTTGTCGGTATCGACAAATTCCTCGGTCAGTCTTTTAGGCACGTAAACGGTGATGGTATCATCCTTAAAAGTTGCCGATAGTTGCTCGGCATCAACCACCTGCAAAGCATAAAACAATTGCTTAGGGCCAAAATCAACAACCTCAAGCAGATGACCTTCTTTGGCAAGCCTGGAGGTATCTGTACGGGTGAGTCTGTATCTTAATGAATTGCCCTTAATACGTATTTTCATTGTGTAATTATTCGTTAATAAGTTGTTTTTTAATAGTACTCATGAGTGCTGCAGTTGTTTTTTAAAGATAATGAAGCTAACCTTCGCCGGTTTACTCATTCCGGTTTGTGAGCCGCACTCATGATGGTTTCATAACGGGGTATCTGTATGCGGTGTGCCGCTGTATATACATTAAAACGCTCATCGCGTAAAAAACCGATGAGGGTGATGTTAAATTCATTGGCCAACTCTACGGCCAGGCTTGAGGGCGCACCCACCGCAGCTATGATATTGATGCCCGCCATAGCTGCTTTTTGCACCAGTTCAAAACTTGCCCGGCCGCTCAGCAGCAATACGGTTTGTTTGAGCGGCAGCCAGTTATATTTCAGCGCCGCGCCGATGAGCTTATCCAGAGCATTGTGCCGGCCTACATCCTCGCGTAAAAGCAACAACTCGCCCTGGACACTAAACAAGGCCGAGGCATGAAGCCCACCGGTATCATCAAATACACGCTGATGCTTGCGGAGTATCACGGGCAGTTGGTATAAAACGGGGGCCTGGATGGTGTCATTATCTTCCGGTTCACCGGCAAAACTGCTTACAGTACGGATAGCATCGATAGAGCCTTTACCGCAAACTCCGCAGCTGGAGGTAGTATAAAAATTACGCCCGGTATTCGGCAGATGAGGTACAACGCCGGGCGCCAAACTTACCTGTATCACATTCTCTTTATTTTCGGCACAAGCAATAAAACAATGTTCTGTTTTGGCGATATCTTCGGATTTTTTGATGATACCTTCTGTAAATAAAAAGCCGTTTGCCAGCTCGGCATCGTGCCCCGGAGTGCGCATGGTGACCGAGATATTCTGCACCTGCCTTTGACCTTCAAGGCCATATTCCAGCCTGATCTCCAGTGGTTCCTCAATAGCCAGCGCATCGGTAGCCGAAGCTATTTCAGCAGCATTTACCTTAATAACGCGGATATGATGTGTAGAATTGGCAGCCATACATCAAATATACAATTTACTTTTAGAGCAAGGAGCAAGGATTTTTGGAGCAAAGATTGCGAGCAAATAACAGAGATAAATACAAATAGGCAAAAAATCAAATCCAATTTTTATACTCCTTAATTAATTGTTACCTTATCTTTTAATTTCAGCTTGTAAATTGTATTAATCATGCACTCAATCTTTATCGATACAAATATTCTATTACATTTTAAAACTTTTGATGAACTCCCTTGGTCGAATTTTGTAAATAGTGAGTTTAAATTAATTTTCCCTCCAATTATTCTTGATGAATTAGATAAGCATAAGAATAATAGTAATGCAAAAATCGGAAAACGTTCAAGGATGATAGCAGGAAAACTAATTGCATCTATGAAGGGAGAGCAAGGACAAATTGTATTAGAAATTTTAAAAGATCGTCCAAGAAATCTGACATTCAAAAAATTTAACCTTGATCCCAAACATCAAGATGATTGTCTTTTAGCAAGTATTTTGGAGTATAAGTCAAAAAATAATGGTGAAGAAGTTTTATTAATGACCGATGATTTAATGGCATTAGCAAGATCAGAAACATTTGGAATACAAACAATCCAACTAGGCGAGGATTTGCGTCTGGTTGAATCCCTTGATGAGCAAGCAAAGATGATAGAGAGGTTAAAAAAAGAGAATGTTCAGTTAAAAGAGAGAACTCCTAATGTGGATCTTTATTTTGTAGGGAAGTTAAAAGTTCTAAAAGTAGAAGTAAAAACAAATTTAAAGTCAAGGGAGGATATTCGTGTTATTGAAATGGCCAAAATCAAACAGGCCACCCCTTTAATGATCATTAAGGAAGAGAAAAAAGGTAAAACACCTTTAGAGATTTTTGCAAGATTTAATTCTAATCTATTAAGTAATGAAAGGAAAGCTGCTTATAATTCTAAAGTAGAAGAATATTATAGAGATTATGAGCGATATCTTGCTGTTTATTATGATTACGCTATAAAGAAATTTCTATCAACAGAGTTAAAGTTCATGATTATTAATGAAGGAAATATCCCAGCACAAGACATAGATATTTGGATACATCTACCAGATGGCTTTGTGGCGTCAGAAAAAAGAATGAAAGAGCCAAGGGAACCGGAGCCTCCATATAAGCCAAAGCATGATTTTGACATAGAAAGCAATGGTTTTTCTGCTGGAGATTTAGCCGCCAGACTAAATTTTAATCCTTCTATGCCAAAGATTAATTTTGATGCTCCAACCATAAAAAAAACCAACAGCTATGAGGTTACTTATTACTGCAAATCTCTTAAGCATGATATGGAAAACTCATTTGATAAGATATTTCTACAATATGATAGTTTTGATTCTATTAAAAATTTCACCATTGATTATAAACTGAATATAGCGAATGTGCCTGCTCCGGTAAAAGGTCAACTCCACGTAGTATTTGAAAAAAATAGCGGTAAGTCGTAGGAACATTTTATGATATTTTTAAAGAATAAATTATTTTAAGAAACTAACTTTATAATAGGACGATGTCCTTTATTCCGCTAATCCGCTCTCCATATTTCCTTTCTTAACTATTTTGCCCTAATTTTGAGTATGAAGATTAATGTGCTGGCATTTGGTGTGGCGAAAGAGATATTTGGAAATTCGCAGGTTAGCCTTGAATTGACAAACGATGCCACGATATACAATTTAAAATACCTGCTGGAACAGCAATATCCGCGATTGAAACAACTGGCATCATACATGGTTGCCGTGAACAACGAGTATGCCCTGCCCGGTGATACCATACATGAACGTGACGAAATTGCCATTATACCACCGGTAAGTGGAGGATAACTTCTTAGAGCAAGGATTTTTGGAGCAAAGATATTGGGAGAGCAAGGATATTGGGAGAGCAAGGATTGAAATATAAAAATACGAGCTGGTAAAAAGTCTTTGTTCCTTACTCCTTTAATCCTTAAATCACAAACACATAATATGGCTATCAGGAAAGCTACTTTAGCTGATCATACGGCAATATCTAAACTATTGCAACAACTGGGTTATCCAGGAGCTGAAAGTTATTTACTTAGGAACCTGGAAGTGATGCTCAGCCAGCCGTTATCAACCGTATTGGTTTATGAGCTGAATGGTGATGTTGCCGGTTTCATCGCTTTTGATTTTATCCCACAACTGACCACCCGTGGCGATTATGCCCGGATAAGCTGTTTTGCTGTTGATGAAGGCGCACGCAACAAAGGCATCGGGAATGCACTCGAAGAGCATTTTACTCAATTAGCTACTGAGCGAAAATGCGACCGGATAGAAGTTCACTGTCATTCGCGCAGAGTAGACGCTCATCGCTTTTATGAACGCCAGGGCTACGTGGAATCGCCAAAATATTTTATAAAAATGCTGCCCGATGAATAATACACAGATCGTACTTTCTGCCGAAACGCTGAACATTCAGGCTTGTATCGATTGGATCATGTCGCCCGAATCTGGCGGGATAGACGTTTTTATCGGAACAGTGCGCAATGCTACCAAAGGCAAGGCTGTATTGAAATTGGATTTTGAAGCCTATGAACCTATGGCTATCAGCGAAATGGAAAAGATAGCCCGGCAGGCCTTTGAAAAATGGCCGGTACAAAAAGCACTGATCCATCACCGTACGGGCACTTTACAGGTTGGCGAAATTCCTGTGATCATCGCTGTTTCCGCAGCTCACCGTGATGCTGCCTTTGAAGCTTGCCGCTACATCATCGATACCTTAAAGCAAACCGTACCCATCTGGAAAAAAGAAGCTTTTGAGGATGGTGAAGTTTGGGTAGCGGCACATCCCTGAGATTTGCGAGTTCTGATGTTTGATTTCGGATTTATATTAAAAGAATATGTCATTTGCGAGCGCAGCGTGGCAATCTCCTCACGTTCTCATGAATAGGAATAGCTACGAGATTGCTTCGTCGTTCCTCCTCGCAATGACATGAGGGAGAAATAATAAATTCATGGTTCAGACAAAAAGCAAAATCCGAAATCGAACATCCGAATTCCCAAATCAAAAACTACTTCTCCAAATACGCTCTCAAACCACCTTCTAACGAAAAAATATTAGCATCGGGGATGCGTTTCAGGATCAATTTTACAGCTTCCTCGCTCCGGTTGCCGGTTGCACAATAAAGTACCTTGGCTTTGGGATCGGTAAAGTAAGCCAGGTAACCTTCCAGTTCATCAATGGGGATATGGATACCGCCGATATCAAAAGCGTCGCGCTCCTGTTCTGTACGTACATCTACCAGGTCGATGAAATCGTCATCTATATGTTCTTTTAATTCCAATGCCGATATTAGGGGAATAGCTATCGTAGCAGCGAGGCTTCGCACCGGTGTTTTTGAAGTGGCGCCTATTTTAATGATGCGGCTTTGCATGCTTTGCGCGTCAAATATCAATATTTTACCTGCCAGCAAGTCCCCGGTTTTGGTGATATATTTAATCACTTCATTGGCCTGCATGCAACCAATTATCCCGGCCAGCGTAGGTATTACGCCGCCTTCGGTGCAATTGGGTATTTGGGTAGGATCAACCTTCGGAAAGAGGTCACGATAATTAGGCGACCGGGTATTTTCGTCATAAACCACATTCCAAACTGCTACCTGCCCCTCAAACTGGTAAATAGCACCGTAAACAAGGGGTTTGCCGGTCATTACGCAGGCATCATTCAATAAATAGCGGGTCTCAAAGTTATCAGAGCCATCAATTACAATATCATAATGCTGTATAATGCTCAATACATTATCAGAGTTGATCTTTTCGGTATGAGGGACCAATTTTACATCAGGGTTTTGTTCCTGTAAACGTTTTATAGCAACAACTACCTTATTTTGTCCCACATCTGCAGGTGAGTACAGTATTTGACGGTGCAGGTTACTAACAGACACCACATCATAATCAGCAATACCTAAAGTACCTATCCCACTCGAAGTTAAATACTGGGCTGCGGGGCAACCGAGACCGCCGGCACCCACTATCAATACCCGGGCCTGCTGCAATAATATTTGTGCCTGCTCGCTAAAACCGGGCAGGGCCATTTGGCAACTATATCTTAAAATATCAGGAGTCATTAGTTTGTAGCTGTTTTTTGGTGAAGAACCCTTTTTACTTTTTCCAATTCATCAGGGGTGTTCACATTGGTTAATGCTTCGGGGTCGGGCGCATTGAGCAGGTTGATCTCGCTATTGATCAGCACCTTGCGCGGACACGAATACCCTTGCGCTAAAAACGACAATAAGACCGGGTAGCTTTTTGGCTCCCATATAGCAACCAGTGGTTCCGGGAAATCGGTCACCGGGCTATGATAAGCTGTAGCTACTGCCGAACTATTGCGCCAGGCAGCCAGATTACGCAAGGTAGCCTCATCCATCAATGGCAAGTCGCAGGCAATAACCAGCCAGGCATTATCCGGTTTTTCGCGAAAGGCTGAAAGAATAGCGCCATATGGCCCAAGACCGGTAAAAGTGTCTTCCAAAACCGGATACTCTGCATCTGCTTCATTATTATGCTGCCCTGGCCGGCGGGAAATAAAAACCTCATTGCAAAAAGATTTGAGCATATCAGCCATGTGGAAGCGTTGCGGTTTGCCATGCCAGTTCACATTGCCTTTATCAAAGCCCATCCGCTCGCTTTTTCCGCCTGCCAATACCAATCCGTTTAAAACCGGGCGCGATAACTTCAGGCTGGTTTCAAAAAAACCGATGATCCGTTCCCTGTCTGATAGCCGGTAAACGGGTATATCCTGCCAGTGCGGGATAGCTTCCTGGATAAAATCGAAGATCTCATCGCTGTTATCAGCCAGTAAAAATAGCTGCACGTTGGTTAACTGCTCTACCCTTTTTTGTAATGAAGCCCTTTTGTTGATATCGATGATCACCACCTGTGCCTTGGCCAGCTGGTGATTGCCGTTTACCAGTACCAGGTCGGCATTGGCAAATTGCTGCTTAAGCTGATAAGGCCAAACCGGGTTTTGAAAATTAAACTGCTGATAATTGATCTGATCGGTATAATCCAACATGGCCCCATTGGTAAGTCTGCCGGGTACCAGGGTAATATCATCATTGTGGGATGTATCGGCATAGGCGCATTTATATACTGTAGATAGCGCCCCGATCACATCATGGGCCAGCAGTTTGATCACCGTACATGGGCCGCCTACAATAGACCATTCATTACGACCGAAATTACCCGAAGCTGGCCGGGCCAGTTTAGCGTGTTTTTTATGCTCGTTTAAAGTCACGTTTACCTCCTGTTTTTGCTATCAGTTTGGTTTCTTTAATTACAATATCATGGCTCATGGCCTTGCACATATCATAAATGGTAAGCGCTGCTATGGATGCGCCAACCAGGGCCTCCATCTCGATACCGGTTTTAGCTGTAATGCTGGCGGTACAATCTATCACAATCTCCTGTTGTTCATTAACCTGTATAGTGATGCTGCAGTTATCCATACCCAGGGGATGGCAAAGTGGTATCAGGTCGCCGGTTTTTTTGGCTGCCATAATGCCGGCTATAATAGCCGTTTGAAAAACCGGGCCTTTCTTACTCACCAGATCGCCATTGGTTAAATGCTGCAATACCTCAGCAGGCAAAACAACCACACTACGCGCCGTAGCAGTCCGGAGAGTAACCTGTTTCCCGCTTACATCAACCATATTCGGGTTGCCTTGCTTATCTAAATGGCTTAACATTTGTACACGATTTAAGGACACTAAGATTAACAGAATTTTTTTACTTATGTTCAATCATGATAATCCTGAAAAATCATGAAATCTTGTTCAGAATCTTAACACCCTGAATGCTTCTCCGACCTTAAAATCAGTCCTCTCCAGTGGCAATTCTAAAAAGGCGTCGGTATCTGCTAAGTTAGCAAAATCACCCGAACCATTTCCTTCAATTGGCCAGGCCATCAGTTTACCTTGCGGGTTGCTTTGCAGCTTTACCTGTAAAAAATATTGCAAGGGCGGTTTGAACTGAAAATCCTTAGCTAAAACTGCATAAACGGATGATTGTTCTGTCAAATTTAAAGTAGTCCTTAACCAGTTTAAAAAGTATTTGTGCAGACACATAAATGTGGCTACAGGATTACCTGGAAAAGCAAAAACAAGAGCCCCATTTGCATGTACACCAAACCAAAAAGGTTTGCCGGGACGCTGGGCCACTTTATGAAAGATCTTTTTTACGGCCGAATCTTCGAGCGCCTGGGGGATGTAATCAAACTTACCCATAGATATACCGCCACTGAGCAATAATACATCATAATTTTGCAGACAATGCTGTATTTGCTGACGGGTAATTTCGGGATCATCGGGGATATGGATCATGTCTGGCTGCAGTCCCTGCTCCTGCAATACCGCTTTTATGGTATAGCCGTTTGATTTCCGGATCTGGTATGGAGCGGGCGTTTGGTCAACCGCCACCAGTTCATCGCCCGATGATATGATCACCACCCTGGGTAATTTCTTCACCAGCAAGTGTGTTTTACCTACAGATGCAGCTAAACCAATAATAGCAGGTGTGATTATTTGCCCTATAGATGCTAATACATCCCCTTCTCTCTTATCTGCCCCTTGCAGGTGCAGGTTTTGCCCTTTTTTGATATCCTGTACTTTTACCAAGGCCCGGCCATTGCTTATTTCCACATCTTCATAGCGGATCACCGTATCTACAGAAACTGGCAATACCGCACCCGTCATAATCTCAATACATTCCTCCGGATGAGTAATAGCAACAGGTTCATCACCGGCTGCCTGGGTTGCTTTGATATTAAAGGTAAGGATGCGGTTTATAATAGACTGATAATTAACAGCTATACCGTCCATCGTAACCCTGTTAAAGGGAGGCAGGTCACGGTCGGCTTTTATGGCTTCGGCCAGTACACGACCTACAGTTTGCTCAAACGGTAAGCTTTCGGTACCATAATCTCTTAATTGCGCCAGTATCAGCTTTTCAGCTTCTTCAACGGTAGTGAGCAGGGAGTGGTGAGCTGAGAATGTCATGCCTGAGCTTAAAATTATCTAAATAGTTTTTACATTTTTCACTAAATTGTTTGCCATATTCACTCACCACTCACCACTCACCACTCACCACTCACCACTCACCACTCACCACTCACCACTCACCACTCACCCCCCTATAGTCGCCATAGATTCATGTATACCCGGATGTATTACCCGCTTGCGCTCGGCCTCCCAGCCATCTTTAGCCCGGTGATTAATGGCGTTTAGTAATACAGCCTGTAATTCATCATCACCGGTGCCGGCACGCATCATATTTTTTATATTCAATTCTCCATCATCATATAAACAGGTTTTCAATTCGCCTTGCGGGGTTATCCTTATGCGGTTACAGGTACCGCAAAACGTGCGCGAATATGCTGCAATAATCCCTACCGTACCCTGATGACCGGGTATCTGATAGTTATAAGCCGTTGAATATGATGGATCTGGTAATTTCTGGATCTGTGGATATTGACTTTTGATCTCCTCCAATATGCGGATATAATCCCATTGCAGGCCGGTATAAATATGACCATCGCCATTAAAAGGCATTTCTTCTATAAAACGCACGCTTACCGGCAGCTCTTTGGTCATTTGCACCAGGGGGATAATATCCTGTGTGTTTTTACCATCCATTACCACTGCGTTTATTTTTACTTCGATGCCATGTTTCAGCAAAGCATCAAGCGTTGTCATTACGTTTGCAAATTCGTCGCGGCGGGTAATGGTAAAAAAACGGTTGGCATCCAGCGTGTCCAGGCTCAAATTAACCGACCGTACCCCTATCCTTTTCAGTTCGGAAACATGTGGTGCGGTTAATACGCCATTGGTAGTAAGGCTCAGCTCTTTGAGGCCATCCAATTGCGATATGGCGGTGAGCAGTTGCATGATATCCTTGCGTACAAAAGGTTCGCCCCCGGTGATCCGGATCTTTTCGATACCCATTTTTACCAGCAGGCTGCAGCCACGCAACATTTCCTCGTAGCTCATCAACTCCGTACGCGAAAGCCAGTGCAAACCCTCCTCAGGCATGCAATAAAAGCAACGCAGATTACATTTATCTGTTACCGCAAGGCGCAGGTAATTAATCTTCCGGCCATGATTATCGATGAGCAATGAACCATTCATATATAAAAGTAACCACACAGGTTATATACCGTAAAAGTAAATATTCCAAATGGCCCTTATGTTTTTTAAATGTATTTTTTGAGGTGCGTAATTGTGGATCTCAAGCACAGCGCCATTATTGATACTTTTGATTTATATTTACTTGAATACAAAGTTAAACCAATTGTGAAAGAACCACAGGATTTTGTGCAGATCGGACTCATCATATTAGCGGCGGGTTCATCAAGTCGTTTGGGAACTCCCAAACAGAACCTGGTTTACCAGGGGCAAACGCTATTACAGCGCGCCATTCAAACAGCGCTTACTTCGGTGTGCCATGAAAATGTGGTGGTGATACTGGGAGCCAATGAAGGAATAATACGCCCGGGCATATCTGATCAGCTGGTGCATATTGCCTACAACACGCTCTGGCAGGAGGGCATGGCATCATCCATACGATTAGGTATAACCGAATTGTTAAGTATACAACCATTAATAACAGGCGCCATATTAATGCTGTGCGATCAGCCCTTTGTTGATCCGCTGCTGATATATCAACTCACCGAAAAAAAGGCTGAAACAGACTTTGGCATCATCGCCTGCGCTTATCGTGAATCGCTTGGTGTGCCGGTGTTATTCGACGCATCCTACTTCCCTCAATTATTAATGCTGCAAGGCAAGGAAGGGGCCAAAAAACTGATCAAAACTTTCCCAAATGATGTGGCGCAAATAGCGTTTCCGCTGGGAGCTATTGATATTGACACTCTTGAGGATTATGAACGGCTGCATGGACATTGATGCTTTCTATTGTCCAATTAACATTAATCCACAACGTCATTGCGATAGCGTGGCAATCCCCGATTTGCAGAGCGGCTCTGTATAGCTTAAAGATTGCTTCGTTCCTCGCAATGACGCTCTGGAAAATGATTTTTACAATCTCATTCTTATTTATAAAGTACTAAAAAATCAACTTTGCGTGTAGCCTTTTCTAAAGACAGTCCCATATTACTTAGTATGATTGTTAAACTCTCCGGTTTTTCAGGTTGAAATGAAAACTTAATATCAAAAAATTCCTTATTCTGAGTTTCATCAATAACGGGCAGTTTTCCAGTTCCGAAACCTTCTAAATAACCAGCAAAATCAGCCATGGTGATGCGTTGCTGATCTATCTCACCATGCATAGATCCATAGGTCCGCCTGCCTGACGTATTAAGAGGTATTGTTTTAAATTTATCCTTATTGGTAACTTTTAAAACGTAAACATCTTTTGTTTGAGGCTCAATTTTCGCCTGCAGGTCAAATCTTTTGGAAAGTTCCTTTTGCAGCGTTGGCAACAAATCTTTTTTATCGGGCACAATTAGATCAACGCAATATAAGGGCCCATTATTTTTTTCACCTGTTTTATCAATAGTACGGCCGTAAGGAAAATTATGATAAGCCATACGGTATAACGAGTTGAGCGAGAGGTTAAGGCAGGTAAATCTGCGGCCTTTAAAAACACTATCCTGTAAATAAGTTGCACTGAAGCTCCCCGCCCCTTTCATTTCAGCCTGCATTACAAACCTGCTTTTTACCGTATCGGCAGCGAAAAAGTATTTTTTAATAATATCCGGAGGTGTAAGTAAAATTTCCTTCTTTTCGACAAGGTGTACCTCCTTTTGTTGTAATAAGCTGTCTATAACTAATGCAGTTATCGATTCAGGGGTTGTATTAGCAATTAACTTTCCATCTGGTGAAATAACCACGGTGTGTGGGATTACCCGGTGAGGAAACACCTGGGTAATCAACTCCCCTGTATCCATAGCAAACCATAAGTTTGATGGTCTGGAATTTAAAAACTGCCTGATCCTTGCTTCTTTTTCATCTGTAACAGTAATTATCTGGATTTTATTACGATACTTAGTTTGCAATTGCACTAAATGCCGCATTGCCTCAACACAGGGGCTGCACCAGGTTGCCCAAAACTCTATTAAAACTATTTTCCCTTTTAACTTACCTAAGGTGGCGCTTTTTACAGGTGCATTTAATAATTGAAATTTGATATCGGGTACAACATCGCCGGTTTTAACCTGACCAAAAGCGTAATCTATAAAAAGAATAAATGACAAGGAGAGGATTAGTTTTTTCATACTATTGTTTAGATAAATCCCTAACGCTGTTTCACTTAAAATATTTGTGATTAAGCCACTTTTAACCTTATTTAACAAACAGGGCCTTTACCTATCTGGCAAAGACCCTGTTTTATATTAAGTAAAAACTTAAGCTTATTTAACTACCGAAAATTTATATAACGATTGTGTTTTATAAGTTTGCCCTGGTTTAAGCTCTGTTGAAGGAAACTGAGGCTGATTTGGTGAATCAGGATAGTGTTGTGTTTCCATAGCGAATGAGGTGCGGAACTCATCTTTGATACCCCGTTTCATCACGTTTTTGGCCTGCATAAAGTTACCGCTGTAAAACTGTAAGCCAGGTTCCTCGGTAAATACTTCCATTTTTATGCCGCTCTTGTCGCCAATTACAGTAGCAATAGGCGTTTTTATATCGTGTTTGTTTAGCACAAAGTTATGATCATACCCTTTACCGTCTTTTAGCTGTACGTTATTATCATTAATGCGTTTGCCGATGGTTTCTGGTTTCGTGAAATCAAATGGCGTGCCTTTTACGCTTTCTATTTTACCTAAAGGTATCAGGGTCGAATCAACCGGTACGTAGTTATCGGCATCAATCTGTACCAAATGATCAAGTATGGTACCGCTGCCTTCGCCATTCAGGTTAAAAAAGGCATGATTGGTTAAGTTTACAACTGTATTTTTATCGGTTGTGGCTTCATACACCGCTTTAAATTCATTGTCATTTGTTAAACTATAGGTAACTTTTACGTTCAGGTTGCCCGGAAAACCTTCTTCCATATCTTTTGACAGGTAAGTAAATTCTACTGTTGATGAATCAATTTGTTTACCATCCCATACAACGCTCTGATAGCCATTTTTACCACCATGCAGCGTATTTGGCGGATTATTAATAGATGATTGATATTCTTTACCATCAATTTTAAACTTGCCTTTGGCGATGCGGTTACCATACCTGCCAATAGTAGCACCGTAATAAGGTTCGGTTGACTTTTCAAAACCTTCTACACTTTCAAACCCCAGCACTACATCAGTCAGCTTCCCATTTTTATCAGGAACCAGCAGGCTCACAATACGGCCGCCATAGTTGGTAAAAGTAGCGGTGATGCCGTTTTTATTTTTAAGCGTGTACAAATGTGTTTGTTTTCCATCGATTGTTTTTTCGAAGGCAGAAGCGGGTGTTTGGGTGCTATCCGTCATAGTTGTTTTTTTCTTGTCAGATGATTGATTACAGGCCGCCAAAGATACGCATGCCGGTAACATGATTAGTAAGAGTTTTTTTGATAAATGTCTCATAGTTTCATAGGTACTTGGTTTATATCAGTTTGTTTGGTTGGCCTAAATTAATATTTTTTGCTTATCCCTTAACTTTATAATGCACTTCGCTCAAATTTCGTAACCTATCGGCAGCAAACTCGGCGGTGATATCGCGCTGTGGGTTGGCCAGCATCTCATACCCTACCATGAACTTTTTAACCGTAGCCGAGCGTAATAAAGGCGGATAAAAGTGCATATGCCAGTGCCAGTACGGATGATCGCCCATGTTTACAGGCGATTGGTGCATACCTGCTGAATACGGAAATGAGGTCTCGAACATATTATCATATCTTACCGTCAATCGTTTGATAGCATCAGCAAGCGCTGTTTTTTCGTCATCAGTAAAATAAAGCAGACTGGTGATATGCCTTTTGCTCACAATCATGGCTTCATAAGGCCAAACCGCCCAAAAAGGAACCAGCACTACAAAATGTTCGTTCTCAAAAATAATACGTTCCTGTTTTTTTAATTCCAGTTGCAGGTAATCACCAAGCAGGCTTCGGCCTTTTTGTTCAAAGTGGGTTTTCTGCTGTTGAGTTTCCTTAGCCACCTCAACCGGGATACTGTTTTGTGCCCAGATCTGTCCATGCGGATGCGGGTTGCTGCAACCCATAATATCACCTTTGTTCTCGAATATCTGGATGTGTTTTATCCAGGGATAAGTAGTAAGCTCCTGATATTCGGTTTGCCAAACATCAACTACTTTCCTGATGTCGGCGGTTTCCATTTCGGGTAATGTGAGGTCATGCCGGGGCGAAAAGCTGATCACCCGGCATATACCACGCTGACTGTTAGCCACCAAAAGTTCATCATCATTCAATCCGCCATCCGGAGTGTTTAACAATAATGACGAATAATCATTGGTAAAAACGTAGCTGGCTTTGTACTCCGGGTTTTCACTGCCATCTGCCCTTTTGTTACCGGGACATAAATAACAATTTGGGTCATACGGAGGTCGCTGATCGGCTTGAGCAGCTTCTACCTTACCCTGCCATGGGCGCTTAGTGCGGTGCGGCGATACCAATATCCAGTCGCCGGTTAAAATATTCAAACGACTATGCGGATGTTCTTTCAGGTCAAAGTTTTCGTTGTTCATCACGTTTAATTAATTCAGGTTTTTGGGTGCTGAGGCACCGGGCATGGGGTTAAATGCCCTTGTTGAACCAAAAGTAAAAAAACAAATGTTAAGTTTACATTTAAAAATAAAATTTATTTGTCAGATAGACATTTTTATCTTTTTTAATATATTCCAGGAGACGCAATTATGCGCCTCTACGTAAAATTTGGAGATATACCGCGCTGTTCGAAATCTCTGACTTCGAACGCTTATGCCAGTAGTCTTAGACTACCGGTTTTGAAAATCACCATTGGGCGCCGACTATTGGCGCAAGTCTTGTGTTTGGGATAGTGGGTTGATGACTTGTGCTTGTTCGTCGTCATAAGCACAAGTCATCACCCCACCGGCAACGCACAAGACTTGCGCTAAAGAAGGGGTAGTTCAAAATGAAAGACCTCTGATAGGAATAAATCCCACTATGTTTAGGGATTATGCGGAGAGACTAAAAGCCAAGTTCACCAAACTCTACCACTGCCGAGTCGCAGATATAGGTGGGCACTATGCCTGTAGCGTTAATGCGGTTGTCGGCATCCACAGCCTGGGTATTACCAGAGAGTACCAGCACCGTATCCAGCCCGAATTTGTTACCACCGAGGATATCGGTTTGCAGGGTGTCACCAACCATTACAATATCCTTTTTGCTGATAGGGCCCTGATCGCGCAGCAGATCATAAGCAAACATAAACATCTGTGAGTCGGGCTTACCAAAACGTATAAACTCCTTACCTACTATTTTCTCCACCATACTGGCTAAACCGCCTATGGCTATAGATACATCATGTTTGGTTACCGGGTAAGCGTGATCTGTATTGGCCACAATGACAGGGATGGGACGTTTGCGTAAAATATTGACGGTCTTGTTCAGATCCTCAAACCAGTTAAAACCTTCATCATCCAAAAACACCAGGGCGTTTACTTTATCAATATTAGAGGCGTCAACCTGACTCACCGGCAGGGTATGCAGGCCAGAACTATCAATGTAATGCGCAGAATCAAGCGTACCTAAATAGGCCACTATCCCATCATTCACCTTCAGGTCAAGATAATCCTTGGTCAACATCCCGGAGGATATAATATGATCGGGCGTGATGGCATGCAACCCTTTGATCTGGTACGATTCCGCCAGTTGGGCGGGGCTCCTCGAGGCATCGTTGGTTACTATATAATATTCCTTCTGCTGCTCTTCCAGGTAAGCAAAGGTGCGCTCAATACCAGGCAGCAAACCGTTATAGTTCTTTAGCACACCAAAAGCATCAAAAAAAACAACTTTATACCTGTCAATAATGGATTTAAAGTTATCTATTCTGTTCATGCCCCGGGATAATTATTGAATTATTGATTTAGTGATTTATCTGCCCTGATATGTAAAAAATCTTTATAACCGTTATTAGTATCAAGTATCATGACAATTGTTTTCCCACAAATTCCTTCAAGCATCTTGATACTTGATACTAACTACTTGATACTAATTATTTCAATTTTAGCGCTTCAATGATTTTTTCGGCATCAAAATCCCGATCAACCGACGGAAGATAAACATTAAATGCTTCGGCCTGTAATTTTTCGGCATATTGTTCGCTAAAAAAGTGTTTGCCATCCTTAATTACATAATTCAGGATAAAAAACCGGTAGGCTTCTTTCATAAACCTGATCTCATCGGCGGTAAGCGGATTTACTTTATGATATTCTTTCAGGAAAATGATAAATCGGTCTTCCATCATGGTATTGATCACATAACTGAATACCGTACGATCGCCAATATCAGATACTACCCGGCTAAAAAAGTAAAAATCGAGCACACGATAACTCATCCTGAACCAGTCGTAGTCCCAGCGGGAATACAACTCCAGATTCGGGGTGACTGAGAAGTTGCCGATATTCCAATCAATAAATACCGGAATGATCTCAAATGAGCTCATGTTATATTTTGAGCGGTTCTTGAGGAAAGTTTCGCAATGGTACTTCAAAAAATCAGCCTGCATGGCTGTACCAAACTGCTTTTCATCGGCTTCCAATTGATGCTGCAGGGCGGATATATCGGTACGCAGGGTTTTTGATGATTTGGGCAATACGTTCTTTACCCTCGAACAGGCCTTATGGAACTTACCCACCTGCTGGCCCAGCTTCTTGATGTGATTTTCATCAAGCCGGCGCGGCAAACGTTGTAATATACGTGTAGGATTATAAAATACTACCCAGGCATCTGTTTTACCATGTTTGTAATGATAAATATAAACCCGGTTATTTTTCAACAGCGAACGGGCCAATAAATTCTCGAACGGATAAAGCAGGTTATTGGCCAGGGTTTGAATAATGCGGTGATCTTCTTTAAAATGCTCAAACTTGCCAAAGTAGGATAGCTTGGCAATAATGATATCATCGTCATCAAAAGTGATGCGATAAACGTGGTTGGTTGATACCATGGCACTGATATCTTCAATATGCTTAATGGTTTTTGAAGAATCATAACCTTCCCAGGCTTTGCGTACAATTAAAGAAAAATCCATTCTGATGGTTTATTTGAAATTTGCGGGTGCAATATTAAACAAATTGTATCATCTTTTATATGGATATCAAACGGACTTATATAATCTCAAAGTATCTTTTCAGCTCCCAGTCAGTTACATGTTTAATGTACTGACGGTGCTCCCACAGGCGGGTTTGCGTAAAATGCTCCACAAAGCCTTCGCCAAAAAGCTCTTTGGCTATAGGTGAATTTTGCATCATTACAGACGCATCATGCAAGTTGGCAGCCAATACCCCATTCTTTTTATCCTGGTAGCCATTGCCTATAGTTTGAGGGATATTCAGCTTCATTTTGTTTTTTATGCCATACAAACCCGAAGCCAGTGCAGCCGCCATAGCCAGGTAAGGATTAGTATCTGAACCTGGTATGCGGGTTTCCAGGCGGGTATACGCTGGTGTGGTATTGATCACCCGGAGCGCCGTAGTGCGGTTTTCCACCCCCCAGGTAATGGTGGTTGGCGCCCAGGCACCCTCAACAAGGCGCTTGTAACTATTAATGGTTGGGGCGTACATGGGCAGTATATGAGGCAGGCAATACAATTGCCCGGCCAGGTACTGTTTATGCAGATCGCTCATTTTATGTTCATCGGCGGCATCATGAAACAGATTTTCGCTTTTATCTTTTGTCCATAAACTTTGGTGTATGTGACCGCTGCAACCGGGTAAATTTTCGTTCCACTTGGCCATAAATGAGGCCATAATGCCATGCTTATAGGCAATTTCTTTTACCGCTGTTTTAAACAAGGTTGCCTTATCAGCAGCGCTTAAAACCTCGTCATGTGCTATGGCAGCTTCGTATACCCCCGGACCGGTTTCGGTATGCAGGCCTTCAATGGGGATATTGAACTGGGTAAGCAGGTTAAACAGATCATAATAAAAAGCACTGTTTTCTGATGTGCGCAGGATAGAATAACCGAACATACCCGGTGTAAGGGTATTGATATTGGTAAAGTTTTTATCGTTGATAGACTGCGGTGTTTCCCTGAAATTGAACCACTCAAACTCCTGGGCAAACTCGGCATGATAACCCATATCTACACATTGTTTGGCAATGTGTTTCAGCAAGCTGCGCGGACAGGCGGGCAAATCATCACCATTGGGATTACTATAGTCAGCCAGGAAAAAAGGGATATTATCCTGCCAGGGAACATTACGCAAGGTAGAAAGATCTATGCGGCAAAGCTTATCCGGGTAGCCGGTATGCCAGCCAGTAAGCTGTACATTATCATAACAAACATCGCTGCTATCCCAGCCAAAAACCACATCGCAAAAGCCATAGCCACTTTGCAAACCATCGATGAATTTTTTAGGGTGAATTACTTTACCCCGCAAAATGCCATCTATATCGGCAAAAGCGAATTTTATCTTCTGTATTTTATTCTCTTCTATATATGCTTTAATCTGTTCTTCGTTCATGATATAATTGTAAAGGCAGGTTACCTTAGCAAGATAACCATTAATGGTGTAAACATAAAAAAATGCCCAGTGTGTTTACACAATTTGATACGAATTTGCCCTTACCTTTGTTTGCAGTATGAAACCTATTTGTCCGCGTTTATTTGTTTACGGCACCCTGCTTGACAGCGCCAACAGCTATGGAGCATATCTGCAGCAACACTGTACCCTGCTGCAAATCGGAAAGTTTAGAGGAAAGCTTTATGACGCGGGTGAATATCCTGCAGCTATTATAGATACCAACATTGACCAATATGTTCAGGGATCCATTTACGTGATGGATGAACCCGGAAAAATTTTGGCTTTTATTGATGACTATGAGGGTTTTGGCGATGATCAGGAGCAACCTAATTTATTTGTCAGAGAATTAACCACCATTGAAACCAGTTCAGGAATGATTGAATGCTGGGTTTATGTTTACAATTTTCCGGTTGATGGTTTGTTGTTGATAAAATCGGGAAATTATAGGCTTTAATGAAGCTTGCGGCTGCTCTTCATTTTTTTACAGCCCAAATATAGCCCCGCCTGCTTTTAAATTTCGCATCGTCATGTGGGCGCCTTTCTATAGCTTCGAATATATTAAACCCGGTTTCATAAAGTAACGCCACGATATCATCTGTTTTAAAGTAGTATAAATCAATATCTACCTCTTTGTCATGAGCTTTATCATAATGAAGTATTTCATCTCCTACGTGAAATGAAAGTAAAAATTCTCCTCCCGTTTTTAATACCCTACTTATTTCTCCGAAGCATTTTTTGATTTCGTCACTACTAAAATGCACTATCGCATAAAATGCAAGTACACTTCCAAGGGCTCCGGGCGGATAATCGATATTCAGCAAGTCGCCGGTTTCAAATTTAATTTGAGGCGAAAGCTTACGGGCGGCGCTCACCATCGCTGGTGACAGATCAATGCCGACTATATCTTTTAAGCCATTATCGTACAGAAACCTTGTAGTTTGTCCAGGTCCACAACCAAAGTCGGCACATAGTCCTTTGTCTTTATTTACGGCTGTAAATTCCTTTAATAACAAGGTGTCCAAATGTTTTTTGGAAAGTTCGTCCCAACGATCAGCCGCATAGTCGTCGGCCACTGTATTGTAGCAGTGCAATACTTTTTCCTGTGAATTCATCTTAATTCTTGATTTTCCAATATTAATTGGATGATGTAAGGATACTTCCAAAAGTAAATTGTTTATCGAACTTCTCCAAGCTATGGCAAAATCGATCGGTGCAACCGATAATAGAGCTACTCCAAAAAAAATCCCCCGGCTTTTTGAGCCGGGGGATCAGAATAATTAAAATATTTAAGAGGGGCTTAAACTTTCGCTGATTTTACAGTTTTGATGATTACCGCAGCTACTTTGTATGGATCGGCAGCTGAGTTAGGGCGACGATCTTCCAGGTAACCACTCCAGTTATGATCAACTGCATAAAGTGGAATACGGATAGAAGCACCACGATCAGATACACCATAGCTAAAATCATGGATTGATGCAGTTTCGTGTTTACCGGTTAAACGTTGATCGTTATCAGCACCATAAACAGCGATACATTCTTTTACTGCCGGACGGAACGCTTCGCAAACTGCCTCAAATTTCTCTTTGCTGTTTGCTGTACGTAATAATGTGTTTGAGAAGTTAGCGTGCATACCAGAACCATTCCAGTCTAACTGACCTAATGGTTTGCAATGCCAGTTGATGGCAACACCGTAGCTTTCACCAATTCTTTCTAACAGATAACGGGCAACCCAGATTTGGTCACCAGCTTCTTTAGCGCCTTTAGCAAAGATCTGGAATTCCCACTGACCTGCAGCTACTTCGGCGTTGATACCTTCAACATTTAAACCAGCTTCTAAACAAGCATCTAAGTGTTCTTCAACAATTTCGCGACCGAAAGCGTTGTTTGCACCTACTGAACAGTAGTATGGGCCTTGCGGACCTGGGTAACCACCTGCCGGGAAACCAAGAGGTTTATCGGTTTTAGGATCCCATAAAAAGTATTCCTGCTCAAAACCAAACCAGAAATCGTTATCATCATCCTGAATAAGAGCACGACCGTTTGATTCGTGTGGTTTACCGGTTGAGTCTAACACTTCGCACATTACCAGGTGAGCATCTTTTCTTTGTGGATCAGGAACTGTAAAAACCGGTTTCAGGATACAATCAGATGAGCCACCTGGTGCTTGTTCTGTTGATGAACCATCAAAGCTCCAGTTATCTAAATCTTCAACTTTACCGCTGAAGCTTTTAACAATTTTAGTTTTGCTGCGCAGGCTTTGTGTTGGTTTATACCCATCAAGCCAAATGTACTCAAGTTTAGTTGCCATTTTTAAGTTAGTTTGTAAAATTTATGGTTCTAATAATAGTTTATCTGTTGTTTTGACTAATTATCAAGGCGAATTTAAATTATTTTTATAAAAATCATTATAAAATTGTGAATTTTTTATAAATTTTTTCAACAAATCACATTTAAATAGGTCAAATACGTAAAAAATCACAACAACAAAATTGGATTTTACCATTTTCATATTTTTAGAACATCAAATGATATGTTTTTTACCAAAACTGTAAAAAATAAAAAAACAGGATGTCTATATCCCATAAATGGGTATAAAAAGCCTTATACTGTAACTAATTATAAAACTATTTTATTAATAGAATAAAATTAAGACAAGTAGTGGCTATCAATAAAAAGTCAATGGCTTAATTGGGTAAGTGTGTTTCTAAGAGAGTTATCAGTTCTCCAAAATAATACAACCTTATGTGCTTATCCTGCTAAATCCCAACAAGGCCAAGCTCGTGGGTAAAACAATTTCAAATATGCCACAGAGGCCTGGCATAAATTTATGCCCTGTGCAAGAACCCAATATTTATGAGGCTAATTGTTAACTATCAAACTTTTCAAGCTGTTTTAAAAGCGTTTCAAAGTCCTTAGGATATGGCGCATGTATCGTAATCTCCGTTTCAGGATTTATTTTGAAGGTAACCTCATAAGCATGCAAGGCAAAACGTTTCATGATTGGAAGTTCCTCCTGATCTTTACCCAAATGATACTTACGCTTTATTTTTGACAGATAAACCGGTTCGCCTTTATACATCTCATCGCCGGCTATAGATGCCTTTTGAGTAGCCAGGTGTATGCGGATCTGGTGCATCCGCCCGGTAACCGGCCGGCATTCAACCAAAGTGTAATGTTTAAAATATTTTAACGACTGAAACCAGGTTTCGGCCCTTTTGCCATCCTGTCTGCTTATGGTCACGTTACCTTTACCCACATTTAAAATAGGCAGATCAACCAAAAGGTTATCAAAAGTGTGCGTACCATCAATAATGGCATGATAAACTTTTTTAACCTGGCGTTTTTCAAACTGGATGGATACAAAGCGATAAGCTTCGGGATTTTTAGCGATAATAAGTGCTCCTGACGTTTCTTTATCCAGGCGGTGACATATTTGCGCATCTTCTGAATAAGCCTTGGCCAAACGCAGCAAATTAACTTCGCCACCTTCGCGCTCATCCAGCGAACTCAGGAAAGGCGGCTTGTTTACCACAATCACATCATCATTCTCAAACAATATCAGGTCGGCAAATTTCGGAAACTTCATACTTTAAATATAGCCGGCAAAAATACGGTTTATAATTTAAACAGCAGTTACACTTGTTTAGCATAAATGTCATTGCTAATTTGTTGTAAATAAACATTAATCATTTTTGACTGAAAATCTGAGCCAATCATATTTAAGCTATTGCACAGCAAAATATATAAGACAATTAATGAAATAGATTGTAAAATAAATTTTAACTTTAATTGTAATACCTAAATAAATCAATCATTCATAATTAAGAAAAACATCATGAGCACTACACCGAACGAACCAGGAGAAGAAAAAGGTTTTTTTGATAAGATCAAAGAATCTGCCGGAGAATTGTGGGAAAACGCAAAGGATAAGGTTGAAGAGGAATTTGACGAACTAAAGGAAAAAGCCTCAGACTTTACCGGCGACAAAATAAAGGGCATAGTTGATGATTTAGAGACTAAAGCTTCAGATAAAATAAAAGATGTTACCGGTAAAATTACCGGCTAACCCAATCTCTAAAAAAGACAAATAAAAGCGGCCTCATATGTGGCCGCTTTTATTTAATAATATGATGTATTAAATCACGCCAGGTAATTAGTTGCGATGTTAATTAATGTGTTAGCACCGGAGGAAGACTTGGATCGCCTACATGATCAAAAAGCCTGGTTGATACAACTGTTGTTTTATTAACAGCCGCGGTAATATTTGTTAAAGTGATATCTGCAACCCAATGCGGAACAATATCATTTGGTATACTATGATAAGCGCTAATTTTCAATTGAAAAGGGGTTGAATTAGTAAAAATGAGTGTCTTGATTGAATAATTACTGGTACCTAATTTGGAGGCTGGTACAATATTACTCCATCCGTCAGAGCCTTCCGAGCCGACGGCATTAACATCCCCCCCATTTACGTGGAAGGCATTATAAAATGGTGTTTTCTTAATTATAAATAAATCCACACTATAAGCCGAAGCCGAAGGGATAGCATCCTGTATAACGACGTTTAATTGTGCCACGATTCTGTTCAAAGTAATACTTTCGGTATTATCACCGATAACTGTTATAGGGACTTTTTTGTAATAAGTATCCTTTATAGTATAATCTGCAAGACCAGTTGACGCATTATTGTTATTATAGGTCAATACGTCTGTATTTAGAGTAGCTTTTTCCGGAGAAAGCATGTTTACAAAAACAAGCCCTGTTTTGCCGCCTGCAAAAACCAACGTATAATTACCTGCTGGTAAATTAGTGGCGATAGTTCCAAAACCCGCATCTGTTGATAGCTGTTTAATTGTATTTATATTTTTGCCATCGGCATCATAAATACTGCAATATAGCACATCCATTATGCTTGAGGGCGCCACTGTAGTTGTAGTTTTAACTCCTACTGCCGTTTGGCCAACCTTTTCAAAAGCAGTATCGGCCGATGAAAAATCACTTATTTTATAAGTTAGCTTATATGATTTAGTTTCAGGGTTTCCAGAATGATCCTTGGAACAGGAAAAACCTAAAAAACAGGTCACAAATAAAAAAAATAGATATTTTTTCATATATTTTGCAATATATAGTTTTTCATAAAAAAAGTCCAACTAATTTATGATTAGTTGGACCAATATGACGATATATGATAATATACTAAGCTTCAAATTTGTAGCCTACACCTTTAACGGTAGCTACGCAATCATCACCCAATTTTTCACGCAGTTTGCGAATATGCACATCGATGGTACGATTAGTAACCACAACAGAGTCTTCCCAGATATTTTTCAGAATCACTTCACGGGTATATACTTTACCTGGTTTTGATGCTAACAGATAAAGCAATTCGAATTCTTTTTTGGCTAAAACCACCTTAACCCCATCTTTATAAACCAAATATGCTTCGCGATCGATAACCAGGTTACCAATTTCCAATTTATTGTCAGGAGTATCCTCAGCAGGAGCATTGCGGCGCAAAATAGCATTGATACGGCTTACCAAAGCACGAGGCTTTATTGGTTTGGCTATATAATCATCGGCACCTACGTTAAAACCGGCAATTTCAGAATATTCTTCGCTACGGGCGGTTAAAAACACCATAAAGGTATTCTTAAACTCGGGCATGGTACGCATAATGCGACAAGCCTCAATGCCATCCATTTTCGGCATCATGATATCCAGTACGATAAGATCAGGTAGTGATTTTTTTGCTTCAGCAACGGCTTCCTGTCCGTTGCGGGCCAAAAACACCTGATAACCTTCTTTTTTCAGATTATATTCAATCAGTTCTAAAATGTCGGGTTCATCATCAACAATAAGTATTTTCTGTTTTGAAGAGTTGCTCATGGCACGTTAAATTTTTTGTATAAAAGTATACGCTTTACAAAAGCTAAAAGTTAAGTCAATATTAACAAATTGTTAAAGGTTACCTTATATTAACGATTTATTGAGGCTTACTAAATGTTTTGTTTAAAAAAGCTTCAAGATCGGCGCCTGTAATGTTCTTTGCAACTATATTTCCCTGTGGATCAATGATAAAATTTGACGGGATAGCCTCTATATGGTAAAGAGCTTCTGTTGGGCCCTCAAATCCTTTCAGATCTGATCCGTGTGCCCAGGTTAGTTTATCATCATCAATAGCTTTTTTCCAGGCACCGGTCTCTTTATCCAATGATATACCCAGAATGTTAAACCCTCTTGATTTAAAGGCGTTGTATTGTTTTACCACGTTCGGGTTTTCCTGGCGGCACGGCATACACCATGAAGCCCAAAAGTCTATCATTACATACTTACCTTTATAATCAGATAGTTTTACAGGTTTGCCATCAATACCACCGGTTGTAAAATCCGGTGCTTTATGACCAACAGAAACAGGTTTTACCCTTTCCATTTGCTTGATGAATTGCTGAACACCCGGATTATCCTGAAAACTACCTTTAATCTCATCGGCATAAGCTACCAGTTGTGGTTCGTATTTAAATACATCTAATGAAGTAGCCGCGTAAAAACCAGCCAGCGACTTTTTGTTATCGTTTACAAATTTGAGCACGGCAGCACCATAGTCGGCCATATTTTTTTGAAATACGGGCATGTATACTTTAAGCAATGAATCTGATTGCTTGCCCAGGGCCTGTGATTTTTCCTGATATTCGGCAACCACCTTATTGTTTTTTTCGCCGTATAAATTACTGATCTTGTTAAATTCTTTGATCTTGTCAGAATCGTCAGAGCCTGTAATTGTATAAGAATGGGTATTATCTTTCAGATCGGTACTAAAATCTATCTCATCGCCGTTTTTAGCGATCAAATCATAAATGGCATCACCTACACGCAATTTATACAGGTTGGCATAAGGCGCCTGGTGCTTAAACTGAAATTTACCATCCTCGCTCAGTGTGGTTGAATCAACCACCTTTACCTGTGAACTATCAGCCTCCGATAAATAAATTACCTTCAGCGTTGACGGGTTCTTAACAGCGCCTGAAATGGTGAATGCGTCTTTGTTTTTACATGAAAACAAAAAAATGGTTAGTAAAAATATGCCTGATGCAATACTGCGGTTCTTCATTTTATTTTGATTTGAAAATTCGGCCTCACCCTGCCCTCTCCAAAAGAGAGGATTCAAAAAAGCAATTTAAAGTCCTCTCCTTTGAAGAGGATTTAGGTGCGGTTTTATTTTGATTCTAATTCTTTTATCAACAGCTGGTTTGTTTTCTGCGGATCGATCTTGCCTTTGGAGCTTTTCATGATCTCGCCCATAAACAGGCCTAAAACGCCCTTTTTTCCTTTCTGGTATTCCTTAACCTTATCCGGGTATTTGGCAATTGCATCGCGTATAAAGCGACTCACATCATCGGTATCCGTGCTGATCAACAGGTTAAGTTCCTTCGCCAGATCATCGGGGGTTCTGCCCGGTTCTTTGATCATGGCGGGGAATAGTTTGTGCGAAGCTACAGAATTATTTATCACGCCACTGTCAACAAGTTTAATGAGGCCAGCCAAATGCCTGGCTGTAACGCCAAAGTTACCAATGGTGACATTATGATCATTCAAATACGATTTCACGGCTCCCATAAGCCAATTGGCAGCTGCTTTGTAATGATCAGTATGTTTAATCAGTTCTTCGAAATATAGCGCAAGATCGCGCTCAGCGGTTATTACCGAAGCATCGTAGGCCGAAAGACCCAGTTCTTCGACATATTTATGGTACAACTGGTTTGGTAATGCAGGCAAACTCTTCCGGATGTTTTCCAGGTATTGTTCGGTTAGCTTTAGAGGCGGCAAATCGGGTTCCGGGAAATAACGGTAATCATTAGCCATTTCTTTTGAGCGCAGAACAGATGTTTCGCCGGTGTCTGCATTAAAATTTAAGGTATTCTGATCAATATGACCGCCTTGCTCAATGATGTTTACCTGGCGGACAAACTCATGTTCAATAGCGCGCTGTACGTTGCGTATGGAGTTTAGATTTTTCACTTCGCAACGATTACCGTATTCGGTTGCACCATGCAATCTTACGGAAATATTGGCATCGCAGCGCATACTGCCCTCTTCCATATTTCCATCGCAAATATCAAGATAACGGAGTATTTTACGGGTTTCGGTCAAAAACTGACCAGCCTCTTCGGCACTCCGGATATCGGGTTGTGTTACAATCTCGATCAAGGGTACACCTGCCCGGTTCAAATCGATCAATGAATCGGCGTGGTGCTGATCGTGCATACTTTTACCGGCATCCTCCTCCATGTGAATATGGTGAATGGCGATATCTTTTTGTTTACCCTCAGCTAACCTTACAGGCACATATCCGCCCAAACAAACCGGCGCCTGATCCTGTGTGATCTGGTAGCCTTTGGGCAAATCGGCATAGAAATAATTTTTACGGGCAAAGCTGTTATTTAAATTGATAGTGCAATTACAGGCAAGGCCCATTTTTACGGCGTACTCCACCGCTCTCTTATTCAGGAACGGTAATGTGCCCGGATGCCCTAATGATACGGCGCTGATGTGATGGTTAGGTTCGGCACCAAAGGCTGCAGAATCGGCCGAGAATGCTTTACTTAAAGTGGATAGCTGAGCATGTACCTCGAGGCCTACAACCAACTCGTACTTGTCACTTATCCCGTTTGCAAGAACTGTCATAAAATAAAAATTCAGCTATAAATTTTACTGATGTAAGGTCAAATATATAAAAGTTAATACAGTATAAAACATCATTTAACTTTTAAACAATGTGTGCCATATATATTACGCATGCCGTGGCAGCTGTATTATTTAGTAAAACTATTGATTTTGTATAGTTTAAAGGTGGTATCCCCTAAACTTTTTTTAATATCTGAAAATCCACTATTGAAAACATCCTGAACACGATGCAATTATGTCATCAAAAAGTTTAAAAAATAAAAAGTATAAACCAAGCCAATTACTGGCTTGTTAAAACGTAGCCAGCCACTTGCTAAGTAAAGTATAAAACGTTTTTATATGGAAACTGAGAAATTGACCAAACTTGTATTTAAAAAAGCAGGCGACGATGATTTTTTCAAGGAACTGCATAAAGAAGTTCAAACCAATATCCTCGTTAATAAAAACATCCAGCGCCATATTATTTACAAGTCCATTTTTTTAATAGCTCTTTACTTTGCCTTTTACAGTTGCATACTGGTATTGGGCAACGATATCCAATTGCTTTTCCTGTTTTATATTTTAACCGGGCTAACCATGATACTGGTATTTTTTAACGCCTTTCATGATGCCGTGCACGGCGCCGTTTTTAGTACCCGGGCCAGCAACGAAAAGTTGAGCTGTATATTGGAACTTTTTGGCAGCAACAGTTTTATCTGGAAAAAACGCCATCTGTTGTTGCATCATCCCTACCCTAATATGCAGCAATGGGATATCGATGTAAAGCAAAGCGATGTTGTACGTATTTTCCCAGAGAGCAAATGGTTTCAGTTTCACCGCTATCAGCATATTTATATGTGGTTCCTATACTTTTTTTATACCCTGAATTGGCTGCTGATACGTGATTTTAAAGATTTCTTTGGATCGAAGGATAACTACGTGAAACGGATAATTACTATTCCTAAAATTGAATACATTAAACTGTTTGCAGCTAAAATTTCCTACCTGTTTATGATGATAGGTGTACCGGCACTGGTATTAGCACAACCCGCCATCAACGTAATAACTGCCTTTTTGGTGATGCACTTTATTGCCAGTGCCTTTGGGGTAACGGCATTGCTCTCTACCCATGCAGATGAGGACGCCGAATTTCCGATGCCACCCGATGATGGCGTGATCAACACCACATGGGCCATGTACCAGATTAGCAAAACCAAGGATTTTAGTACCCACAACTCAGTGGCCAATTTTCTATTTGGTGGTTTTAACCATCATGTAGCGCACCATTTATTCCCGGCAGTAGCACATACTTATTACCCGTACATCACCCCTATCATCAGGAGATATGCACAGGAGTACCGGTTAAATTACCGGTCGTACCCGCTTGTTGACGCCCTACGATCACACTTTGCGCTGCTTAAAAAGAATGGGAGTGCCGAAAATCTTTTTGTAACCGGCGATCTGTAAAAAAAATTTAATGCGGCTTAAACCTTTGGGGTATTAGTTCGTCTATGAATAAAAACAAGCATTTATATCCCCAATATATATTAACAATTAAAAGACCGTCTATTACGCGGTCTTTTTTTGTTTGGGATAACTTCTTCGCACGTCATTGCGAGGCACGAAGCAATCTCATACTCTACAGAGCGAGCTTTTCGGATTGACCTGCTTATGTAGAGATTGCTTCGTACCTCGATTTCTATGATCTAAGCAACTAATTTGAGATAATTTTTTTCATATTTTCTATTCTGATTTACACAGGAGAAAATA